>DASTDZ010000019.1:0-29011 GCA_035710105.1 Sphingomicrobium sp. | reverse complement strand
CATCGAGGTGGACGGCACGTCGCACCTCACGATGGCGCGCGAGCTCCAGCGGCACCCGGTGCGCCACACCGTGGTCCACGTCGACTTCCAGGTCGTCCGCCGCGACGAGGTGATGGCGGCCGACGTGCCGCTCACGCTGGTCGGCGAGGCCGACGCCGTGCACCGGGCGGACGGCGTGATCGAGCAGCAGCTGTTCAGCCTCACGGTCCACGCCACGCCGGCGAGGATCCCCCACGGGATCGAGGTCGACATCGCCAAGATGGTGATCGGCGACACGGTCCGGGTGGGTGACGTGGCGCTCCCCGACGGGGTCAGCACCGAGGTCGACCCCGACGTCGCCATCGTCGTGGCCCAGCCGCCGCAGGTCACCGAGGCCGCCCTGCTCACCGAGGCCGAGCTCGAGGCGGCCGCCGAGGCCGGCGAGGAGGCTGGCGAGGCCGGCGAGGAGGCCGGCGAGGGCGGGGCCACGGCCCCGGCCGAGGGCGGCGAGGGCTAGCACCTGGCCGGCCCCCGCACCGGCACCCCTGCGGACCTCCTGGCCGTCGGCCTCGGCAACCCGGGCGAGCAGTACGCCGGCACCCGTCACAACGCGGGGGCCGACGTGGTCGCCCTGCTGGCCCGCCGCCACGGCGGGAGGCTGCGCAAGGGGCGTGAGCGGGCCCTGGTCGACGAGGTGCGGGTCGACGGGCGCCGCCTGGCCCTCGCCTTCCCGCAGACCTACATGAACGAGTCGGGCATGGCGGTGGCACCCCTGGTCCGCCGCTTCGGCATCGAGGACGACCTCACCCGGCTGGTCGTCGTGCACGACGAGCTCGACCTGCCCGTGGGCCGCATCCGGGTCAAGGTGGGCGGCGGCCTGGCCGGCCACAACGGCCTGAAGTCGATAAAGGCCCACCTGCACAGCGACGCCTTCTGCCGCGTCCGCATCGGCATCGGCAAGCCGCCGGGGCGGCGCGAGGGCGTCGACCACGTGCTGCGGGCCCCGGGCAAGGCGGAGCGCGAGCTGCTGGCGGTGGCCATCGAGGACGCGGCCGACGCGGTCGAGACGATCCTGGCCGAGGGCGCCGCCCCCGCCATGAACCGCTTCAACACCGCCCCTGCCTGAGCGCGCGCCGGCCCGACGCGGCGCCCGGGATAGCCCGGCGGGCGCCATAGCCTTGAACAGGTGAGCCTCAGGTCGCTTCCGTCGCTGCTGCGCGCCGATCCCACCCTGACGGCGATGGCGGGACGGGGCGCGGCCGTGCTGGCCGTGCCCGAGCCGGCGCGGGCGTTCACGGTGGCGGGGCTGGCCCAGATGACGGGTCGCCACCCGCTGGTGGTGGCCATGCCGACTGGCACCGACGCCGAGCGCCTGGCCCACGACGTGCGGGCCTTCCTGGGCGAGGACCACGTCGACACGTTCCCCGCCTGGGAGACGCTGCCGTTCGAGCGGGTGAGCCCGAGCGTGGAGACCATGGGGCGGCGCCTGCGCACCATGTGGCACCTCCGCAACCCGGAGCGGATGCCGCGGGTCCTCGTCGCCCCGGTGAAGGCCCTCGTGCAGCGCCTCGGCCCCCACGTGGAGGAGGCCGAGCCGGAGGTGCTGGCGCCCGGCGACCAGGTCGACCCGGAGGAGCTGGTGGCCCGCCTGGTCGGCGCCGGCTACCGCCGGGAGTACCAGGTGGAGCACCGGGGCGAGGTGGCGGTACGGGGCTCCATCGTCGACGTGTTCCCGTCCACCGCCGACGTCCCCGTGCGCATCGACCTGTGGGGCGACGAGGTGGACCGCCTCACCGAGTTCGCGGTGGCCGACCAGCGCTCCACGCACGACGTGGCGCAGGTGGAGATCTTCGCCTGCCGCGAGCTGCTCCCCACGCCGGAGGTGCGCGAGCGGGCGGCGCGGCTGGTGGGCGCCGAGCCGTGGGGCCGCGAGCAGTGGGAGCGCCTTGCCGAGGGGCTGGTGTTCGACGGCATGGAGTCGTGGCTGCCGTGGCTCACCGAGGGCGAGCACCTGCTGCCCGACCTGATCGGCCCCGACGCCCAGGTCCTCCTCGTGGAGCCCCGCCGCATGCGGGACCGGGCGGCGGACCTGCTCGACGAGGAGGCGGCCCTGGCCGGCACGCTGGCCGGCACCTGGGGCGCCGGCGAGCGGGCGTTCCCTCAGCTGCACCTGCCGTTCGACCGCCTGCTCGCCCACACCAGGGCGCCGGTGTGGTCGGTCACCAGCGTGGCCGAGGGGCCCGACACGCCGGCCGTCGTCGCCACCGGCTGGGACCCCGTCGTGGGCGACGGCTCCCGCCTGGCCAAGCAGCTCACCGACCTGGTGGGCGACGGCTTCCGCGTGGTGATCGCGGCCGACGGCGAGGGTACCGCCGCCCGCATCACGACCCGCCTCCGCGACGAGGCGGTGGGCGGCGTGGAGGTGGTGGTGGCGCCGCTGGAGCGGGGCTTCGTGCTGCCGTCGGTGAAGCTGGCCGTGCTGGGCGAGAGCGACGTCACCGGGCGCCGCCGCCCCCATCGCCGCCCCCGGGCCCGGCCCCGTGCCACCGAGGGCTTCTTCGACGACCTGGCGCCCGGCGACTACGTCGTCCACCACAGCCACGGCGTGGCCCGCTACGGCGGGATGGTGAAGAGCTCGATGGGCGGCGCCGAGCGGGACTACCTGCTCCTCGAGTACCGCGGCGGCGACCGCCTGTACGTGCCGTCGGACCAGATCGACCTGGTGCGCCCCTACACCGGCGGCGAGGCCCCGTCCCTGCACAAGCTGGGCGGCGTCGACTGGCAGCGCAGCAAGGCCAGGGTGCGCTCGGCCGTGCGGGAGATCGCCCAGGAGCTGATCGTGCTCTACCGGCGCCGGGTCACCAGCACGGGGCACGCCTTCGACCCCGACACGCCCTGGCAGCACGAGCTGGAGCAGGGGTTCCCCTACGTCGAGACGCCCGACCAGCTGAAGGCCATCGAGGAGGTGAAGGCCGACATGGAGGAGGCCGCCCCGATGGACCGCCTGGTGTGCGGCGACGTCGGCTTCGGCAAGACCGAGGTCGCTCTGCGCGCCGCTTTCGTCGTCGCCATGTCGGGTATGCAGGTGGCGCTGATCTGTCCGACCACCTTGCTGGCGAGGCAGCATTATTCGAACTTCGTCGAGCGGCTCCACGGTTTCCCGGTCGAGGTCGGGCGGCTGTCGCGACTGGTCCCGGCGGCCGAGGCAAAGAAAACGAAGGAAGGCCTCGAGAAAGGGACAGTGGACATCGTCATCGGCACCCATGCGCTTCTCGCCAAGGGGCTGAAGTTCAGGAAGCTCGGGCTGGTCATCGTCGACGAGGAGCAGCATTTCGGGGTTACCCACAAGGAAAGGCTGAAGGCGCTCCGGGCCGACGTCCATGTGCTGACTCTGACCGCAACGCCGATCCCGCGGACGCTGCAGATGGCGATGAGCGGGCTTCGCGAATTGAGCGTGATTCAGACTCCGCCGGTCGACCGGCTCGCGATCCGCACCTACGTGACCCCGTGGGACGGCGTCGTGATCCGCGAGGCTTTGCTGCGCGAGCATTACCGCGGCGGGCAGAGTTTCTTCGTCGCGCCAAGGATCAAGGATCTTCCCGACCTCGAAGACTGGCTGCGCGAGCATGTCCCTGAAGTGAATTTCGTCACCGCCCACGGCCAGATGAGCGCGTCCCAGGTCGAAGAGCGTATGAGCGCCTTCTACGACCGGAAATATGACGTGCTGCTGTCGACCAGCATCGTCGAAAGCGGGCTCGACATCCCGAGCGCCAATACCCTCATAGTCCATCGCGCCGATCGCTTCGGCCTGGCCCAGCTTTACCAGCTGCGCGGGCGGGTCGGCCGGGCGAAGGTCCGCGCCTATGCTTATCTGACGACTCCCGCCGACCGGTTGATCACTGATACCGCCGCCAAACGGCTGCAGGTGCTCGCCGACCTCGACAGCCTCGGCGCCGGTTTCCAGCTCGCCAGCCACGATCTCGACATCCGCGGCGCGGGCAACCTGCTCGGCGACGAGCAATCCGGGCACATCAAGGAGGTCGGTTTCGAGCTCTACCAATCGATGCTCGAGGAAGCGATCGTGGAGATGAAATCGGGTGGAATCGCGCGCCGCGAGGACTTCTCGCCCCAGATCAGCGTCGATGCGCCGATCCTCATCCCGGAGCATTACGTCCCCGACCTCGACCTCAGGATGGGATTGTACCGGAGGCTCGGCGACCTAGAGGACAAGGCTGCGATCGAGGAGTTCGCGGCCGAGCTGATCGACCGCTTCGGGCCGCTTCCCGAAGAGACATCGAACTTGCTCAGGATCGTCGAGACCAAGCTGCACGCCAAGAAAGCGATGATCGCCAAGCTCGACGTCGGCGCCAGGGGCGCGGTCATCACCTTTGCCGAGGGCGGCTTTCCCGACCTGGCGGGGCTCCTCGCCTATATCGAGCGGCTGAAGGGCGCAGCGAAGCTCAGGCCGGACAGCAAACTGTCCGTTTCGCGCAATTGGCCCACTCCGGCAGATCGCCTTAACGGCGCGCTTCAGGTTTCGCTCGGCCTCGCCCGCGTGGCCGCAGCGGGGGAACGCGAGCGCCCGCTGGAACCGGCCTGACCGATTAGGCGCTGGGCCCGAAACTGCTTATGTTTGGCAGGACATGGCGCATCTTGGAGTAAGCCACTGAGCCCGAACGACGCTTCAAGCCCGACAGGGTCCGGCAAGGCCGATCTCAAGTCGCTCGGGATCGGCCTGCTGTCGTCGCACCGGGACGCGGCTCGGGACGCGGAAGCGAAGCTTCGCCGCCGCTACAGCTGGGCCGACGAGGATTCGGCCCAGACCTTGGTCGCGCTCGGCGGCGATGGCTTCATGCTGCACACGCTGCATGGCATGCTCGAACGAGGCGATCCGAGGCCGGTGTTCGGGATGAACCGGGGTACCGTCGGCTTCCTGATGAACGAATGGCGGGTCGAGGGCCTGGCGGAACGGATCGAAGGGGCCAAGGCGATCCGCGTCGCGCCGCTCGAAATGAACGCCCGGACGGTCGGCGGGAAAATCTTCACCCACGCCGCGATCAACGAGGTCTCGCTGCTCCGCGAGACGCGGCAGACCGCCAAGATCGAGGTTTCGGTCAACGGGCGAGTCGCGATTCCCGAGCTCGCCTGCGACGGTGTGCTGGTGGCGACTCCCGCGGGTTCGACCGCCTACAATCTCTCGGCCGGGGGGCCGATCCTCCCGCTGCAGGCGAAAATGCTGGCCCTGACCGCGATCAGTCCGTTCCGGCCGCGTCGCTGGTCGGGCGCAATCCTGCCCGATGACACGAGCATTTGCTTTCGCGTGCTCGATCCCGAAAACCGGCCAGTTTCGGCGGTTGCCGACCAGTTCGAGGTCCGCGACGTCGCCCAGGTCGACGTGACCCTGGACCGCAAGCGATCGCTCACTTTGCTGTTCGATCCCGAACATGCGCTCGACGAGCGGATCGCGATGGAGCAATTCCTCACCTGAAGCCTTGTCTTTGGAGCGGGCTTCGCTATCTAGCCGCCACGCTTCGACAGAGGTGTTCCCCGGTAGCTCAGCGGTAGAGCGTTCGACTGTTAATCGAATGGTCGCCTGTTCGAATCAGGCCCGGGGAGCCATCTCCTTGCCGCGCACTGTTGCCGAGCCGCAACGAGCTGCCCCTTCTCCGCTTCGACGGCTGCAAAAGCCGGAACGAACGCGCTAACCTGCGCGGTCGCGATGCACCTCGACCTTGCCACCACCGACCTTTCCGACCTTCAGGGCGAAGTGTGCGTCATCGGCGCCGGCCCGGCGGGAATCACCGCCGCGCGCCGCCTGCTAGAGCTCGGGCGGCACGTGACCCTGATCGAATCCGGCGGCACCGACTATGAGGACGAAACTTCCGCGCTCAACGCCGGCGAATCCGTCGGGCAACCTTATTACAGGCTCGAACATGCGCGGCTGCGTTTCTTCGGCGGGACCGCGGCGATCTGGGGGGGCCGCGTCGCCGAGCTCGACCCGATCGATTTCGAGCCGCGCTCCTGGGTCCCCTATTCCGGCTGGCCGATCCGCTACGAGGAGCTTCAGCCCTATTACCGGACGGCATGGAGCATGCTCGGCCTGGAGCCGCCGCATCACGGACCCGAGCCGCTGGGCAAGCGGGTCCAGCTTCCGCGCTTCGACGAAGCGCGAATCAGCCTGCGCTACTGGGGTTTCGACAGCCATTCAGACCGCTTCGGCTTCGGCTCGTGCGCCGACCTGCGCAACAACCCCAATTGCCTGATCGTAACCCACGCGACCGTCGGCGAAATCGTCACCCGGCCGGACGGTAGCGCGGTCGAGATGGTGATGGTCAGGACACCCGACGGCCGCGATGTGCGCGTGAGGGCGCGGGCGTTCGTGCTGGCCGCCGGCGGGATCGAGAACGCGCGGCTGCTCCTCGCCTCAAACCGCCATGCCCCGGCCGGGGTCGGCAATGGCCACGACCTCGTCGGCCGTTTCTTCATGGAACACCCGCATACGCGCGGGGGGCGGCTGGTTGCGACCGCCACCTGGGGCCTGATCAAGGCTTTCGGTCGAAGCCACCGCGTCGGCCGGCAGCGTGTCGCGGCGCTGGTCACGGCCGGCCGTGAGCAGCAGGAGCGGCTTGGAATCCTCAACAGTTCGCTGACGCTCGCGCCGCGGCAGCCCGAGGGCTCGCGGCCCTTCGCCGCGATGCGGCTCTACAACAAGGCCAAGCACGACCTTGCGCCCAGGCACCTGACCCGCGCCGCCTGGCGCCGGGCAAAATCCCTCGTGACCTCGGCGCAGATGATCATCGATCCGCTTCGCCCGTGGCTCATGCATCGGCTGGGCTTGCTCGACCTTGCTTTGCTCGTTCGGGCCGAGCAGGCGCCCAATCCCGACAGCCGGGTCACCTTGTCGCAAGACCGCGATCCGCTCGGCACCCCGCGGGTGCGGCTCGACTGGAAGATGACGGAACTCGACAAGAGCTCGGTAGCGGGCCTCGTCGCGCTGTTCGGAAGCGAGTGCGAGCGCCTCGGGCTGGGCCGGGTCGAGCCCGCGCCTTGGCTCAGGGACGACGCCGAGCGCTGGCACACCGACCCGCTGATCAGCGCCCATCCGATCGGCGGCTATCATCACATGGGCACGACGCGGATGGCGGACAGTGCGCGCAACGGAGTCACCGACGGCTTCGGCAATGTCTTCGGCGTGCACAATCTCTATGCCGCGGGAAGCTCGCTGTTCACGACGTCCGGCTGGGCCAACCCGACCCTGACGCTGATGGCGCTGGCCCTTCGGACGAGCGAGCGGATCAGCGCGCGCTTAGACGAACCGGAGGCGAGCGCGGGCCCGCAGCTCAAGGTCGTCTCCAATCTCTGAACCGGAAGGCTCCCCGCCAGGAGCGCCTAGAGGCGTGCTTCGCCGCGCGCTTCGCAATGCCGGACTGCTGCTGACCGGCAAGGCCGCCGCCGGGCTGATGCAGCTTGCCACTTTCGCGATCGCCGCCCGGAGCCTCGGCCTGACCGATTTCGGCAACCTGTCGGTGATGCTCGCCGGAATCCAGCTGCTGATCGTGCTCGCCACCTTCCAGTCGAACCAGGCGATCGTCCGCTACGGGGTCCTGCACCTCAATTCCGCCGACCGTCCGGCGTTCCAGCGGATGGTCAAGCTGGGCGTGCTTCTGGACCTGGCGGCGGCAGCGGCGGCGGTGGCGGCGGCGCTGCTGCTTGCGCCCATCATCGCCGAACGGGCGAGCTGGACGGCGCGGCAGACGGATGCCTGGCGGCTGCTGGCGCTGCTACCGGTGACGATCGCGCTGGCGACTCCCAAGGGACTGCTTCGCCTGTTCGGCCGGTTCGACCTGCTCGCCCGGCACGTGACCGTAACTCCGCTTGCCCGTCTGGCCGGCGCTGTAGTGCTGGCCGTGACTGGCGCCGGCCTGATGGGGTGGGTAGTGATGTGGCTGATTGCCGGGCTAGCCGGGGTGCTCGTCGCTTTCTGGCTCGCCGTCCGCGAGGCCCGTCGCCGGCACCTCCTCGGAGGGATGACCTTCGATTTCAGAAGACTGCGCGAAGGCAATCCCGGGATGATCCGCTTCGCTATGCTGTCGAACCTGCACTCCTCGCTGATCTTCTTGCCCGGGCATATCGCAACGTTCTCGGTGGGCATGGTCCTTGGCCCGCAAAGCGCCGGGTTGATGAAGGTCGCGCAGGAGCTTGGGTCGGGGCTCGCCAAGCCGATCGATCTCATTAACCAGGCGGTCTACCCCGACATTGCAAGGCTGGCCGCCGAGAACGCATGGCAGCGGGTCCGAAAGCTGGTGCGAAATGCGGGCACGACGGCAGCAGCCCTGAGCTTGCTCGTGACGCTCGTGCTGCTGGTCGCGGGCCGGCCGGGCATCGGGCTCATTTTCGGTAAGGCGTTCGAAGGCGCGCACGCGCTGCTCGTCCTCATCTCCCTCGCAACGAGCCTTAGCGTTTCGGTGTTCGCGGTCGATGCAACGCTCTACGCGATCGGCAAGCCGTCACGGCCTCTGGCGACCGCAGTGATCGCCAACCTGCTTTTCGTCACAGTGATGTTCGCGGCGTTCGGGCCGCTTGGATTGCTCGCGCCGGGCGCCGCCTGGCTGGCGGCCGGAACCGCGACCCTGGTCTTGAGCCTGGTCTGGCTGGCGGTCGCGGTGCCGAGATCGGGCGGAGAGCCGGCCGCCTAGCCCTCGAGCGCCGCCATCAGCGTGGCGTTGCCGCCGGCCGCGGTGGTGTCGATGCAGGTCACGCGCTCGGTCGCGAAGCGGGCGACATAATGCGGCCCGCCCGCCTTCGGGCCGGTTCCCGACAGGCCCTCGCCGCCGAACGGCTGGCTTTCGACCACCGCGCCGATCTGGTTGCGGTTGACGTAGAAATTGCCGACCCGCGCGTTCTGCTCGACGAAGTCACGCGTGGTGTCGATCCGGCTTTGCAGGCCGAGTGTCAGTCCATAGCCCGTCGCGTTGATGTCGGCGACAACTTCGCCGAGCTTCTCCGCTTCGAACCGCACGACATGCAGGATCGGTCCGAAATTCTCGCGATTGAGCTGCTTTAGCGACCGGATCTCGTACATCGCCGGCGCGACGAAGCAGCCGTGCTTCGCCTCGGCCGGGAGCTCGAGCCGGCACAGCTTCCTGGCATGCGCGTCGAGCCATTCGAGATGCGTGTCGAGCGCCTTCTTCGCGTCGGAGTCGATCACTGGGCCGACGTCAGTAGCGATGTCCCGTGGGTCGCCGACGTTCAGCGCCTGCATCGCGCCCCCAATCATCTCGAGCATCGTGTCGGCGACATCGTCCTGGACGAACAGCACGCGTAGCGCCGAACAGCGCTGGCCCGTACTCTGGAATGCCGACGAGATCACGTCGCGGGTCACCTGCTCGGGGAGCGCCGAGCTGTCGACGATCATCGCATTCTGCCCGCCCGTTTCTGCGATGAACGGGATGATCGGACCGTCGCGCTCCGCCAGCGTGCGGTTGATCATGCGCGCGGTTTCGGTCGAGCCGGTGAAAACGACACCGGCGAGCAGCGGATGTGCGGTCAGCGTTCCGCCGACCACCCTGCCTGATCCGGGTGCAAGCTGGACGACATCCTTGGGAATCCCGGCCCGATGCATCAGCTCGACCGCCAGCGCGCCGATCAGGGGCGTTTGCCCGGCGGGCTTTGCGATTACGGCATTGCCCGCGGCCAGCGGAGCCGAGACCAGGCCCGTGAAGATCGCCAGCGGAAAATTCCATGGCGAAATGCTGGCAAAGACTCCTCGGCCATGGAGCCGCAGCTCATTCTGCTCGCCGGTCGGGCCAGGCAGGGGCAGTGGCCTGGTAAACTGACGTCGCGCTTCGGACGCGTAGTAGCGGAGGAAATCGACCGCCTCGCGCACCTCGAGGACGGCGTCCACAAGTGTCTTCCCGGCCTCGCGAATGCACAGCGAGAAGAGCTCCTCGCGATGCTCCTCGTAGAGATCGGCGGTGCGTTCGAGCAGCTTGGCGCGGGCTTCGCCGCCGAGCGCGTCCCAGGCAAGCTGCGCGACATGGCCGGCGCGAACCATGCGATCGACCTCGGCGGCGCTGGCCTCGAATACCGTGCCGACTTCGATTCGATGGTCGTAGGGCGAGGTGATTGGGCGCCCAACTCCCTTCCCCAGGGTCGGCTTTGCGCTCCAGCTACGCGTCTCGAGCGCCTTCAGCCGGGCAAGAAGCGGTTCACGCACCAAGGGGTCGGAGAGGTCGACTCCAGCGCTGTTGCGCCGCTGCGGCCCGAAAATTTCGCGCGGCAGCGGGATCAGCGGATTGCGCTTGGGCTTCAGCGCCGCGAGGTCGGCGACCGGATCGCTGACCAGTTGCTCATGCGAATATTCCTCGTTGGCGAGCCGGTTCACGAACGACGAATTCGCGCCGTTTTCGAGCAGGCGCCGGACGAGATAGGCGAGCAGTTCCTTGTGGCTTCCGACCGGCGCGTAGATCCGGACCGGAGTCGCCGGGTCGCCGACCGCCTTTTCGAGCTTGCCCAGCTCCTCGTATAGCGCCTCGCCCATTCCGTGCAGGCGCTGGAACTCGAAGCGCTTGCCGTGGGCGAGCGCCTTTACCTGGGCGATCGTATTGGCGTTGTGGGTCGCAAAGGCGGGATAGACGAGCTCGCCTGCGCCGAGCAGCACCTTCGCGCAGGCGAGGTAGGAGACGTCGGTCGCCACCTTGCGGGTGAACACCGGATAGTCGAACAGGCCGGCGACCTGCGCGGCCTTGATTTCCGTGTCCCAATAGGCGCCCTTGACCAGCCGGATCATGAAGCCGCGGCCGTTGGCGCGGGCCAGCTCGACCGCCCATTCGCACAAGGGAAGCGCGCGCTTCTGATAGGCCTGGACCGCGATCCCGAGCCCGCCCCATCCGTTGGCGAACAGCGAATCGTCCGTGGCCAGCGCCTCGAACAGGTCCATCTGCAGCTCAAGCCGGTCGGCCTCCTCCGCGTCGATGGTCAGATGGACGTCCGCGGCGCTGGCCTTGGCGGCGAGCTCGCGAAGGACCGGCAGGATACGGGCCTTGGCCTCCTCGGCATGGCTCCATTCGTAGCGCGGATGAAGCGCCGACAGCTTGACCGAAATCCCCGGCGAGCGTTCGAACCCGCCCTTTGCTTCCGCCGCAATCCGGTCGATCGCGTTGCGATAGGCCTCGGCGTAGCGCTCCGCGTCCGGGAACGTCCGGGCCGCTTCGCCTAGCATGTCGAAGCTGTGGCTTACGCCCTGGCGTCGCTCGGGCGCGGCGCGCTTCAGCGCCTCGTCGATCGTCCGGCCGAAGACGAATTGCCGACCGAGGATGCGCATTGCCTGGTCGACGGCGGTGCGGATGACAGGCTCGCCGAGGCGGCCGACGGCGCGGCCGAGGGCGGCGCGCCAATTGTCCGACCGGTCGTTCGCGCTTTCCAGCACCTTGCCCGTCAGAAGTAGCGAAAAGGTCGCCGCGTTGACGAAAGCGGAATCGGAATCGCCGAGCTTCTCGGCCCAGTCGGGCTTCGACAGCTTGTCGGCGATCAGCTCGTCAGCCGTGTGGGCGTCGGGAATCCGCAGCAGCGCTTCAGCGAGGCACATCAGAGCTATGCCCTCGTCGCTGCCAAGGTCGTAGGTATGAAGGAAGGCATCGAGGCCGGACGGCTTGTGCGAGCGAACCGCCTTGATCAGAGTCCTGGCGATCGAAGCAGCTTCCGTGATCTCGGCCGGCTCCATCCGGGCCTGGCGGACGCGCTCGGCGGCAATCGCTTCTTCTTCCGGGCGATAAGCGAGCCGGACCTGCTGCCGGCTCGGTGCAGCGGCGGTCGCGGCCGCCTCCCGGACTAGGCCAGCTGGCCGTGGCAATGCTTGTACTTCTTGCCCGAGCCGCAGGGACACGGAGCGTTGCGGCTGACTGGCTCGGTGACCGTTCCAACCCCGCCGGCGGCCTGCGACAGGTCGGGCCGGAGTCCTGGCGGCGGCACGTTCGACAGGATCGCGCCGCTAGCCGCGTCAATGTCGGCCGTGTCGTCGTCGCCGGAGAACGGGTCGATGTGCTGCGTGATGAAATCGGGAAGCGGCGGCGGCGGAGCGGCCTCGATCTGCACGTTGGCCTTCATCAGCACCCGCGTGACCTCCTCGCGGATCGCGATCAGAAGCCGTTCGAACAGCAGGAACGCCTCCTGCTTGTACTCGTCGATCGGCTTCTTCTGCGCGTAGCTCCTGAGGTGAATCACCTGCCGCAGCGCGTCGAGCGTCGCCAGATGCTCCTTCCAGTGGTGGTCGAGCGTCTGCAGGAGGATGCTCTTTTCGACCTCGTTCCAGCGCTCCGGGTCAACTTCGCCGACCTTTTCGGCCATGTGGTCGTCGGCCAGCTTCTGAAGCCGCTCGATCAGCATCTCCTGCTCGACCGCTTCTTCCTCGAGCCACTCGTCGATCGGCGGCTGCAGCCCGAGAATCTCGTCGACGCTTTCCTTGAAGCCCGCGACGTCCCACTGCTCCGGGAAGCTCCCGGGCGGGCAGTGCGCCATCACCAGAGAGGCGACGGTCTCGGTCCGCATGTCGGCGATGACGTCGGCGACGCTTTCGGCATCCATGATGTCGGAGCGCTGCTCGTAGATGACCTTGCGCTGGTCGTTCATCACGTCGTCGAATTCTACGACCTGCTTGCGGATGTCGTAGTTGCGCGCTTCGACCTTCTTCTGGGCGGTCTCGATCGCCTTGGAGATCCAGGGGCTGACGATGGCCTCGCCGTCCTCAAGATTCTTGTTCATCAGCCGCGCGAACATTGTCTGCGGGCCGAAAATCCGCAGCAAATCGTCGTCGAGGCTGAGGTAGAATCGCGACAGCCCGGGGTCGCCCTGGCGTCCTGAGCGGCCGCGAAGCTGGTTGTCGATGCGGCGGCTTTCGTGGCGCTCCGTGCCGAGAACGTAGAGGCCGCCCGCCTCGATGACTTTCTGCTTTTCCTCGGCGACCTCGGCGCGGATGCGCTCGATCGCGGCGTCGCGCTCCGGACCTTCGGGCAGATCGCTAAGTTCGTCGGCGATCCGGAAGTCGATGTTGCCGCCGAGCTGGATGTCGGTGCCGCGGCCGGCCATGTTGGTCGCGATCGTCACTGCTCCGAGGCGACCGGCCTGGGCGACGATATGCGCCTCCTGCTCGTGGAAACGGGCATTGAGGACCGAGTGCCGGATGCCTTCCTTGTCCAGATATTCGGACAGCATCTCCGACTTCTCGATCGAGATGGTGCCGACCAGGACAGGCTGGCCCTTTTCCTGCTTAGCTTTGATTTCCTTGGCGATGGCGGTGAACTTGTCGTTGATGTTCTTGTAGAACTCGTCGTCCTCGTCGATCCGCTGGACCGGGACGTTGGTCGGGATCGCGACGACGTTCATCTTGTAGATGTCGAAGAATTCCGGCGCCTCGGTCATTGCCGTGCCGGTCATCCCCGCGAGCTTCGGGTACATCCGGAAATAATTCTGGAAGGTGATCGACGCGAGCGTCTGGTTCTCCGGCTCGATGTAGACGCCTTCCTTGGCCTCGACCGCCTGGTGCAACCCGTCCGACCAGCGCCGCCCTTCCATCATCCGGCCAGTGAACTCGTCGATGATGACGACTTTCCCGTCCTTGACGATGTAATCGATGTCCTTCTTGAACAAGACGTTGGCCTTCAGCGCCTGGTTGAGGTGGTGCACAACCTGCGTGTTGACGATGTCGTAGAGGTTGCGGCCCTCGATCAGTTCCGCCTCTTCCAGCATCCGCTCCGCTTTCTCGGTGCCGTCCTCGGTCAGCACGACGGAGCGCATCTTCTCGTCTTTTTCGTAGTCGTCGGCGGTGAAACTCTTCACCACCTGATCGACCGCCATGTAGAGATCCGACTTGTCGTCCGTCGGGCCCGAGATGATGAGCGGGGTCCGGGCCTCGTCGATGAGGATCGAGTCCACTTCGTCGACGATCGCGAAATTGAACGGCCGCTGCACCATCGCCGCGCGCGAATATTTCATGTTGTCGCGCAGGTAATCGAACCCGAACTCGTTGTTCGTTCCATAGGTGATGTCGGCCGCATAGGCGGCACGGCGTTGCTCGTCGGTCAGGTTGGGGACGATCACGCCCACCGACATGCCGAGGAACGAATAGATCTGGCCCATCCAGTCGGCGTCGCGGCGGGCGAGATAGTCGTTGACCGTGACGACATGGACGCCCTTGCCGGTCAGCGCGTTGAGATAAACGGCGAGCGTTGCGACCAGGGTCTTGCCTTCGCCGGTCTTCATCTCGGCGATCTCGCCGCGGTGAAGCGCGATGCCGCCGATCAGCTGGACGTCATAATGGCGCTGGCCAAGAGTCCTCTTGGCGGCCTCGCGCACGGTAGCGAAGGCTTCTGGCAGCAGATCGTCGAGCCTTTCGCCGTTTGCCAGGCGCTGCTTGAACCACTCGGTCTGGCCACGAAGCTCGTCGTCGCTAAGGGCCTCGGTCGACGGTTCGAGCGCGTTGATCGCGTCGACATATTTGCCGAGGCTCCGGACATAGCGGTCGTTTGCCGATCCGAAGATGCTCTTGGCCAGTGCGGCGAACATGGAATTCCCTTAAAAGCCCTCGGCGCGCGATGGAACGGCGACGTACCTCGCCCGCGCGCGGGCGTTGCGGCGGCGATGTAGGAACGGCGCCTGCCTTAGTCAAACGGAGATGAATGCATGGGTCTGACCGGCGGATGCCTCTGCGAAGCGGTGCGTTACGAGCTAAAAAGCGAGCCGTTCGATTGCGGCTGGTGCCATTGCCGGACCTGCCAGCTCAACAGCGGCGCGCCGGCCATGGTGTTCGCGACCGTGCCCGTCGAGCATCTCGTCTGGACGAAGGGGGCCGACAAGGTCCACCAGGTCGCCTCGTCGAGATTCGGCCACCGCGAATTTTGCGGCGAGTGCGGGACGCCCTTGCTGATGAAGGTCGATCACCAGCCGGAAACGCTCGACTTCAGCGTCGCGACCCTCGACGCTCCAGAAGCCGTTACCCCTGGCTATCATATCTTCTGGTCGAGCCGGATCGGCTGGTTCGAGCCGGGCGATTCCCTGCCGAGGCACGAGAAGTTCAGGCCCGGCACGCGCGGGTTGGAAGGGACCGAACCTCCTCGCTGAATCCTAGAGGTTGCCCTCGAGCCATTGCTGGATCTGGCTGCGCGGGGCGGCGCCGACCTTCTGGGCGACCGGCTGGCCGTCCTTGAACAAGAGCATCGTCGGGATTCCGCGCACGCCGTAACGAGCCGGCGTGTCGGGATTCTCGTCGATGTTGAGCTTGGCCACCGTCACCTTGTCGCCAAGTTCGTTGGCAATTTCCTCAAGCGCCGGCGCGATCATCCGGCACGGCCCGCACCACTCGGCCCAGAAGTCGACGAGGACCGGCCCCGGGGCGCCCAGCACGTCGGTCGCGAAATTCTGGTCGGTGACGGTCTTGGTGGCCATGGGCGAAGTCTCCTTTGGGTGGGTCGCCGCCATATGGGCAACGCGAACGCGGGTCTCAACCGCTAAAGCTCGAAGTAACGGCCGTTCGCCGTGTAAAGCAGGGCCGCCTGCACGCTGCGGCCCGGGAAAATCACCGAAAGCGCCTGCGCATAGGCGTCCATCTGCAACCGGTGCGCCTCGGGAATCGCGTCGCTGAAGTCCGGAGCGCGCCCGGTCTTGTAGTCGACGACCATCACCCTGTCGGCTTCGACCAGGAGCCGGTCGACCGTGCCGGCGATCACCCGGCCGTCGGGCAAGGTCGCGGCAATCGGCGCTTCGCCGAGCGAGCCTGGACCGAACAGCGCGTCAAACCGCTCGTCGGCGATCAAGGCGCAGGCCATCGCCGCCAGCTCCTCGCGCCTTTCCGCCTCGCCGACCCCGGCCGAATGTTCGAGCCAGCGCAGCGCCGCTTGCTCGCGCTTTTCAGGCTCGACCGCGGGCAGCCGCTCAAGCAGCGAATGGATCATGATTCCGCGTTCGGCGGCGGCGCGCTGTTCCGGAGTAGGCGGCAGGCTCTCGCGATCCTCGGCGAGCGCGGATGGCGCAAGCGGCCGCGGCGGCCGCGATTCCGGCGGTGCCGGAGCGCTCGCCCAGGCGGGCACTTCGATCTTCGAAACGGCGATCGGCTTGTGCGCCCTGGCCCGGATCGGCCGTTCCTTGCGATAGACGAGCTTGACCGCCTCGCCCTCCGTGACAGGCTCCGCGCCAAGGGTAGCCATCGCCGCGTGGACGGCGCGATGCCAGCAATTGTCCGGGCGCGGGTCGGAGCCGTCCTTTTTCGCCTTCGGCGCGACGCCGGCGACGATCAGCCGGTCCGCGGCCCGGGTCAGCGCGACATAGAGCAGCCGCCAATGTTCCTGCAGTGCGCGCGTTTCTTCCTCGTCCATCAGCTCCGCGAAAGGCGACAGCCGCTCCTGCTTGCGCGGTCGGAGCAAGGGCGCCCCCGCCGCCCGGCCGGTGCCGATTTCGATGCTGATCGGGGTCCGCCCGAGCTTTTTCGGATCGGCGGTGGGATCGGCGAGAATGACGACCGGCGCCTGCAGGCCCTTGGCGCCATGGACCGTCATCACCCGCACCTCGTTGACGGGCGCCCCGGGGTCGCGCTGGACGTCGGCTTCCCCGCGCGAGAACCAGGCGAGGAAGCGGTCGAGCGACGGGATCTCGTCGCGCTCGAACTCGATGGCGCTGTTCATCAACTCGTCGATCGGGTCGCGCGAAGCCATGCCGAGGCGCGCATAGAGCTTGCGGCGGCCCTGCATCGGTCCGGTAAGGATTGTCTCGAGGAAGCGCGACGGGGTCACGAAGTCCGCGATCCGGAGCAGCTCTGCAAGGGTCGCGTGCGCCTCGGCAAACAATGCCGATTCCCCTGCTCTTTCCCGAAGCGCGCGCCACAGGCTGACCGTTCGGCCGTAGGCAAGATCACGAAGCTGGTCCTGGTCCCAGCCGATCAGCGGCGAGACGAGCATGCTCGCGAGGCTGAGGTCGTCGCCGGGCTGGACGGCGAAGCGGACCGCGGCGAGCAGGTCCTGGACCGCTAGCGGCCTGTGCAGGTGGAGACGGTCGACGCCTGCAACCGGCACGCCCTTTGCGAACAGGCGCGCGACGATAAGCGAGGCCAGTTCGCCGCGGCTCCGGACCAGCACCAAGATGTCGCCCGGCGACAGCTTGCGCTCGGTCGAGCCTAACAGCGGGGCGTCGTCGACCAGCGCCTTGATCCGCGACGCAAGCTCCTCCGCGTAGGCGCGGTCGCGGACGTCGATCCAGCGCTCCTCGCCCTCCGCCTCGCTGTCCTCTTCCTCGACCGCGAACGGCGGCCACAGCTCCACCGCGCCCGGCCGGTCTTTATGGTGGGCGACATGGCGGGGCGGCCGCTCGGGAAGTCCGATCGCCTCGTGGCCGAGTTCCTGGATGACCTGATCGACGACGTCGAGAATCGGCTGGGCTGACCGAAAGCTCGCGTCGATCGAAAGGTCGCGAAAATCGCGTGCGCGCTGCCTCGCCTCATCAACCGACTGAGCTTCAAGGAGCGCAAGCGCGCGGTCCTTGTACTTCGCCCGCGCCGCCTCGAACTCCGCCGGGTCGGTGCCCTGGAAGCGGTAGATCGACTGCTTGAAGTCGCCGACCATGAACAAGGTCCGCCAGCGCTCCTCGCTTTCGCTCGAGCCGCTGAAATATTCCTCGACGAGTCGATCGATGATGTCCCACTGCGCCGCGTTGGTGTCCTGCGCCTCGTCGACCAGCACATGGTCGACCTGGCGGTCGAGCTTGTAGCGCACCCAGTCGCCCATCCCCGGCCTTGCCAGCAGGCCGCGAGTCCATTCGATGAGGTCGTTGAAGTCGGCGACTCCGGCGCTGCGCTTGGCGCGCGTGTAGGCGGAAGCGAAGGCCTGGCCGGCGCGAAGCCCGGCGACGATGTCGTCGGCAAGGCGGGCGCCCGCCTGAACCGCAAGAAGCTCGGCGATCGCCTGCGCAAGTCGCTCGGCGTGCGAGTCATAGTCGCAGTCCGCCTCACGTTGGCCTGCACTGACCTTGCGAAGCTCGCCCGCGCCCGTGAAAACGACCAGCGCCAGTTCGGGGAGCGCCTCGGCCCTCGCGGACGGCTCCATCGCGAGCCAGCGCTCGACTTTCTCGACGATCCCCGCCCCGGTTGTCGTTCCCCAACGGCGATTTGCGTCGGCCACAGCGCGCAACAGGTCGCAGTCGAAGCGATCGTCGCCGCAGTGGCCCGCGAGATACTCCTCGACCGATCCTTCCGGCAGGCCAAGGATGTCCCGGACCAGCGGCGCGATCGACTCGCGCGGCCCGAAGGCGGCGAGCGCCTCGTGCCGCTTGCTGCATTGGACGAGATACTCGATGGCTCCGGTCTCCCCGAGGCGGCGGCTCAGGCACTGGAGGTCGTTGATCAGCTGCGTGTCGCCGCCGGCCTCGGCCTGGGAGGCGAGGTCAGCGAGGGTGCGGCGCACCAGCTCCTGCTCGGCCCTGCCCTCGATCGGCTGGAAGCCGGGCGTGATCCCCGCTTCGACTGGAAAGGCCGCAAGCAGCGACTGGGCGAAAGCATGGATCGTCTGGATTTTCAGCCCGCCCGGGCAATCGAGCACGCGCGCGAACAGCTGCCGCGCCTTGCGCTGGGTCAGCGGGTCGCCGGGTTCGCCGATATTTTCCAGGTCGCGCGCAAGCTCGCTTGGTTTCAGCCTGACCCAGCTTGCCAGCTGCGTCCCGATGCGGTTGGCCATTTCTGCCGCGGCGGCCTTGGTGAAGGTCAGGCACAGGATCGATTCCGGCCGCGCGCCCTGAAGCAGCAAGCGAAGCACGCGCGCGGTCAGGACCTGCGTCTTGCCGGTACCGGCAGAGGCCGAGACCGCTGCGTGGACCTGCGGGTCGGAGGCGGCAAGCTGCGTCGTCCGCAGCGGCTTGAGCTCCTGGCGATGGGCGCTCACGCTTCCAAACCCCGGCTGAAGCCCATAGAGAGGGGCGC
Source organism: Sphingomicrobium sp. (assembly GCA_035710105.1). Classification (GTDB taxonomy): domain Bacteria; phylum Pseudomonadota; class Alphaproteobacteria; order Sphingomonadales; family Sphingomonadaceae; genus Sphingomicrobium. The sequence goes on along the minus strand of DASTDZ010000019.1, from coordinate 10,080 downwards.
ATGAGCGAACGCGACGACGAAATCGACAAGGCCAGCGACGAGCGACGGCAAAAGCTGGTGAAAGCGGGCGTGGCCGTCGGAATCGGCTCGGCGGCAATCGTCGCCGCGCTGCTCTACGCGTCCACAGTGAAGAAGAAGCCGAAAGGGAAGTAACCGGCTCATCCGCGGCCGTACCATTCCTCCAGCCGCATCAGCTGGTCGTAATCTTCATAGGGCGCAAAGGCCGGGTTGGGCTTGGCCCGGAACGGCTCCGTCCCGGTCAGCCATTTCTCGGCCGCTTCGGCGAAATGGCGATAGGCGTGAGCAAGGAATTGCGCCGCCCCCATGTCCTTCGCCGGCCGCACCGGGTTCTTGTCGAGCAGCCGCTTGGCGAGCGACCAATATTCGAAGTCTTGCGGGTCGCCTTGCGCCTCTTCGAACCCACCGGCGCGAGCAATGAGTGCGAGTAGGCCGAGCTGCAGCGCGAATCCCTTCTCCACAGCCTTGGTGCTCGGCGGAGCACCGGTCTTGTAGTCAATCACGACCAGCCCGCCGCCCGCCAGCCGGTCGATTCGGTCGACCCGACCGTGCACCGTCACCCCAGCGAGCGGCGCTTCCCCGTTCGCCTCGGCCACCAGCGGCCTGCGCCCCGACTCCCGGTTCTTCCGCTCCAGCGCGGCAAGCGAATCGATCGCCTCCAGCAGCCTCGGCGCCCACAAAGCGCGAAGCATCGGGTGGATCGTCTCGCCCGCGAGCAGCGACTCGGCGCGCGGCCTCAGCTTGTCCGGGTCGCACTGGTCCTCGCGGAGCCATTGCTCGAACACCTCGTGGACTGCGCTTCCCTTCCACGCCGCCGTATGGTCGGCATCGACCGGATCGAGCGGCCTCAGCTTGAGAATCGCCTGCGCATAGAAAGCGAAGGGATCAGCGTTCAGTCTGTCGACGGCCGTGACCGAGATCCGGTCGGGCCGCTGCTCGAGCGGCGGGCGCGGCTCGGGACGCCGCACCGGCTGGGCGGGGCCGGGGTCGTCGAGCGCGGCGGTGATCCGCTCGAGCCTGTGGTCGCGCGGCAACCCGCCGCTGATCGCGTCCAGCCGCAGCAGGAAGCGAGAGGCGACGGTCGGCGAGCGGCCGTCGCGCCGCGCCCGCGTTATCAGCACCTCGCGAGCGCCGAGAGCTCCGGCGAAATCGTGCGCCGACAGGCCAATCCGGAATTCGAGCCCCGGAAGCCCCAGGTTCGCCCGGATTTTCGGCGCGAGCCAGGGGTCGGGCTGGGGGAGCGCCGGCCAGCTTCCCTCGTTGAGCCCCCCGAGGATCATTAGGCCGGCTTGCTGAAGCCGCGCCTCGAGCAGCCCCCAGATGAACACCCGCGGATGCCCCCCGAAGGGCGGGCGAAGGCTGCTTGCCCCAAGCAACTCGCCGAGGAACGCTACCGAATCCTCCGCTCCCAGCTGCAGGCCGCGGCCGTGCTGCGTCGATTCGAGCTCAGCCATGAGCTCCGCTGCCAAGCGGCCGTCCTGTCCGCGCCAGCCGCGGTTGCCCGCGAGAGACCCGGCGCAGCGAACGAGGAGCGCGGCGAAACCGCCAGCGGAAACGGGCAAGTCCAATTGCCCGTCCAAAGGTTCGAGCAGCGGCCGGATTCGCCTCCAGGCGGCAAGGCAGCCCCTCGGCTTGCCCGCATCGTCCCGCTCGGCGAAATGCCGGTCGAGGCCAGCCAGCCCGGGCGCCGGCCGCGGTCCGCGCAGCCCCTCGTCGAGGAGCCGGACGTCATCGAGCCAGCGGATGCGTTCGTCGCCCTCGCCACCGACCAGCGGATGCTTGAGCAGCGCAAGCAGGGGCACGGGCGCGAGCTGCTCTGCGATCGCCGAGGCGATGCCGAGCAGGAGCGTCCCCGGCGGCAGCTCGGACAGCGGCTTGCCGGCGCTGTCGTCGGCCTCGATCCCCCAGCGCGCGAGCAGCGCCGCGACCCGCCGCGCGAGCGTCCGGTCCGGAGTGACGAGCGCGACCGTTCTTTCGGGCGTTTCCAGCGCCTCGCGGACCGCGAGCGCGATCGCCTGCGCCTCGGCCGCCGAGTCCGGCAGCACCGCCGCGCGAATGCCGCTCAGCCGCCGCTCCCGCGGCTTGAGATCGCTCCACTTGTCCGAGAATCGCGCCGACGCCATGGCGTTGCCGATCGCCCGGGTGCGGAGCGGCGAGGAAGCAGTAAGGCCGACCCTCGGCCACAGCCTGACCTCTTCGCGAGCGATCCCCATTTCGTCGAGCAGGCGCTTGAGATGATATTGCGGATGGGTTTCTTCGCCGCGGCTCTCCTCGCCTGGGCCAAGCGCGTCCCATTCCTCCTCCGGCATGAAGCCGGGTTGGGCGAGCCCGGGGAGGACAACCATGCCCTCGGGCATTGCCGCGATCCGAGCGAGAAGCGCAGCGACAGCGGGCGCGCTCGTCGTGATTCCGGCGGCGACCGTGAAGCCCGGCGGCGGACTTGAAGCCCAGCGCTTGGCAAGCCAGCGCAGGAGCAGGTTGCGCCGCTGGGCAAGGTCGATCCTGCCCATCGCGCGAAGCCGTTCGGGCCATTGGTCGAGGATCGCTCGAAGCCGGTCGAGCGACACCTGCCAATGGCCGGCGAGATCCGGCGCATCGGCGGCGGCCTCGGCGAGCATCGCGGGGTCGATTTCCTCGATCAAGAGCGCGTCGATCGTCCGCGCGAGGTCGGCCGCCATGCGCAGGGCCTCGATCGTCGATTCGCCTTCCGCGCGCACCAGCTCGGCAAGGGCGAGCAGCCGTTCGAGGGGCTCGACGGCCGGCGACACCGGCTCGTCGAGGTCGGCCGGGTCGAGGGCGCCGCCGATCCTTTCCTCCAGCTCGGGGTCGCCGACCGGCACCAACCGCGGAAGCACGAGCCCAGCGCCGCTTGCCCGCACGAACGCCTCGGTGATGCTTCGGACCGCGCGGTTGTTGGGAAGCAGGATTCGGCCGTTGGCGAGAGACAGCGGCTCTCGCCCGTATTTGGCGATCAGCCCGGCGACAAGGGAATCCGAGAACGAGCGATGGGGCGGAATGCTGAAGACGGCGCGGTGCCGCAGCGTCTCGGCCGCCCGCTCAGGCATCCTCGAGTATCAGTTCCGTCGCCTTGATCGACGTGGGGGTCCCGACATCGAACCACAGCCCCTGATGGACGGCGCCGAAGCAACGACCCTCCGCGATCGCCCGGTCCCACAATTTGTTCGTGGAGAAGGGGCCTTCTGGCGCGTCGCGAAGCAGACGCTTCGAGACCATCTGGATGCCGGTAAAGACGAAGGGCGCGACGCGGTTGCGCGCGCGGCGCCGGAGCCGGCCCGTCCGCTCCATGTGGAAGTCGCCCATTCCGCTGTGGTTCTCCGCCCGGGCATGGGGGACGAGGAGAAGGAGCGCATCCATCTTGTCGCCATTCCACTGCGAGGCGAGCAGCCGCAGCGTGTCCGCCGGCCCGTCGATCCACAGATTGTCGCTGTTGACGACGAGGAAGGGATCGCAATCGATCAATGGCGCCGCCTTGACCAGACCGCCGCCCGTCTCGAGCAGCAGGCCCCGCTCGTCGGAAATCGTCACGTCGAGCCCGTGCGCGTGCTTGGCGAGATGCGCCTCAACCGCGTCGGCCAGGTAATGGACGTTGACCACGGCCTTTTCGACGCCGGCCGCGCGCAGCCTTTCGAACAAATGGTCGAGCAGCGGCTTTCCAGCCACCTCGATCAGCGGCTTGGGGCGCGTTGCGGTCAGCGGCCGCATCCTTTTGCCCAGGCCGGCCGCAAGCACCATCGCCGTCTTCGGCACCTCGGCGTCGATTTCCGCTTTCAGCCGCAGCGCCTGCTTGACCGCTTTCATGCGGCCTCCGCCCAGGGCGCGGCGCGATGTTCCGGCGCGATGTTGGAGTCGAACCAGCGCCGCACCGGCTCGAGGGAGGGCCTTGCAAGGTCGCGCTCTAGGAGGCCCCACATGCGCGGCTGAAATGCCGTGTAGTGCGGTTTGTTGTCGCGCTTCCACAGACGGGTGAAGACCCCGAGGATGCGCGTATTGCGCTGCGCCGCGAGCGCCCAATAGGCGCGCTCGAACGCGCCGCCATTGCCCATCGCCGCGACATAGCGGTCGATCATCGCCCGCTCGATCTCCGGCGGCACGTCGCGCCGCGCGTCTTCGAGAACCGAGGCGAGGTCATAGGCCGGATGGCCGATCAGCGCGTCCTGGAAATCGAGAAGCCCGAAATGGCGCACGCCCTCGCGGCCGCTGACCAGCATCACGTTTTCGGCATGATAGTCGCGAAGAACGGTGACCGGCCCGAGCCCGTCGGCAGCGACCGGCTCCAGCGCTTCCCTCCAGGCCGCCCGGTATCCGTCGACGTCGACTTCGAGGCCGAGCGCCGGGCAATACCAGTCGGTGAACAGCGCCAGCTCCTCGAGCCACTGGTCGAGACCGTGGACCGGAAGGCCGGGCATGGGTGCATGTTTGTGCAGGTGGATGAGGACGTCGGTCGCAAGCTCGTAGAGCTCGAGTTCGCGCGCCGGGTCTTCGTCGGCCACTTCGCGCAGGCGCCAGCTGCCGAAATCGTCGAGCAGCAGAAGCCCACGTTCGACGTCGCGGCCGATGATCTCCGGCGCGCTCAGCCCGACCGAGTGGAGCCATTCGGCGACCGCGGCGAAGGGGCGCACGTCCTCGTGCGGCGGCGGCGCGTCCATCAGCACGGCTGTCCGATTGCCGTCGCTTACCCGAAAATAGCGGCGGAACGAGGCGTCGCCGGCAAGCGGCTCGATGCGGGCGCCCCCCCAGCCGCATCGGGCAAGGAATTCCTGTGCGTGCGCCGGGGGTGTCATGCCGGAGGCCATCGTCCCTGCCATGACGGCGGCACCTCGGCTGTCAAGATTCTCTCGCCGTCACGCCCGAAATCCATCATCAGCCGAAGCGCATCCGGCCAGGAACCGGCGCGCTCCGGCCATTCGACCAGGAGTGTCGCATGGCCAGCAGAGTCGAGCCCGAGCTCGCCAAGCTCCGAGAAGTCCTCGATACGGTAAAGGTCGACGTGCCAGACGGGCGGCTCCAGCTCCTCATAGGGCTGGACGATCGCGAAGCTTGGACTCGGCACCTCGCCCTGGTGGCCGAGCGCGCGAATGAGCGCCCGGGCGAGCGCGGTCTTGCCGACCCCGAGGGGTCCCGAAAGTGTGATGACGTCTCCAGGCCGGATCGCCCGGGTCAGCTTGCTGCCCAGAGCCTCGGTCGCGGCTTCATTTTCTAGGATCATTCGGGCGCGCGCGGAATGGTGAGAGTCACCGTCGTGCCCTTACCCCTGGCGGAAACCAGGTCGACCCTGCCGCCATGCGCCTCGATGAACTGACGGGTGAGCGGCAGCCCGAGGCCGAGCGCCGCCTCGCCGCGGACGCCGTCGTGCGCGATTCGGTCGAACCGGTTGAACACGCGGGGAAGATCCTTCTTGGCGATGCCGGCGCCATTGTCGCTGATCTGTATCACGGCCCGGTCCTCGTCGCCCCAGGCCTTGAGGGCGATCTTTCCACCCCTGTCCGTGTAAGCGATCGCATTGGCGAGGACATGCTCGACCGATTCGCGAAGCCGGCGCGCGTCACCGATGACGATTCCCGTCGACTCGGCGATCTCGCACTGCAGCTTCTGTCCTTTCTCCCGGGTGCGCACCCTCACCGTTTCGATCGCAGTTCGGCACAGCCCGCCCAGGTCCACCCGCTCGCGCTCCAGCACCAGGCCGATCTGGTCGCCCTGGGTGAGATCGAGGACGTCGTCGATCAGCTTCGACAGCCGTTCGACCGATTCGAGGATTGCCTGCACATAGTCGGAAGCCGCGGGAGCGAGTTCGCCCGCATAGCCCTGTGCGAGCATTTCGGCGAAGCCCCCGATCGAGGTCAGCGGGGTCCTGAGCTCGTAGCTCATGTTGGCGACGAAGTCGGTCTTCACCCGGTCGGCCTGCTCCAGCGCGGTCGCGCGCTCGCGAAGCGCGGACTCGATCCGGCTCGAATCGGTGACGTCGACCAATGTAAAAAGCGCGTTTCCGTCGGGCAGGGGCACCGCCGCGAACTCGAACTGCCGGCCGTCGGTGAGCGTGAGACGCCCGTTGGCCGGTTCGCGCTCGGCGGTCGTCTTCCTTACCATTTCACGGATCTGGGCGGCCGCGGCCGGATCGACGAGCTTGGCCGCCATGGCCGGGACCATCTCGTCGACTCGCGGCCGCTCGGCTAGCCAATCCTCGTCGAAGCCCCACACTTGGCTGAAACGCCGGTTCCACAGGTAAAGCCGGCCGTCGCTCGAAAAGACTCCGATCGCCTCGAACAGATTGTCGAAGGTCGCCGAGCGGACCCGAAGTAGGGTGTCGCGCGCGGACGCCAGGCGGACTTGCTCCGTCCGGTCTTCGAGGAACAGGCGCAAACCGCCGTCGGGAAGCGGCTGGGCGACCACCCGCCAATGGTCGCCGCCCGGGAGCATCCAGTCTTCCTCGATTACTTCTTCGGGGCTTGTGAACCAGTCCCGCCGCTCCGCCTTCCAGCTGGGAAAATCGCGCGTCTCGGGAAGGCGGTTGTTCTCCCGCATCCGCTCGATGACCCGGTCGAACTCGGGTTTGTCGTTGAGCCATTCGGGCTCGATCTGCGCCATGGCAGCGAACGGGTGGTTGTAGAAACTGAGGTTGCGGTCGGAATCGAACTGCGCGGCTCCGGCAGTCATCCGGTCTACGAGGTCGCGTTGGGACTGGACGTGCCGCGCGAGCTCGACCCGCGCGTCCTCAAGCTCCTGAACGTCGAGCGCGAAACCGGCGACCGCACCGGTCGGCAGCGGGACGTTGACGATCTGGAGCATCCGCCGCTCGCCCCGAACAATCGCCGGCTGCTTGCGCGACAGCGGCTTGCCGCTTTCGATCGCCTCGAGCGCGGCGGCCTTGGCCTCCTCGGTGTCGCTGACAAGCTCGCTGGCCCTGGCGATGACGTCGGCGGCGTCACGGCCCTCGACCGCCTGGACGAACGCGCTGTTGACGAGCCCGAGGCTGAGGTCGGGCCCGCGGTACCACATGGGAAATGGCGCGGCCTCGATCAGGCGGGTCAGCGCGTCGAGCGCGGCTTCGGTCTGGCTCAAGCGCTGGGACAGCCTCTGCCGTTCGCTTTCAGCAATGCTCGCGTCGAAGAACCACAGCACCATCGTCCCCGCGGGTTCCGGGGCGGGCGCCGGGGCGCCCCGAATGTCGAGGACCCTCCCCGATCCCGACACCCGCGCCTGCAGCTGGACGCGCTCTCCTGTCAGGGCTGCCTCGCGGACGGTTTCGACCAGGCGCTCGACATCCTCCGCGGCGAGCCCTTGGTCCTGGCCGGCAAGGCCCGTCAGCGCTTTCGGCGCTTTCTCGATTCCAAGTTCCCGCAGCAGCCGCGAATCCGCTTCGACGGTGCCATCGGGGCGAACCACGAGCGGGCGGGCGGGCGACAGCTCGAGCAGGTCCTTGAGCGACCGCGCTGCCGAAATGACGGTCCTCGCCTCGCCCAGCCGACGGGCGGCGATCACCGAGACGACCACGCCGACCAGGATCCACAGCGCGGCGAGCGCGGCGACGATCATCGTCGTGGCAGGCTCGCTCACGCCTCAGTTCTCCCCTCGCCCCATGATCAAGTCATAGAGCGAGGAACGAAGGAAATGAAAGGCTTGCGAACGCCGCCGGGTCAGTAGCGGTAGTGGTCTGGCTTGAACGGCCCTTCCGGCGATACGCCGATATAGGCGGCCTGCCTGTCGTTCAGAGTCGTCAATTTCACGCCGAGCTTGTCGAGGTGGAGACGCGCCACTTTTTCGTCGAGGTGCTTGGGAAGCACGTAAACGTCGTTCTGATATTGCTCGGACTTGGTCCACAGCTCGATCTGGGCGAGCACCTGGTTGGTGAAGCTCGAGCTCATCACGAAGCTCGGATGGCCGGTGGCGCAGCCGAGATTGACCAGGCGGCCCTTGGCCAGGACGATGATCTTCTTGCCGTCGGGGAACTCGACCTCGTCGACCTGCGGCTTGATCTCGGTCCATTTGAAATTGGCGAGCGCGCCGATCTGGATCTCGCTGTCGAAGTGGCCGATGTTGCAAACGATCGCCATGTTCTTCATCGCCCGCATGTGGTCGAGCGTGATCACGTCCATGTTGCCGGTGGCGGTGACGAAGATGTCGGCGCGTTTGACTGCATCCTCCATCGTCACCACTTCATAGCCTTCCATCGCCGCCTGCAGCGCGCAGATCGGGTCGATCTCGGTGACGAGCACGCGGGCGCCGCCGTTGCGGAGCGATGCGGCCGAGCCCTTGCCGACGTCGCCATAGCCGGCGACGCAGGCGACCTTGCCGGCAAGCATGACGTCTGTCGCCCGGCGGATCGCGTCGACCAGGCTCTCCTTGCAGCCATAAAGGTTGTCGAACTTCGACTTGGTGACGCTGTCGTTGACGTTGATCGCCGGGAACGGGAGCTTGCCGGTCTTGGCCAGCTCGTAGAGGCGGTGGACGCCCGTCGTCGTTTCCTCGGACACGCCTTTGATGTTCTCGACCGTCTTCGTCAGATAGCCGGGCCGCTCGGCCAGGAAGCGCTTCAAGGTGGCGACGAAAATCTCCTCCTCCTCATTGCCGGGCGTGAACAGCTCCTCGCCCTTCTCGGCGCGATAGCCCCACAGCGCGAACATGGTCGCGTCGCCACCGTCGTCTAGGATCATGTTGGCGGTCTTGTCCTGCCCCCAGTCGAAGATCCGGGTGACGTAATCCCAATATTCCTCGAGCGTCTCGCCCTTCACCGCGAACACCGGGGTCCCGCCCGCCGCGATCGCGGCGGCCGCATGGTCCTGGGTCGAAAAGATGTTGCAGCTCGCCCAGCGGACCTCGGCGCCGAGCGCGATCAGGGTCTCGATCAGCACCGCGGTCTGGATCGTCATGTGCAGCGAACCGGTGATCCGCGCGCCCTTGAGGGGCTTGGAGGCGCCATATTCCTCGCGGAGCGCCATCAGGCCGGGCATCTCGGTCTCGGCGATCTCGATTTCCTTGCGGCCGAAATCGGCAAGGGCGATGTCCTTGACGATATAGTCGCGGGTCAGGGTCTGGGCGTCGGCCACGTGGGCATTCTCCGGTGGAAAAGGAACGCGGTGCCCCTAGCCGGGGCATCCCTCAAAAGCAAATATAAAGAAATCTTTATATGTCTATCACGCCGCCCCTGTCTCGCTCGACAGCAGCCGCGGGTCGACTCCGGCGGCCTTGAACGCAGCGGCCCAGCGCTCGTCGGTCGGGGTGTCGAACAGAATCGCCTCGCTGCCATCGGCGGCGAACCAGCCGTGGCGGGTCAACTCCTCCTCGAGCTGGCCGCCCTCCCAGCCCGCATAGCCAAGCGCCGCGATCCAGTGCGAGGGGCCGCGCCCCTCGGCGATGGCCTTGAGAACATCGATGGTGCCGGTCATTGCGAAGTTGGCCCCGCTCGACCCGCTGATGTGGAGCGTATCCTGGCCGCCCCAGTCGGTCGAATGGAGGACGAAGCCGCGCCCTGGCTCGACCGGCCCGCCATGGTGGACCGCGCAATCCGGCGCTTCCCCGGGATCGATCCCAAGCTGCTTCAACAGGCCGCGAAAACGAAGCCCGGCGCGCTTGTGGCTGATGCCGATGCCCACCGCCCCGCCCTCGTCGTGCACGCACATGGCGATCACCGCCCGCTCGAAACGCGGGTCCGACATTCCCGGCATGGCCAGGAGGAGCTTGCCGGAAAGGAAGGGCGGGCTGTCCACGACGCCCATGATGGGACGGCAAGCAAGGTGCCGCAAGCGGCATCGGTCGAGCCGGCCGCGGGCTTGAGGTGCGGCAGCGCGCGCCCTATCTCGCCGGCTCGAAGCCAACCGAGGAGCAAGCCCCGATGACCATCAAGGCCGGCGACAGGATTCCGGACGTTCCGATCACCATCGCCACGGCAGACGGGCCCATGCCGACGACCAGCGGCGAATTTTTCGGCGGCAGGAAAGTCGCCCTTTTCGCAGTGCCCGGCGCCTTCACCCCAACCTGCTCGGCAAGGCACCTGCCCTCCTATGTCGAAAAGGCGGCCGAGCTGAAGGGCAAGGGTGTCGACGAGAT
>DASTDZ010000018.1:0-4721 GCA_035710105.1 Sphingomicrobium sp. | reverse complement strand
TAGGCGCCGATATGCTGCGTGATCCCGCCCGCCTCGTGCGCGACGACATCGGCGCCACGGATCGCGTCGAGAAGCGAGGTCTTGCCGTGGTCGACGTGGCCCATGATGGTGACCACGGGCGGCCGCGGCTTCAGGGTCTCGGCCGGATCCTCCTCGCCACCGATCCCGATCTCGACGTCGGATTCGGAAACGCGCTTCACGTTGTGGCCGAATTCGGTGACCAGAAGCTCGGCGGTGTCTTGGTCGATCGTCTGGGTGAGCGTGACCGGCATGCCCATCTTGAACAGGGCTTTGACCAGGTCGGCTCCGCGCTCGGCCATGCGGTTGGCGAGCTCCTGGACGGTAATCGCCTCGGGAACGACGACGTCGCGGACCTGCTTTTGCGCCGGCCCAGCGGCCATGTGCGCGCGCTTCTCCTTCTCGCGGGCGCGGCGAAGCGCGGCGAGGGAGCGGGCGCGGTTGTCGTCCTCGTCGGACAGGGCGCGAGTAACGGTCAGCTTGCCGCGATGCCGGTGCTCGTCCCGGCCGCGCGACGGACGCGAAGGCTCGGGCCGCTTGGCTGCCGGCGCGTGCCCATGGCCGTGACGGCGCGGACCGCGATCCTCTTCCTCTTCCACAGGGGCAAGCGAAGCAGGCTCGGGACGGGCTGGCGCGGCCTCTATTTCCGGGACAGGAGCGGCAGCTTCTTCCTCGGCCTCGATCCGCGCCTGCTCGGCCTCGGATTTCACGGAGCGCCGATTCTCCTCGGCGCGGCGCCGCTCCTCCTCGCTCTGCTCGACCTTTTCTTTGTCTTCGCGCCGGCGCGCTTCCTCGAGTGCCGCGAGCCGGGCTTCCTCGGCCTCGCGAAGCAGGCGCTCCTGCATCTCCCTGCGCCGGGTGATCTCGTCGGCCTGCGACGGCTTGGGCGCGCGCGCCGGCTCGGCCGGCTTCGCGGGCGCCGCCGCCGGCTTCGGGGCCTCGGCCTGCGGCGGGGTCTTTGGCTGCTCGACAGCCTCGCCCGGGCGGCCGAGGATTCGGCGCTTCTTGACCTCGACCACGACCGTGTTCGAGCGGCCGTGGCTGAAGCTCTGCTTCACCTTGCCGGTCTCGACCGTGCGCTTGATCCCCAGCGGCGGCCGGGCGCCAAGCTTCGGTTTTTCGGTCTGGTCGGTCATTCTAATCCTTCAATATCTTCAGCCGAGCCGGTTCCGGAGGCGGGGTCGCCGCCCTCCAGACCGGTATCGGGGGCAATGAAATCCCGCCACCGGACAAGCGCGTCGAGAACGCGCGCCGCGGCGGCAGGGTCAATCAGGGCGGCATGTACCACATTTTCGCGCCCCAAGGCCATCGACAAGATAGAGCGCCCCTCGGGGAATATCACCCCCCGCTGGCCATTTTCCGAACGCGCGCCCACCCGGAGCGCCTGGTCGAGCTTCCTGCGGCCGTCCTCGCCGGCATCGGCGGCATGGATCAGCAGGTGCACCTTGCCGGCGCGGGCGGCGGCTTCGATCTTGTCGGAGCCGTTGATCAGATTGCCCGATCGCGCTTCCATGCCCAGCCGGTCGAGGGTGGCCTGGCGAAGCGCCGAAGCGGTCCGGTCGGCAAGGTCGTCGGGGATGGCGAGGTCGCCGGTCTTGAAGGCGCGCTGAAGCGCGGCCTTGAGCTTGCCGTTCGCAACCGCCTTTTCCAATTCGTCGCGGCCGACGGAAATCCAGGCGCCGCGGCCCGGCGCACGCGCGCGAACGTCGGGTGCCACCGTCGCGTCGGAACCGAGCGCGAGCCGGATGAACCGGTCGCGGCCGCCCTTGCGTCGGGTGAGGATGCAGGTGCGTTCGGGACTGTCGGCCTGGGCTAGATCGGCCGTTTCATTCCGGGGATTCCGCATCGGCGGCCTCCTCGGTCTTGCTGTCCTTGCCCTCGGACGCCGGGGCAGTGGCCTCGTCCTCGAACCAATGCGCGCGCGCGGCCATGATGATCTCGTTGCCCTGCTCGTCGCTCAGGCCATATTCGGCGAGTATCCCGCCCTTGTCCTCGGCCCGCACGGGCGCGTCGGAGCGGCGCCGCGGCTCCACTCTGCGCTTTTGCACGAGCTCGTCGGTGGCAAGATCGGCCAGGTCGTCGAGGGTGCGGATCCCGGCCTTGCCGAGCGTCACCAGCATCTGTTCGGTCAGGTGCGGCATTTCGGCCAGCGCGTCCTCCACGCCCAGCTTGCGCCGCTCCTCGCGGGAGGCGGCCTCGCGGCGTTCGAGCGCCTCGGCGGCGCGGCTCTGGAGCTCCTGCGCGATGTCCTCGTCGAGCCCCTCGATCGCGCTGATCTCCTCCTGCGGGACGTATGCGACCTCTTCGAGCGTGGTGAAGCCCTCGGCGACCAGCAACTGGGCGAGGGTCTCGTCGACGTCGAGCTCCGACTGGAACATCTCGGAGCGCTCGATGAACTCGCGCTGGCGCTTCTCGGAAGCGTCGGCCTCGGTCAGGATATCGATCTGGCTGTTGGTGAGCTGGCTGGCGAGCCGGACATTCTGGCCGCGGCGGCCGATGGCGAGGCTCAGCTGGTCGTCGGGAACCACGACTTCGATGCGGCTCTCTTCCTCGTCGATGACGACCCGGCTGACGGTTGCCGGCTGAAGGGCATTGACCACGAAGGTCGCGAGGTCCTCGGACCAGGGTATGATGTCGATCTTCTCGCCCTGCAGCTCCTGGACGACGGCCTGGACTCGGCTGCCCTTCATGCCGACGCAGGCGCCAACTGGGTCGATCGAGCTGTCGTGGCTTATGACTCCGATCTTGGCGCGGCTTCCGGGGTCGCGGGCTGCGGCCTTGATCTCGATGATTCCGTCGTAAATCTCCGGCACTTCCTGGGCGAAGAGCTTCTTCATGAAGTCGGGGTGGGCGCGCGACAGGAAGATCTGCGGCCCGCGCGCCTCGCGGCTGACTCGAAGGATCAGCGAGCGGATTCGGTCGCCGACTCGCACCATCTCGCGGGGGATCTGCTGGTCGCGGCGAATGACTCCTTCCGCGCGGCCGAGGTCGACGACGACGTGGCCGAACTCGACACGCTTGACGACGCCGGTGATGATCTCGCCGGCACGGTCCTTGAATTCCTCATACTGGCGCTCGCGCTCGGCATCGCGGACCTTCTGGAAGATGACCTGCTTGGCGGCCTGGGCGGCGATTCGTCCGAACTCGATGGGCGGCAGCGGATCGACGATGAAGTCGCCCAGCTTGGCGCCCTTCTGGAGCTTCTGCGCACCCTTGACGTCGACCTGCTTGAAATGATCCTCGGGCTCTTCGACCACTTCCAGCACCCTCCACAGGCGAAGCTCGCCGGTGACCGGATCGAGCTTGGCGCGAATGTCGTTCTCGGCGCCGTAGCGGGCGCGGGCGGCGCGCTGGATCGCGTCCTCCATCGCTTCGATGACGATCGCCTTGTCGATCAGCTTTTCGCGGGCGACCGCGTCGGCGATCGCGAGCAGTTCGGCCTTGTTGGCGGTCGGTGCCGCGGGTGCTGCGGTAGCCATTTTCAGTTCAACCTTCCGTTTCTTCGATGAGGTCGGCCCCGTCGATGCTGAGCGGGCCGGTAGCCTTGATGAGTTCGTCCGTAAGCAGGAGCTTGGCGGACGCGATGGAATCGAGCGGCACTTCGCGGGCGCCGGCGGGCGTGGTCAGCAGGACGACGTCACCCTTGATGCCCTCGATGCGGCCGGTCAGCTGCTTGCTGCCCTGGCCGGTGGGGTTGAGCTTGAGCCGCGCCTGGTGCCCCTTCCAGTCGTCGTAATCCTTCGGCCGGGTAAGTGGACGGTCGATCCCGGGCGAGCTGACCTCGAGCCGGTACGATCCCTCGATCGGGTCGGCGGAATCGAGCAGGTCGGAAAGGTGGCGCGAGATGCGCTCGCAGTCGCCCAGCGCGAGCTGCCGCGTGTCGGGCCGCTCGGCCATGATTTGCAGGGTCGGGTCGGAGGTGCCGCCGACCATGGCCACGCGCACGAGATCGTAGCCGAGCGATTTCAGCTCGGGCTCGATCAAGCGGGTCAGCGCGGCAAGATCCGTCACTTGCGGTCCTTCGACAATCCAAACGCCTCTCGGACCGGCCCCGCGAAGGACCAGCCTCAGCATCGATAACGATGTCGAGGAGAGGCGGCCGATATAGGCTTGTCGATCGGCCTGCGCAAGCGAGTCAGCGGCCGTGGCGAAGCGCCTTGTTCTCTTCGCGGATGCGGACCCACAGAACGGCGGCGTTGAGGACCGAAAAGACGAGCGCGACCAGCGGCAGGCCGAACACGAGCGGAAGCACCGCGATCTCGCCGATGACGACCCAGTAATTCGGGTGGTTGAGGAAACGATAGGGCCCCTCCTTCACGAGGTCCTCGCCCGGCAGGACGATGATCCGCGTCGTCCAGCGCGGCCCCAGCGTGGCGATCACCCAGAACCGCGCGAGCAGCAGCAGCGCGAACAGCGCCAGCCAGAAGGGGTCGATCTCGCGAGCCGGAGCCAGCGCCCACAGCGTGATCAGCCAGGCGGCATGGACCGCGAAGATGAAGGGATAATGGCCGGCCCCATGCTCCCGGGCGCCGCGCGCCAGCAGCCGGCGGGTGTTGACCCTAGCGAGGCCCAGCTCAAGCAGCCTTTCCGCTGTGACGAACGCGAGGATTGCGACTGCGATCCAGTTCATGGCTTCTCCAATATCAGGCCCGAGCAGGTGAAGCCGGGGCCGAAGGCGGTCATCATCACCCGTTCCGGTAGCC
>DASTDZ010000017.1:0-19600 GCA_035710105.1 Sphingomicrobium sp. | reverse complement strand
GCCTCCACCGAGAAGGGGTCGGCGCAATCGTCGATCAGGATCAGCCCGCCTGCCCCGACCGCGTCGCCGGTGCGAAGGATCGTGCCGATATTGCCGGGATCGCGGAGCGCCTGCACCACGAACCAGATCGGCGCTGAAGACCGGTCCAACCGCTCGAGCGACATTTCCGGCTGGCGGTAGGCGCCAAGCACCATTTGCGGATTATCCTTGCCGCTCATCTTGGCGAGGATGTTGGGCGTTGTCTCGATCGCTTCGCCGCCCGCGGCTTCCGTCGCGGCAATGATCTCGGCTGCGAGCGGATGCCTGGCGCCCTCGGCCGAAAAGGCGATGATCTCGGGGAGCTGGCCGCTGTCGCGTGCCTCGGCGATAATTCGCAACCCTTCCGCCAGGAACAGCCCCTCGGCCCGCCGCGCCTTCTTGTCGCGAAGCGAGCGCAGACGCTTCACCGTGGGATTGGAAAAAGCCGTGACCTGCCGGGGCATCAGCCCGCTTCTTCGCCGAAGCCGCTTTCGACCAGTTCCGCGAGCTTGGCCAGCGCCTCCTCGGCGCCCTCGCCTTCAGCATGGATGATGATGCTATCGCCCATCGCCGCGCCGAGCATCATCAACCCCATGATCGAGGTCCCGCACACGCGGTTTGCATCCTTCTCGACTTCGATCTTCGGTTTCATCTCGCTCGCCAGATTGACGAACTGGGCGCTCGCGCGCGCGTGCAGGCCCCTTCGGTTGACGATCCGGACCTGCCTGGACGAGTCACTCAAGCCGCGGCTTCCCCGAGGATTTCGGAAGCCACCGAAATATATTTGCGTCCCGCTTCCCGGGCCGCGGCCACCGCCGCATGGACGCCCATGACCTTGCGGGCGCCTTCGAGCCGGATCAGCATCGGCAGGTTCACGCCGGCGATCACCTCGATATTCTCGCTCTTCATCAGGCTGATCGCGAGGTTCGAGGGCGTGCCCCCGAACAGGTCGGTGAGGATGATAACCCCCTTGCCGCGGTCAACGCTCTGGATCGCTTTTGCGATGTCCTTGCGCCGGTCTTCCATGTCGTCGTCGGGGCCGATGCAGACGGCCTCGATCGCTTCCTGCGGGCCGACCACATGCTCCATCGCGACAATGAACTCGGCCGCAAGCCGGCCATGCGTTACCAGCACCAAACCGATCATTCGCTCAACTCGCTTCCACTCTCGCTGCCCGCTCCGGGCGCAGCCTTTTCCTCGATCCTGTCGTTCGGCGCCGAGCCGAGGTCGCGGTGCCTGATGTTTGGGGAGAAGCCCGCCGCACGCAATCGTTCCGCCATCTCCACTGCCGCGGTTACCGATCGATGCCGTCCCCCCGTGCAGCCGAAGGCGATCGTCAGATAATTTTTGCCCGCCGCCCAGTAGCGGGGAATCCAGTCCCTGAGAAGGGATTCGATTCGGTTCATCGAGTCCGCCCAGCCGGGGTCCCTGGCCACATAGTCGCGCACCTCCCGGTCCTTGCCGGTGAGCGGACGAAGCGCGTCGATCCAGTACGGATTGGCCAGGAACCGCATGTCGAACACCAGGTCGGCGGTTCTGGAAATGCCGTGCCCGAACCCGAACGAAACCAGGGTCAGCACAGGCTCGCTCTTCGTCCCGAACCGGCGGCTCAGCTCGTCTCGAAGCTCAGCCGGAGTAAGGTCCGTCGTGTCGATCACCGTATCCGCCGCCGCCTTCAGTGGCCCCAAAAGCCGGCGTTCGCGCGCGATCCCGTCCTCGGCCGGCCGGTCCGGCGCCAGCGGATGAACCCGGCGAGTCTTGTCGAACCGGCGCGACAGGCCGGCGCTCGAGCAATCGAGGAACAGGATTTCCGGTTCCACTCCGTCGATGTCGGCAAGCTGCGCGGGCAGCCGCGCCGGGTCGAAGCCGCGGCTTCGAACGTCCATCCCGACCGCTGCCGGAACGCTGCGGCACTGCTCGCCCGAGTGGACAAAACCGGGAAGAAGGTCGGCGGGAAGGTTGTCGACGATGTCCCAGCCCATGTCCTCGAGCGAATCCAGGGCCGTCGATTTGCCCGCCCCGGACATACCCGTGACGAGCAGCAACCGCGGCTTGCGCGGCGCCGCCATCAAACCTTGAGGCCCAGACGATCGAGCGCCAGCGCGACTTTCGAGGGCGCCGAGGCGGCCATTGCGTCAAGGCTGACCAAGGGCAGGGGGATGCCAAGGATCGGCCGCTCGCGGTTTTCGTCCGGAAGCCGCTGGATCTCGCTCGTCAGCTCGACGACGAGCGCAACCGGCACGTCGCTTTCGGTATCCATGTCGATGATTCCCATCCCGCGGATTTCAAGCTTGCCCGCGATCGTGGGCGGAGCGGAGGCGATCAGCCTGCTGCCGTGGCGGCGGACGATCGTCTGGTCGTCGCTGACCAGCGTGAAGCCGCGGTCGATCAGGCGCAGGGTCAGGTCCGATTTGCCGGAACCCGACGGGCCGGTGATCAGAACCGCCCGGCCGCCGATTGCGACGCTGCTTGCGTGAACGGTCTCTGCGGACAGCGCGCGCGGGGCGTTCATTGCTGGTCTACCGCCGGAAGGGAGATGATGAAGCGTGCGCCCGAGGGCGCGTCGTCGCGGTCATAAACTGTGATTTCCCCGTCATGGCCCTCGACAATAGCCTTGGCGATGGCCAGCCCCAATCCCGAATGTCGGCCGAAGTCCTCGCCTTCCGGCCGTATCGAGTGGAAGCGGTTAAAGATGGCTTCACGCGCTTCGGGCGGAACTCCGGGGCCTTCGTCGTCGATCCGGATCCTGACGTCGGGGCCGACGTGCGAGACCGCGATCTCGACCAGCCCGCCGGGCGGCGAGAAGCTAACCGCATTGTCGATGAGATTGTCGACCGCGCGAGCCAGCCGACCGGGATCGCCCATCACCACCGCGCTGTCCTTTCTCGGCCGTGCATAGGCAATCCGGGCGTCGCCTTTTTCTCTCCGGTCCTCCCAGCTCTTCACCAGCTGCTCGACCAGCGGTCCCAGGTCCACCGGTTCAAATCTCGCCCGCGCCAGCTGGGCATCGGTGCGGGCAGCCTCGCTGATGTCGCTGATCAGCCGGTCCAGCCTGACCACGTCGTCGCGGGCGACCTGGGTGAGCCTCGAGCGGAGCTTGTCGTCCTTGACAGACTCAAGCCCGTCGATCGCCGAGCGCAGCGAAGCGAGCGGGTTCTTGAGCTCGTGGGTTACGTCGGCGGCGAACGCCTCGATATTGTCGATCCGCTGGCGTAGCGACTGGCTCATGTCGGCCACCGAGCGCGCGAGCAGGCCTATCTCGTCCCGCCTCGAGGGAAGCCTCGGAACGCGCACCTCCCGCGCCCTTCCGAGGCGGACCCGGTGCGCCGCGAGCGCAATGCGCCGGAGCGGCCGGACGATGGTTCGCGCCAGGAACAGCGACAAGAGAACGGAGACCAGGATCGCCACCGCCATAGCGATCGCAAGGGCGGCGCGCTGGCTGCGCATGGCGCGAATCAGGCTCCGCTCGTTCGAGGTGACGAGCAACACTCCATCATCGACGGGAGCGGCGGCGGAGACGACCGGCGTGAGGTCGGGCGCGGTCCGCACCGTGCTTGCGACCGACTTTAGGCGGCGCGCCTGTTGCGCTTCCGGCCAGGCGGCGAGATTGTCCGTGGCCGGCTCGACGAAATCGGGTGGATATTCGGCCCCGACGAGGGCGTTGAATCCCCGGTCCAGGGCCCGCGCGGCGTCCTTCATCCAGCTTTCGGCCTGGGGGTCGCGAAGGCGATAGGTCGGGCCTGTAACTGACCAGCTGTCGACGACCAGGCGGCCGTCTGGCCCGTACAGCCGGATCCGGCTTCGGGTCGCCTTGCCGATCGTCGCGAGCGCCTCGGTGCGCCGCTCTGGCGCGACCGAGCGGACCAGGATGGCGCTGATCTCGGCTTCCCGTTCGAAGCGGTCGATCCGCTCCTTGCTGAGCTTGTTGCGGAAGGCGTCGAGGTAAATCACGCCAAGGGCGAGAATCAGCACCGCGAAGATGTTCACGGCCAGGATCCGCCAGGTCAGGGTCCAGCGCGCGGTCCATGGCCGCGGTGCTCGGCGGCGGTTCCTACTGGTCTTCAAACCGGTATCCGACGCCATAGAGCGTCTCGATCGCGTCGAATTCCGGGTCGACGGTCCGGAATTTGCGGCGGATCCGCTTGATGTGGGAATCAATCGTGCGATCGTCGACGTAAACGTCTTCCTGATAGGCGACGTCGAGCAGCTGGTTGCGGTTCTTCACGACTCCCGGCCGTTGCGCCAGCGCTTCGAGGATCAGGAACTCGGTGACCGTCAGCGTGACGTCCTTGCCGCCCCATTTCACCTTGTGGCGCGCCGGATCCATCGTCAGCCGGCCGCGCTCGAGCAGCTCGGGCTCCGGCTCCGCCGGGGCGGACGTCTCGTTTTTCGCCAGTTCCTGCCGGCGCAGGATCGCCCGGATCCGGGCCAGCAACAGCCGCTGGGAGAAGGGCTTGGAGATATAATCGTCCGCGCCCATCGCCAGGCCGAGCGCCTCGTCTAGTTCGTCGTCCTTCGAGGTAAGGAAGATGACCGGCATCGAGCTGAACTCGCGAAGCCGCCGCAACAGCTCCATTCCATCCATCTTCGGCATCTTGATGTCGAACACGCCAAGGTCGGGCGGATTTTCCGCAAACGCCTTTAGCGCCGCTTCCCCTTCCGTATAGACGCGGGTGATGAAGCCTTCCGACTGAAGGGCAATGGACACCGAGGTCAGGATATTGCGGTCGTCGTCGACCAGCGCGATCACGTGGCTCATTCGGTCGGTCCGGTCGCGGGCTTACCTGTCGCCACGGAGCGAAACAAGCGGCCCCGTGAGTTTTGACCGGGCCGTCGTTTCGTGCCTATAGGCGAGTGCACGCATACGTATGCGGCGGCTGCCGGAAGGGCCGCCGCCGCTATTTTTTATTCAGGGAAGGAAGGTTCGTGGCCGACAGGGTCGCCAAATATGGACTGGATTCGCAGGGAATCGTCACGCCTGCCGAGCTGCACTGGAACCTGACGACCGCGCCGCTGGTCGAACATGCGGTGCGCCGCGGCGAGGGCTTGCTTGCAAAGGACGGGCCGCTCGTGGTCCGCACTGGCCGCCACACGGGCAGGAGCGCGCAGGACAAGTTCATCGTCCGCGAGGAGCTCACCGAATCGACCGTCTGGTGGGGCAAGACCAACAAGGGCATGGACCCGGCCGCATTCGACCGGCTGCACGAGGATTTCCTGGCGGCGCTCGGCCAGAAGGACCTCTTGTTCGTCCAGGATCTCTACGGCGGCTCGCAGCCGGAGCACCGGGTAAGGGTCCGGGTAATCAACGAGCTTGCCTGGCACAGCCTGTTCATCCGCACGCTGCTCGTTCGCCCGGAATCAAGCGAGCTTGAAGGCTTCGTGCCCGAATTCACGATCATCGACCTGCCGAGCTTCCGCGCCGATCCGCAGCGGCACGGCTGCCGGAGCGAGACGGTGATCGCCGTCAATTTCAGCAAGAAGCTGATCCTGATCGGCGGCACCGCCTATGCCGGCGAGATGAAGAAATCGGTCTTCGGCCTCCTCAATTTCCTGCTCCCGCCGCAGGGGATCATGCCGATGCACTGCTCGGCCAATATCGGCTCGGACGGCGACACCGCGATCTTCTTCGGCCTTTCAGGCACCGGCAAGACGACCTTGTCGGCCGACCCCAACCGTACCCTGATCGGCGACGACGAGCATGGCTGGTCGGACACCGCGGTCTTCAACTTCGAAGGCGGCTGCTACGCCAAGATGATCCGGCTTTCGGCCGAGGCGGAGCCGGAAATCTACGCGACGACGAAACGCTTCGGCACGGTGCTCGAGAATGTTGTCATCGACCCGGAGACCCGCGAGCTCGATCTCGACGATTCGAGCCTCGCCGAGAACAGCCGCGGCGCTTATCCAATCGACTTCATCCCCAATTCCTCGGCCGACAACATGGGGCCGGTGCCGAAGAACGTGGTGATGCTGACCGCCGACGCGTTCGGCGTGCTTCCACCGATCGCAAGGCTGACTCCCGACCAGGCCATGTATCACTTCCTTTCGGGCTACACGGCCAAGGTCGCGGGCACGGAGATCGGGGTGACCGAGCCCGAGGCGACCTTTTCCACCTGCTTCGGGGCGCCGTTCATGCCGCGCCATCCTTCGGTCTACGGCAACCTGCTCAAGGAACGCATCGCCAGGGGCGGGGTCGACTGCTGGCTGGTCAACACCGGCTGGACGGGCGGCAAGTACGGAACCGGCCGGCGCATGCCCATCCAGGTCACCCGCGCCCTGCTCAATGCTGCGCTCGACGGAAGCCTGAAGAGCGCCAAGTTCCGCAAGGACCCTAACTTCGGGTTCGACGTCCCGGTCCACGTCCCGGGCGTCGAGGACAGGATCCTCGACCCGCGCAGCACCTGGACGAACCCGGAGGAATATGACCGCACGGCGGCGAAGCTCGTCGACCTGTTCGTCGAGAATTTCGCGCAATTCGCGGACCAGGTGGACGAAGGGGTCAGGCAAGCCGCTCCGAAGGTCTCGCAAGGCCAGCCAGCTCCAGCCTGATCCGCCCGGTCTTCGATCGGGCTTCCCCTTTCGAAAGTCCGGCCAATGACCGAGTTTGCACCGCGCCTGTTCCATTCCGACGCCGAGATCGAGCGGATCGGCGAGGGCCTGCTAGCGCGCACGCTGCCGCGGGCGGAATGGACTCACGAGGCGCACCTCGCGGCAACCGTTTGGCTGCTTCTCAAGCGGCCCGACATTGATCTCGACAAGCAGCTTCCGGATCTCATCCGGCGTTATAACGAGAGCGTCGGCGGCGTGAATTCCGATACCGAGGGCTATCACGAGACGATCACGCGTGTGTTCCTTCGCGGAGTCCAGCTCTTCCTCGCCGAATCCGATCGCCGCGAACCGCTCTACGAGTTGGTCAACGAGCTGCTCTTGTCGCCCATGGGCCGGCGCGACTGGCCGCTTCGATTCTACTCGCCCGAGTGGCTCTCTTCCGTCGAGGCGCGCCGTGCCTGGGTCAAGCCAGACCTCGCCTCGATTCCCTGACGGTCAGCACAGGGAAGGAACGCTCGCAGCGGCCGGCCATTCGATCCGGTAGGTGACCATGAAGCCGTCATGGTCCGACAGCTGCGGGCTGTTGGGGCTGCCGTCGAATAGGGCTTCGACCCGGACCGGGCGGATCGTCGCCGGGTTGCCGTCCCAGAAGAACTGCAGGTCCTGGGTGTCCATCCACGGCGCGTCGCCGTCCCAGGACATGCGCACATCGCAGCCGGAATTGCGGGCGGCGCAAATCCGGTGGACCAGGTTGAGCGACTGGTAGCGGGAGAAATTCTCCCACCTGGGCTCAGAGTGCCGCATGTTGAAATCGCCCCCGAAGATTACCGGGAATGCGTCGTCGTGGGTGGAATCGATGAACTCCGACGCTTCCAGCGCCTGGCGGTCGTGCGCGGCCAGGTTGCGCTCGTGCGGCGCCTTGGACGCGCCGCGGGAGTTCATGTGTGTGTTGTAGACGTCGATCGGCGTGGGCAGTCCGGGGATGGCGATGCGGGCCAGCATGATTCCCTTGTTGGCGAGGCAGTCGAGACCCGCGCATGACCGCGTTCCGTAGGCGCGCATGTCGGTGTGGACGACCGGGAAGCGCGAGGCGATGGCAAGCCCGCTGCCGGTGAAATGCACGCCGATCTCGCCGCGCTTGACCTTGGACTTGCCGGGCAACTTTTCGCGAGTCGATTCGAAGGCGCGCGTCGTGCGCCGCGGCCCTGATTCGATCGCCGGATAGCCGGACGACGCGACGGCGTTCTTCGCCGCCGAGCTGAACATCTCCTGGAAAAGGACGATGTCCGGGCCGGTCCCGGCCGAGCGCATCGCCGCCAACCGCTCGCCGATCTGGCGAAGCTCCGCTCCCCGGCCCTTTCGCGCGGGAAAGCCGAGGCCCTCGATATTGAACGTGAGGACTCGGATCATCGCCGATTTCAGCTTTCCGTCCGGGGACTGGGCGATGGGAACCGGCTGCGCCGCGTTGCAGGCCAGGCTCCGCACGGGCGGCGGAGCGCCGCAGGACGCGAGCAGCAGAGCCAATCCAAAGGTTCCGGAGAGGCGGATGGCGGCGGTGCCGCGCTTGATCCGAATGTTCATTCGCCTTCCCCCAAAGGCCATTGCGCATCCGTATTAACACGACCCGCGCCGAGGGCGGAATCCTCCGGGCGGGCGAGTGCGCGGTTTGGGGCCGGCGATTTCAGCCTGCGTGGAGGTCGAACCAGTCCCAGGCTTCGCGCCGGCGAGCCAGGATTTCGCTGAGTTCGGTCGCTTCGCCGGCGTTCAGCCAGCGGCCGTGCGTATTTTCTCCGAAAGGGCCTGAGGACCCGCCGGGGAAACGCCAGTTTCCGTCGAAACGTCGCCGGGTCAGCCGCGCCTCGATTGCTGTCATCACGCAGCTAAATGGCGGGAGAATGCTGGCGCTCGCCTTCAGTTTCGCCAGGGCCTTGCCCGGCTGGCGCAACGTCCGTTGCGAGATGAGCTTGAAGCGCGTGTAGCCAAGCGCCTGCAGCAGCCTTACCTGCTCTCCCGCGCAGATCACCTCGACCGACACGTAGTCTGGCCTTGTCGAGCTCGACATGTCCTTCAGGCACAGATTGTCATTCCCCTCGATGTCGATCTTGCAATATTTCGGAGTGCCGAAGCGCTTCAGGAGCGACCGGAAACGGCTCGTCCGGACCATCTCGGCATGATGGCGCGCGCCTCCGCGGCTCGCGATCGAGCGGTCGAAGCTGCTCCATTCGGCATGGCCGTCGCAGACCCAGAATTCGGTCTCCCCCTCCGTGTCGGCGATGCCGAGTGGCAGCAGCACATAGCGTCCGCTTGCGATTTCCGCTTCGAACCGACGGCTGAGCTTCGGGATCAGCAGCGGGTTCGCCTCCACCCCGACCACGCGATAGCCTTTGTGCAGATAATAGGCGCTGTCGTCGCCGTTGCAGACGCCGAGATCGAAGATGAGGTCAGGCTGCGCCGGCATCGCAATTCCCCGGCGGGGGATAGCGGATTGAGACGACTTCGTAGCTCTTCTCGCCCGACGGAAGGCGAACGGTGCGCTCGTCGCCGACACGAGCGCCGATCAGCGCCCGGGCGAGCGGCGCGCTCCAGCCGATGCGCCCCGCCGAAGCGTCGGCTTCATCGTCGCCGACAATCGTCACGATGCGACGGTTATCGTCCTCGTCGGCTAGCTCGACCGTCGCGCCGAAGCGGACCTCGTCGTGAACGGACTGCGTAGCCGGATCGACGACCTTCGAAGCCTTCATGATCCGCGCGAGGTGGGCGAGCCTGCGGTCGATCTCGCGCAGGCGCCGCTTGCCGTAGAGATAGTCGGCGTTTTCCGACCGGTCGCCGAGCGAGGCGGCCCAGGCGACGGTCTCGACAATCTTCGGGCGCTCGACCGCGAACAGCGCGTGATACTCTTCCTTCAGCCGCCGCAGCCCCGCGGGTGTAATGAAGCGCACATTGGTGTCGGCCATCCCGGGGCCTTAGCCCGGATGCGACTTGCCGAGGTAGCGGGAAACATGGAGCGACGTGCGCGTCGCCGGTTGCGGGTTGAGGCTGTCGTAGACAACGCTGTTTTCGATCACCCGCTGCACATAGCCGCGCGTTTCGGTGAACGGGATCGCCTCGATCCAGCCGATCATGTCGACTTGCCTGGTGCGCGGGTCGCCATAGGCATTGATCCACTTGCGCACGTTTCCTGGGCCGGCGTTGTAGCTCGCGACTGCGAGCGGGATGCTGCCGTCCCAGGTGTTCAGCATCCGCTGGAAATAGGCCGAGCCGAGCATGACGTTGGTGTCCGGGTCGTGAATCCGCCTGTAGTCGTAAGCCACACCGAGCTTCGCCGCCTGCTCCCGAGCAGTGCCGGGCATGAGCTGCATCAGCCCGCGCGCTCCCGCGTGGCTGACCGCGTTTCGGTCGAAGGAGCTTTCCTGCCGTGTAATTCCATGGGCCAGCGACCAGGCGGTGCGCGGCCGGCTGCTCAGAGTCGGGAAGGCGTCACGGACATAGAAGGGCACACCGGCGTTGCGAGCGGAGCGCGCGACCCACACTGCAAGGTCGTTGCGGCCGAGTTGTTTCGACAGCTCGATTGCGAGCGAGCGCTCGGTCTGCGTGTCGAGTGATTCGGCGAGCGCCCGAACGAACAGCATCTGCTCGTCGGCGCGGCCTCCGTACAGCATTGCCCGGGTGGCCCGGACCAGGCGGTTCTGCGCGAACGCCGAGCGGGTTGCGTCGGCCGGAGCGACCTGCGGAGTGGCGCCGGGCGCGGGTACGGAGCGACCCAGCCGCTCGAGCGCGAGCTGTCCGTAGAAAAGCTCGGGATAGGCGGAAGCGCGCTGGAAATAGGCGCTCGCCTCGGCCGGCCGTCCGGCGGCAAGCGAGGCTCGCCCGGCCCAGTAGAAGCCCTTGGTCAGCACCTGCAGCGACTTGCCGCCATAGGCATAGCGATGGAACATCGCGGCCGCGTTCGACGGGCTCGAATTGCGGTCGAGTGCGACCCGGCCGGCGAGCCAGGCGAGGCTCGTGTAATTGTCGCGCACCCCATAGGGCTGATCGGCGACCTGCGTGCCGGGAGGAAGCGCATCGTCGAGCTGCCGGGCGATATTGTAGGCGAGATGGTATTGCCGCTCCTGGACGGCCCCGTTGGCGAGGACCAGGAGCATGTCGTACCAGCGCTCTGGATCGGCCGGCCGCTCTGTGAACTGGTGGGGCTGGGCGGCCAGGACCCGCGCCGAATAGTCGTTGTTGCCGTCGCGAAGGTAACGAAGCCGGTCCATCAGCAGCCCGGCGTCAGCGGCGATCCGATGGTGGGCGGCGCGATAGCGCGCCTCGGCATCCGGCCAGCGGCTCTGCATCGCGACCCGAGCGGTGAGCGCCGAGCGCCGGTCCGCGGACGTCCAGGCGAGCAGCCGGTGCGCATTTTCCGGCTGCTTGTCGAACAGCAAGGCGTCGACCCGGCGATCGTGATCGCTCGGCGTGAAATGGCCGCCGAACCTTGCCGGCATGGACGCTTCGTCCTGGGCGCTGAGGTCCGGCGAAGCCCATGCTTCTTTCGCCGCGGCGATCGCGTCCGCGGTCCTACCGGCCGAGGCAAGCGCGTCGGCATAGCGGGCCCAGCCGTTGCCGCTCGCGGGCTTCTGCAGCCGGTAGAAGCCGAGGACGAGCGAGGGGTCCTCGCCGGGCCGCATCGCTTTTTCGGCAGCCCGGCGCATCGATGCCTCGCCCGGCCAGCCTTCGTTGTAGTTCAGGAATCGCGCATAGTCGTAGAAGCGGTAGTTGCTGCTTTGGCGCAGCACACGCCATTGGCTGATCGCGGAATTGACGTCCTGGCTTGCCGTTGCCGCTGCGGCGCCGGCCTGACCGATCAGTGTCGCGGGCAGCCTGGCCGAAGCCGTGGCCGAACACGCTAGAAGCACGGAAGCAAGTGCAGCTGCTCTCCCCATGCTGGACATTGTCTTGCCCGCCTCCTTATCAGACGCTGAATGACCGCGGAGTCTAATCCCCGTAAGACTCCCAGGTGAAGGAAAAACCCATGTTCTTCGGCTCCATACCGGCGCTGGTCACCCCTTTTTCCGGCAAGTGTGTCGATGAAGACTCACTTCGCGCGCTCGTCGAATGGCAGGTCGAGCAGGGCTCGAACGGTCTCGTGCCGTGCGGCACGACCGGGGAAAGCGCGACGATGAGCGCCGCCGAGCAGAGGCGGGTCATCGAGATCACGGTCGAGGCCGCTCGCGGTCGCGTGCCGGTGATCGCGGGCTGCGGAAGCAACAATGTCGCCCATTCGATCGAATATCTCCATGCCGCGAAGGAGGCCGGGGCCGACGCGGCGCTGGTCGTGATGGGCTATTACAACCGGCCGAGCCAGGCGGGGATGCTGGCCGCGTTCCGGGCGCTGTCGGAAGCCTCCGAGCTGCCGATCATCATCTACAACATCCCGGGCCGCGCGGTGGTTGACATCAGCGTCGAGACGATGGCCGAGATGGCGAAGCTCTCCAACATCGTGGGGGTGAAGGACGCGACCGGCAACCTTGGCCGGGTCAGCGCCCAGCGGCTCGCCTGCGGCAAGGGCTTCGTCCAGCTTTCCGGCAACGACGAGACCGCGCTTGCCTTCAACGCCATGGGCGGTGTCGGCTGCATCTCCGTGACCGCGAATGTCGCGCCCCGGCTTTGCTCCGACTTCCAGAAGGCGATGCGAGAGGGCCGGTGGGACGATGCTCTCAAGCTTCAGGGTCGGCTTTACCCGCTGCATACGGCCTTGTTCACCGACGCGTCGCCCGGGCCGGTCAAATATGCGCTGTCCCGCGTGCGCCTCGGCTTCCCGACCGAATTGAGGCTGCCGCTGGTCGAGGCCTCGGAGTCTTCCCGGCGCGCGGTTGACAGGGCGCTCGAACACGCAGGCCTGATCTGACCCCGCAATGCCAAGGCCCCTGCCTCCCCAGTTCGACAAGACAAAGGTCGTCGCCGAGAACCGGCGCGCGCGTTACGACTATTTCGTCGAGGACCGGCTGGAGGCGGGTATCGTGCTCACCGGCACCGAGGTGAAGTCGCTTCGCCAAGGCGAGGGATCGATCGCCGAGAGCTATGCGGCGGTCGAGGGAGACGAGGTGTGGCTGATCAACAGCCACATCCCGGAATACAGCCACGGCAACCGGCTCAATCACCAGCCGCGCAGGCAGCGCAAGCTGCTCCTGAGCAGACGCGAGATCGAAAAATTGCACGGCGCTGTCGCGCGCCAGGGCCTGACGCTCGTTCCCTTGTCCATCTATTTCAACGGCAAGGGCCTGGCGAAGGTCGAGCTCGCGCTCGCTCGCGGCAAGAAAGCGCATGACAAGCGCGACACGATCAAGGAGCGCGACTGGAAGCGCGAACAGCAGCGTCTGTTACGGCGCAACGCCTGATCAGCTTCCGGGCTTGAGGGGGACCCCGAGCTGGGCGGCGACTGCCTCGATCCAATTGACGACCATCCCGAGCTCCTCTGAGTGCGCGTCCATAACCGCATCGTGATCCTTCTTGCGGGCCTCGGCGCCGTAATCGCGCTCCGAAAATTTGCTGTGCTTCGAAAAGGCAGGACCGATGACGATTTTAGAGATCCGTTCCTCGTCCAGGTCGAGCCCGAACAGTGCAGCAGAGCGGCGAAGCGAGCCGTGCGGGTCGGCGAGAAGGGTCGCCGAATCGAGCAGCATCACGCGCTGTGGGCCAAAGGCGCGAGCGATGGCGTCGAAATGGTGGATCTGCATCAGCCAGCCGAGTGCGGCGATTTGCACGTCGGTCTGCTCGAAAAGCTCGGAGGGAGAATAGCCGAACTTCAGCGGGCTCCAGCCGCTCATCTGGTTGAACAGCTTGCGGCCGAAGATCCGCCCGAACATCCCGCGCTTCAGCAGCGATCTGAGGTACGTCCCGACGTCCGAATAAAGGAGGACGGCACGTGTCTCGGTCCGCTGCGCGAGGATCAGGTCGACGAGCCGGTTGGCAAAATTGCTTGGCTTGACAATGACTGCTTCCCCGGGAGCCGCGGGGCGCTCGAGCAAGCGAATGACGAGTTCGAGGCGCTGGCGGTTCGCCTGGTCGTCGCTGGCTATCAGCCGGTTGCCGAGGTTGATGAGCACGTCGGGTTCCCGCAGGGTGTTCGAAACCCCCTCGACGTCCAGTGCCCGCGCAAGCAGCGTCGAGCAGCAAAAGGACGTGTGGAAAACGAAATGCAAGGGCGCTCGGGACGCCGATTCGACCTCTGCGGCTATCGCGGCGGCGGGAAAGGCCGCCTTGCGGAACTTGCCGGCGTAATGCTCGTCGGAGAGGAACATCAGCTCGGCGCGCGCTTCTGGCGGCACGTGGACGAAGATTAGGTTGCCGCCGCCCGCATCATAGGTGTGAGGAAGCCATTCGGCGTCGAGCGCAACGTCGCGGGCGGAAGGATTGGCCATCGTCCAGCTCTTTGCGTTGGCATGGCAGGCTTGGGCAAGCGGCTTTGACGGGGGACCGCCGCCCACCCTATGCTCTCCTCCGGAAGGGCAGGGAGGCAAAGCCATGCACAGAGCGCGAGCCGGTGCAGCGACGGGGCTGATGGCCTAGATGCTGCTCCAGGATCTCCCGGTCCTCGAATCGCGGTCGATCGACGGCGCATCGCGCTGGTTCGCCCCTGCGATCGGGGCCGCTGCGGCTTTGACGGTTGGGGCGCTGCTGTGGCTCGCGGGCGCCAATACCGTGGCGCTTGTCCTCGCCGCTGTTGTCGCCGTCGTGCTTCCGGCTCTGGTCCTGCTCCGGCGGCGACACGCGCCGCAAGCGCCCGATATTCAGGCACTGGTCGCCGTGCCCGATTATTCGCTGGTCGGCGCGACGCTTGCACTGAGTGCCGACTGCGCGGCGCTGACCGATTCCGAAGGCGCACTGCTGGCCGCCAACGCCGCCTATCGCGAGCGATTCGAGGGCCGGCGGCCAGACAAGCTTCCGGCAAATCCCGATTCCGCCCAGGCGCAGGACGTCGCGCGGACCATGGCTTGGCGCGACGGGGGCGGCTGCGCAGCCGGGATCGAGACGCGGGCAGGCGTTTTCGCGCTCGAAGTGGAACGGGTTGGCGCGCGCAACGACCTGCTTCTCTGGCGCTACCTGCAGCCGGGGCCGGCCGACCCGCTGGCGGTGGCGTCGGTGAGGCTTCGCGGTAGGGCCGGCGAGCTTCTGACCGGCGCCGGGGTCCTCGCCGCGCTAGTTGATCCCGAAGGCAGGCTGCTGTCCTGGAACTCGGCGTTCGGCATGCGCGCCTTGGTCGGACAGACTGGCGGGGAGCAACCGAACCTGGCCGAGCTGGTGCAGGAGGCAGAGGAAGGATTGTACAGGCTGGTTGCGGAAGGCGATATCGGCCGGCCGCTGCGGGCTGTCCACATCCCGCTCGATGCCCCGGGTTTCGAGGGCTACGGGAACTTCTACTTGTTCGACAGCCCCGACACGCTGCCATTGTCCAGCTCCCAGCACCTGCAGGCGATGCTGGATATCCTTCCGATCGGGCTCGCTCTCGTCGACCGCGACGGACGCTTCCTGACGATGAACGAGGCGTTCCGCACCGCCGCCGGGATCGGCAGCGCCCGGCCGGTCTATCCCGGCGACCTGGTCGTCAAGGAAGACAAGGCCGCGGTCGCCGACGCGGTTCGGCGCAACGCACGCGGCCCGGCGATGTCGGGCGACTTGGCGATCCGGCTGGCCCGGAGCCCGAAAGAGCCCGTCGCGCTCACCGTCGCCGGCCTCCGCGGCCTCGGCGATGCCGCAGTCCTTCTGCTCCTCAAGGACAATAGCGAGGAAGCGAAGCTCAAGCGGCAGGTCGCGCAGGCGACGAAGATGCAGGCGGTCGGCCAGCTCGCCGGCGGTGTCGCCCACGATTTCAACAACATCCTGACTGCGATCATCGGCCATTGCGACCTGATGCTGATGCGGCACACGCCCGGTGACAGCGACTATGACGACATCCAGCAGATCAAGTCGAACTCCAACCGCGCGGCGGGCCTGACTCGCCAGCTCCTCGCTTTCTCGCGCCAGCAGACGCTACGCCCGCAGGTACTCCAGTTGACCGACGTCGTCGCCGAGGTTTCGCATCTTCTGAAAAGGCTGCTTGGCGAAACCGTCAGGCTGGTCGTCAAGCACGGCCGCAACCTGGGGCCGGTGCGGGCCGACCCCGGCCAGCTCGAGCAGGTGATCATCAACCTTGCGGTCAACGCGCGCGACGCGATGGCTGCGAAGGGGGGCGGCACGCTGACCATCCAGACCTATGCGGTCCGCGCCGACCAGGTCGCCGAGCTCGGCTCGGATATCCTCCCGATCGCCGACTACAGCGCGCTTTCGGTGACCGACACGGGTTCGGGGATTCCGCCCGCGATCCTCGGCAAGATTTTCGAGCCTTTCTTCACCACCAAAGAGGTCGGGAAGGGCACCGGGCTCGGACTCTCCACCGTCTACGGGATCGTCAAGCAGTCGGGCGGTTTCATCTTCGCCGATTCCAAGGTGGGCGAGGGTAGCCGCTTCGTTATCTATCTGCCGGTCCATCGGGTGGAAGCGGAAGCCGGCAAGGCGCCCCGCTCCGGCGCACCCAAGGATGCCGAGCTGTGGGGAACCGGCACCGTCCTCCTCGTCGAGGACGAGCCGATGGTCCGGGCCGTCGCGGAGCGGGCGCTCACCCGCCACGGTTACACCGTCATAACCGCGAACAACGGCGAGGAAGCGCTCGACGTCATCGCCCGCGGCGACGAGATTTCGCTGTTGATCAGCGACGTCGTCATGCCCGGCATGGACGGGCCGACGATGGTCGCCGAGGCGCGCAAGTCGCGGCCCGACCTGCCGATCCTGTTCATGTCCGGCTACGCCGAGGAACAGTTGAGGAAATCGATCGACCTCGACAAGGTCGCGTTTCTTCCCAAGCCATTCTCGGTCCAGGAGCTCGCGCAGGCGGCAAGGCGCGCCCTTTCGGTCAAATAAATCCTTGCTCCGCAAAATCTTCGCGATATGCGGGCCGGCTATGTCCGGTCAGCGTTCCATTCTGGTTGTCGAAGACGAACCGCTGATCGCGATGATGCTCGAAGACTTCCTCGAAACTCTCGGCCACCGGGTCCACGCGAGCTGCGGCAGCGTCGCCGACGCGATCGGAGAGGCCGAAAAAGGCGGGTTCGACCTCGCCATCCTGGACGTGAACCTTGGCGGGGAGACCGCCTGGCCCGTCGCCGAAAAGCTGCGCGAGAAGAGCATTCCATTCGTGATCGCGACCGGCGGCCATGTCGAACCGCCCCCCGCCGAGTTTGCCGACGTGCCGGTGATCGAAAAGCCCTATACGGTCGACCGGGTGTCTCCGGCGCTGGCCGCTGCGCTCGCCGACTGACCGCAAGCGCTCTTTTCGCCGGCCGCCCGCGGCGGCATTGGCACTTGCAGCCTGCCTCGCGCTCGCGACATTGGTGGTCACCATGGCCTGGTCGCTCGACGATCTGATCTTCCCGACCCACGCGGTGCCGCCGCCGGGCCCGCTTCCGCCCGGGGCAGAGCGGCTAGGCGTCGATGCTCCCGACGGCGCCAGGCTGGCGGGCGTGCACATCCCGCCGGCGGAAAGCGAAGCGGTGCCCAGGACCCTCGTGCTGGGCTTCGGCGGCAATGCCTGGAACGGGCAGGATGTCGCCGCCTATCTGCACGAGCTCTATCCGTCGGCCCACGTCGTCGCCTTCCATTATCGAGGCTATCGCCCGTCGACCGGCTCGCCTTCGGCCGAGGCACTGGTCGCGGACGCGCCGCTCGTCGTCGCGACCGCGCTCGACAGGGTGAAGCCGGAGCGGACCGTCGCTGTCGGCTTCAGCATCGGCAGTGCGATCGCTGCCAGCCTCGCCCGGACGGGGAAGCTCGACGGGCTCGTGCTCGTCACGCCGTTCGATTCGCTGAAGGCGGTCGCGAAGGACCTCTATCCGTGGGTGCCGGGCATCGGGCTCGTCTTCCGCCACGAGCTCGACACAGCCGCCTTCCTCGAAGGGACCGCCATCCCCACCGCGATCCTTTCGGCAGCCGATGACGAGATCGTCCCGGGCGAGCGAACCGATGCGCTCCGCGCACAAGTCCGCGACCTTGTCTTCGACCGGACGATCGGGCGCGCCGGGCACAACGATATTTATGCCCGGTCCGAATTCCAGCAGGCGATGCGCGCGGCGCTGGGCGCAGTCTGCGGCGCCGCGGCCGGGGACCGCGAGCGTCCGTAATACTCCTGATTCCGCGCGGCTGCCTGAATCCTATGCTCGGCGCGCGCGAAAGGAGGCTCGTTATGAAGAACGTACTGCTTCTGGTGCACGACGACAGCGGCCAGGAAGCGCGGCTGCAGGCGGCGCTCGATGCCGCCCGGGCGCTGGAAGGCCATCTCGCCTGCGTTCACGTCACCGAGTTCCTACCGATCTTCGGCGACGCCTACGGCATGTCGGGAGCCGTGATGGTGCAGGACGTGGTGCAGGACGCCGAGGCCAGGAACCGCGTCGAGATCGAAAGCCGGCTGGCGCGCGAGGACGTGCCTTGGGACTGGGTCGAGCTGATGGGCGAAGTCGAGGCCGCGCTCGAGCAGGCCTCCGGGCTCGCCGACCTGATCGTCGTCAACGGCGAGGTACCGAGGCGTGTCCAGCCCCAAGTGAGAACGGTAGTCGAGCGGCTCGTCGTCCATACCGACAAGCCGCTGCTGGTCGTCGGCGATGAACCCAAGGGCTTCCGGCCGGCCGAGCCGGTTCTGGTCGCCTGGGACGGGTCGGAGCCGGCTTCGGCCGCGGTCCGCGCGGCAGTGCCCCTCCTGCAGCTCAGCAGCTCGGTGACCGTTTACGAAGCGGACGACGGATCGGTTGAAAGTCCGGCGGAAAGTGCGGCCGAGTATCTCTCCCGGCACGGGGTCGGGGTTGAGGTCGTTCGAGATAAGGTGCCGAGCGGGGATTATGTCGAGCCGCTGCTGCTCTCGAAGCTCGAAGGCGGTCGCTATGGCTGGGCGGTCATCGGCGCCTTCTCGCGCTCCCGCTTCCGCGAAGCCCTGTTCGGCGGCACTACCAAGCGCCTGCTCAAGGAATCGCCTGTCCCGCTGCTGATCGCGCACTAGAAGCGGCAAAGACGAGAGGAGTTCCCTAATTGGGCGGTTGATCCTCGAGCACGGTGGCCGGGGAGCCTGTCGCGCCCGACTGCAGCGAATCGGCGGTCACGACCACCGTCGTTCCCGGCTCGACGATCTGCGCGACCGCGCGGCGGAAAACCTCGGGAGCGTCGAACCGTTGCCATTCCTCGCGTGGCACGTGGCTGCCAGCTTCCTTCGAGTCCAGCGAGAGCCGAAGCCAATGTTGTCCCTCGGCGTCGATCGAGCGAAGCGTATAAGCCCAGGTTCCCGTCACCGGGCCATCGACCGTGACGGGCGCAGAGCCGATCACTACCCCGTTGCGGAGCACGAGGGCCCGGCGATCGACAGCGCTGACCACGATCGAAACGGGGCCGTCAGGCGACCGCTCTGGATGCCATTCCACCGGTCCGATGGCGGGCGCGGCGGGTTTTCCGGCAATCAGCAGCCCAGGGGTGGGCGCGATCATCGGCGTCGCTTCCACCCTGGCGATCACGACCGTCATGCTGAGCCGGGTGACTCCGTAGAGCAGCTTGGCGAACCCGAGCGGAAGCCGGATGCAGCCGTGCGAGGCCGGATAACCGGGAAGATGGCCCGCGTGCAGGGCGATCCCGCCCCAGGTGAGGCGCTGCATGTAGGGCATTGGCGCATTGTCATATTTGCTCGAATAATGCTCGACGTGCTTCTGCAGGATCGTGAACACGCCGGTCGGCGTGGAATAGCCTGGTCGGCCGGTGGACACGGTCGACGCCCCAATCGGGATTCCGTTGCGGAAGAGTACCGCGCGCTGCGACTTGAGGTTGATGACCAGAAGCAGCGGCCCGCTTGGGGCGATTTCGGGCGCCCAGACATATTGCCCCGCCTTGAGCCTAGCGACGGTCTCGACGACCGAGCCGGTGCCGACCGGAACCTGCTGCGCTGCGGCCGCGCTGCCGGAGAGCGCGAAGGCGGCCAGCCCGATCGCCA
>DASTDZ010000016.1:0-20315 GCA_035710105.1 Sphingomicrobium sp. | reverse complement strand
GGCCATCTGGCGCATGACCGGCGCCGCTCGGCGCACACGGTGCGCGCCTATTGCGGCACCGCCCACCGGCTGATCGCTTTCCTCGGGCAGTATCGCGGCGAGCTCATCGAGCCGGACGCGCTGCTCGAGCTGAGCGCCGCGGACCTGCGCGCGTTCCTTGGCGCGCGCCGCGGCGGCGGGCTCGGAGCGGCGTCGGCGGCACGCGAACTGTCGGGCGTGCGCGCCTTCCTCGCCTGGGCGGCCGAGCAGCAGGGCAGGGCGCCGTCCGTGCCGCGGACGCGCGCGCCAAAGAAACCGAGGACGCTGCCGAGGCCGGCCGCGCCGGACGAGGCGGTCGCGCTCGCCGAGGATGCGGGTACTTACGCTTCAGAGCCCTGGATCGGCGCCCGCGACCTTGCGATCCTGCTGCTGCTCTACGGGTCGGGATTGCGAGTCGCGGAGGCCCTGTCGCTGACCGCCAGGGAGCTGCCGATCGGCGAGTCGATCCGAGTCACGGGCAAGAGGTCGAAGACTCGCATCGTGCCGGTTGTAAAAGCCGTGCGCGAGGCGATCGACGATTATGTGCGCCAGTGCCCCTATCCGATCGAGGGCGACGCACCCTTGTTCCGCGGCGCGCGCGGCGGGCCCCTCAATGCCGATCTGGTAAGGCGGGCGGTTCGGGCGGCGCGGATCCGGCTGGGCTTGCCGAACACGCTCACCCCGCATGCGCTCCGCCACAGCTTCGCCACGCACCTGCTCGCGCGCGGCGCCGACCTTCGCTCGCTGCAGGAGCTGCTCGGCCACGCGAGCCTGTCCTCGACCCAGATCTATACCAAGGTCGACGCGGCGCATCTGCTCGACGTCTACCGGCACGCGCACCCGCGGGCCTGAGCGGGGATTCGCCGCGGCGGACCGGCGTGGGGATGTGGAGCGCCGCGGCAGCGCCGCTTTGCAGCCGAGGAGTTAACCGCTGCTGGAGATTTCCTCCGGACCGGAGCGGTCTAGTCGGGCTTGTGGGTCGCCAGCCGCCACAGATAGCCGGCCAGAATCAGCACCAGGATGGCGTTGGCGACCGGGGCGAGGAACTGGTCGACCTGTCCGAAATCCGAGCGCAGGCGGAAGCCGGCACCGGCGAGTAGCGCGGTCCAGGCGAAAGTACCGAGCGTGGAGGCGATGATGAAGTTGCGGAAGCGCATCTTCAGAAGGCCCGCCGGAATCGACACCAGCGAGCGCATGGTCGGGATCACCCGCCCGACGAGAACAAAGGCGGTGCCGTGACTTTCCATCCAGCGCTGGGCGCGCTGCACCTCGCGCCAGTTCACCGTCAGCCAGCGCCCGTGCTTGAGGATGTAGGGCTTCAGCCGCTCGATCCCCAGCGCCCGCGCGGCAAGGTACCAGAAGATGTTGCCGAGCATCGCCCCCGCGGTCCCCGAAAGGATGACCAGCGACAGTTCCAGCTCGCCCTTCGCCGCCGTGACTCCGGCGAACGTCATGATGATTTCCGACGGGATCGGCGGGAACACCGTTTCCAGAAACATCAGGAAGCCGACGCCGAGATAGCCGGACTGCTCAATCAGCTTCATCACCCACTCGCTCACGCTTCAGTCCCCACGGCGTGAAGCGAGGCAGCGCTCGACCGCCTGCCAGAACAGGCCGGGCGTGTCGGTCCCGTTGAGCTCGTCGATGGCGACGATTCCGGTCGGCGAGGTGACGTTGATCTCGGTCAGCCAGCGTCCGCCGATGACGTCGATCCCGACGAACAGCAGTCCGCGGCGCCTCAGCTCCGGAGCGAGTGCGGCGCAGATTTCCAGTTCGCCCGAGTCGAGCCCGGTCTTGGCCGCCTTGCCGCCGACCGCGAGGTTGGAGCGGATTTCGCCTTCGCCGGGGATTCGGTTGATGGCGCCGGCGACTTCCCCGTCGATGAGGACGATCCGCTTGTCGCCCTGGGCGATCTCGGGGAGGAATTTCTGGACGACGTGCGGCTCGCGATAGGCGGCGTTGAACAGCTCCATCAGCGAGGCGAGGTTGCGGCCGTCGGCGCTGATCCGGAACACTGAGCCGCCGGCAAAGCCATGCAGCGGCTTGACGACGATCTCGCCGTGCTCGGCGAGGAAATCCCGCGCGAGGTCGAGCGAACGGGTGAGCAAAGTGGGCGGCATGAAGCGCGCGAAGTCGAGCACCCAGAGTTTCTCGGGCGCATTGCGGACCTCGCCCGGATCGTTGACCACCAGGGTCTCCCCCTTGATCCGCTCGAGCAGGTGGGTCGCGGTGATGTAGCCGAGGTCGAACGGCGGGTTCTGGCGCATCAGCACGACGTCGACGTCGCGGCCGAGGTCGAGGCCCTGCGGCTCCCCGAAACGGTAATGATCGCCTTCGACGCGCTGGATGGTGACCGGGGAAGCCGTGGCGGAAAGCCGCCCGTCCGCGTAGCTCAGATCTTCGGGCGTATAATGGAACAGCGCGTGGCCGAGCTCCTGCGCTTTCAGCATCAGCGCGAAGGTGGAGTCGCTGGCGACGGAAATCGCTTCGAGCGGGTCCATCTGAACGGCGACGCGAAGCGGCATCAGGCGCGCCTAGGGGAGGGCGCGGATTTTGTCACCCTTGCCAGACATCCGGCAGGTGGCGCGGAAGCCGGCGCGGGACGATGAACAGGGCGTCGATCCTCACTTCGTCGCCTTCGCGCATGAAGCGCGGGGCGAGCCGCTCGGCGGCGACGGCGACCCGGCGCAGGCGATAGCGGTCGAGAGCGAAAGCCGCGGCCTCGACGGAGGCGCGCGCCTTCAATTCGACGAAGGCCAGGGTGCGGCCGCGCCGGGCGATCAGATCCACTTCGCCGCCGGGCACGCGCGCGCGCCTTGCGAGGATCCGCCAGCCGGTCAGGCGAAGCCACCATGCGGCGATCGTCTCGGCGCCGCGCCCGCGCCTTTCCGCCGCCTGCCGCTTCACTTGCGCGACAGCTCCAGAGCGCGCGCGTAGGCGCGCTTGCGCGGGATGCCGAACCGCTCGGCGACCTCGGCCGCGGCCCGCGAGGGCGACAGCTCCGCCATCGCTTCGGCGAGCAGCGAATCGAGCTGGGAGTCGCTCACGTCGTCAGCTTTGACTGGCGGTCCGACGACGACCACGATCTCGCCCTTGGGAAACGCCTCGGCGTAGCGGGCTGCAAGCTCCGACAGCGTGCCGGTCACGCATTCCTCGTGGAGCTTGGTGATCTCGCGCGCCACCGCCGCCTCGCGCGGCCCCAACTGGGCGGCCAGCGCCAGCAACGTGTCGCTGAGGCGCGGCCCGCTTTCGTAGCAGATGAGGGTCGCCCGGACTCCGGCAACTTCGGCGATCGCGTCGGCGCGCGCCTTCGCCTTCGCCGGAAGGAAGCCGAGGAACAGGAAGCGGTCGGTCGGAAGCCCCGCGAGGGTCAGCGCGGCGATTGCGGCGCAGGGCCCGGGGACGGTTCGGACCTCGTGCCCGGCGGCCCGCGCCGCGCGGACCAGCTTATAACCGGGATCGGAGATGAGCGGCGTTCCCGCGTCGCTGACCAGGGTGACGGCCTTCTCGCCGAGCGTGGCGACGATCGCGGCGCGATCGCTGTCGCTCGAATGGTCGTCATAGCGGCGCATCGGCACTTTCGCTCCGGCATGGGCCAGGAGCCGCGCCGTCACCCTCGTGTCCTCGACCAGCACAAGATCGGCCTCTCGGAGCGTTTCGGCCGCTCGCGGGCTGAGGTCTCCGAGGTTCCCGATCGGAGTCGCGACGATGTACAGGCCTGGCTCCATTAGCCGATCATCAGCGATTGGCCGGGCGCCCGCAAGGAAGCGCCGGCGGAATAAGGAAAATCGCCTACTTCCAATATGCTGCGAAAAGAGTCATGCTCTCTACAATCAGCTCTGGGGAGGAGCCTGATGATGATTGCGACGATGATCGCAGCGGCGATGATGCTGGTGCAGGCCGGCAATGCCGACCGTGCGGCCTACCGGACGTGCCTTAGCGACGCGGTTACGAGCGCCAAGGCCGCCAACGTCGGCGTCGACGCCTTCAAGGATTATGCGCACAAGACCTGCGCGGCGATCGAGCAAAGCTTCAAGGCCAAGCTCGTGTCATTCAACGTCAAGAACGGCATGTCGAAGAAGGCGGCCGCGGAGGACGCCGACATCCAGCTGGAAGACTATGTCTACACCGCCGAGGAGCGGTACCGCTATTCGCTCGAGCCGCCGCAATAGGGTCTAGGCGGCGATCTCAGCGAGGATTCGGTCGAGCACCAGCCGCCCAGCGGGCGTGAGCGCGATTCGCCCGCCGTCGCTGTCCAGCTGGCCGCTCGCCGCGATCCGGTCGACCCGATCCCAGTCGACGACGGGGAGTCCGAACCTTCGCTCCAGCGCTTTGACGTCGATCCCTTCGGTCAGCCGAAGGCCCATCACCAGCGCCTCGTCCGCCGCCTCGCGGGGCGACAGCGCCGCCTCCTCCGCAATTGCCTGGCCATTGCGGCGAAGCGCCGAGAGGAAGTTCTCCGGCTTCTTGTGGCGGACGGTCCGCATTCCCAATCGGCGGCCGTGCGCCCCGGGGCCGATCCCCGCGTAATCGCCGTAGCGCCAGTAGGTGAGGTTGTGGCGGCTCTCCTCGCCCGGCCGGGCGTGGTTGCTGATCTCATAGGCCGGGATTCCGCAGGCGGCGGTCATCCCCGCGGTGATCTCATAGAGGTCGGCCGCGGTATCGCTGTCGAGCGGTTCGAACTTCCCCGCCGAGTGCAGCGCGGCAAAGCGCGTGCCCGGCTCGATCGTCAGCTGGTAGAGCGACAAATGGCCGGTGCCGTAGCCGATCGCCCGGCGAAGCATCGGCGCCCAGCTCTCGCGGGTCTGGCCCGGAAGGCCGTAGATGAGGTCAAAGCTCACGCGCCCAAAACTGCCCTGCGCGGCGACAAGCGCGTCGAGCGCCTCGCGGGCCGAGTGCGCCCGGCCAAGAAAGCGCAGATCCTCGTCCCGCAAGGACTGGATGCCGAGGCTAAGGCGATTGACCCCGGCGGCGGCAAGGTCGGCAAAGCGCTCGGCCTCGGCCGAGTTGGGGTTGGCCTCGAGCGTGAACTCGATGTCGGAGGCTGGTGCCCAGTGTCGGCAGGCGGCCTCGATCAGCGCCGCGATGGTCGCCGGCTCCATCAGCGACGGCGTGCCGCCACCGAAGAAAATCGAGGTCAGCCTGCGGCCGGGCAGGAGCCGTGCCTCATGCGCGAGATCGGCGAGCAGCGCTTCGTGCCATTCATCCTGGTCGATCGAGGCGCGAACGTGGCTGTTGAAGTCGCAATAGGGGCATTTGGAGACGCAGAACGGCCAGTGGACGTAGAGGGCCACGCTCCTCTCCTCTTCAGGTGAGGGGCGGCTCGGCGGAGCTGAGCGGGGGTGGGGGAATGGAGCGAGGCACGACTCCCCCACCCCTACCCCTCCCCTGAAGGGGAGGGGCTTGTTCATTTCTTGATAGCCCGCACCAGCTTGCGGAAAGCATCGGCCCGGTGGCTGATCCGGTGCTTTTCGTCCGGGTCCATTTCGCCGAACGTGATGTCGTGGCCGACGGGCACGAACATCGGGTCATAGCCGAATCCCTTGTCGCCCCGCGGCGGCCAGACGAGAATGCCGTCGACCCGGCCTTCGAAGCTTTCGGCCTGGCCGTCGTTCGGCCAGGCGAGCGACAGTGCGCAGGTGAAATGGGCGGCCGGCGGGGCGTCGGGCTCGGTCGCCTGGACCTCGCGCCAGACCTTTTCCATCGCCCGCATCCAGTCGCGGTTGCCGGCCTCGTCCTCTGCCCAGCGCGCCGAGAAGATGCCCGGGCGCCCGTGCAGCGCCTCGACGCACAGCCCGCTGTCGTCGGCAAGCGCGGGCAGGCCCGACAGGTCGGCCGCTTCGCGCGCCTTCAAATCGGCGTTGTCGGCAAAGGTGTTGCCGATCTCCTCGGGCTCGGGAAGGCCGAGCTCCTCGGCGCCGACGCAGGCGATTCCAAGCGGCTCGATCAGCGCCGCGATTTCGGCGAGCTTGCCGGGATTGTGGGTCGCGATGACCAGCTTGCCGCCGATTTCTCTCATTGCCCCACCGCCTTCCGCTGCGCCTCGAAAATCTCGCCGCAACCGATCCGGGCGAGGCGGAGCAGCCGCAAGAGCATCTCCTCGTCGAAACATTCGCCCTCGGCGGTCAGCTGCGCCTCGACGATATTGCCGTCCGCGGTCAGCACGAAATTGCCGTCGCACCCGGCCTTGCTGTCTTCCTCATAGTCGAGGTCGAGGACCGCGGCGCCGTCGAACACGCCGCAACTGACGGCGGCGACCTGCGTGACGATTGGGTCGGCGGCCAGCACCTTCGCCTCGATAAGCTTGTTCACCGCGATTCTCAGCGCCACCCAGGCGCCCGAAATCGCGGCCGTCCGGGTGCCGCCGTCGGCCTGGATGACGTCGCAGTCGAGGATGATCTGGCGCTCGCCGAGCCTGGTCAGGTCGACGACGGCGCGCAGCGAGCGGCCGATCAGCCGCTGGATTTCCTGAGTTCGGCCCGACTGCTTGCCCCTGGCCGCCTCGCGGTTGCCGCGCGTGTGCGTGGCGCGCGGAAGCATTCCGTACTCGGCCGTCACCCAGCCCTGGCCCTTGCCGCGAAGGAAGGGCGGCACCTTGTCCTCGACCGAGGCCGTAACGAGAACTCGGGTGTCGCCGAAGCTGACCAGTACCGAGCCCTCCGCGTGCCTGGTGAAGTGCGGCTCGAACGCGATGGTTCGCATCTGGTCTGGGGCGCGTCCGGAGGGGCGCATGGGAACTCCTCATCTTCCTGATACTGGTGCGGGTCGCTCCCTAGACCGGCGGGCGCGGCAATCCTAGATGCCCAACCATGACCGGCGAGATCACCGAGCTGACCGACCGGATGCGCGAGATATTCGGGCTCGTCGTCGAAGCCTATCTCGAGCGCGGGGCGCCGGTCGGGTCGAAGGCGCTGACCGGAAGCGTCAGCCTATCGCCGGCCTCGATCCGCGGGGTGATGCAGGAGCTCGAGGAGCGCGGGCTTCTCACCCACCCGCACACCTCGGCCGGGCGCATTCCCACCGAAACCGGCCTCCGCCTGTTCGTCGACGGGATCATGCAGGCCTCTGCACCCGACCCGCGCGAGCGGGCGGAGATCGAGCGCCAGATCGGCCGCGACCAGCCGATCGAGGATGCGCTCGCGGCCGCTTCGGCGGCATTGTCGGGGCTCAGCCACGCGGCGGGCGTCGTCCTCGCCCCAAAGCAGGAAATCCGGCTGCGGCAATTGTCGCTCGTCCCACTGTCTCCGGAACGGGCGCTGGCGGTGCTAGTCGGAGCCGACGGGACGGTCGAGAACCGGGTGGTCTCGCTCGACCCCGGCACCAGCCCAGGCGCGCTCGACGAGGTCGCCAACTTCATCAATGCCCGGCTCGCGGGAATGACCCTGGCCGAAGCCGAGGCGCGGCTTCGCGCCGAGATTCGCGACCGCAAGGACGCGATCGATTCGGCGGCCGCCGAGCTGGTCGCCGCCGGGCTCGCCGCCTGGACCCGGGACCATGCCCGCCGGCCGGTGCTGATCGTTCGCGGCCAGGCCAATTTGATCGACGAGAGCTCGGCGGCCGACCTCGAGCGCGTGCGAAGGCTGCTCGACGAGCTCGAGAACCGGCAGGAGATCGCGCGGCTGCTGGAAAGCGCCCGCGACGCGCCGGGCTGCCGGATCTTCATCGGCAGCGAGAACCGGATGTTCGCGCTGTCCGGATCGAGCGTGATCGCCGCCCCCTATCGCGGGAGCCACGGCGAAGTGGTCGGCGTTGTCGGGGTGATCGGGCCGACGCGATTGAACTACGCGCGTATCGTCCCCATGGTGGATTTCACTGCCAAGGCACTAACGAGATTGATGGGATGATGCAGGACGAAGAAGAGCTTCACGAGGAGGCCGAAGACATCCGCAAGGAAACGGCCGAGGAGTCGCCCGAGCTTGCCGAGCACGACCGGCTGGCGGAGCTCGAAAAGGCCCTCGAGGAGGCCAACAGCAAGGCGCTCTACGCGGCCGCCGAGGTGCAGAACGTGCGCCGCCGGCTTGAAGCCGAGAAGAGCCAGGCCGCGGCCTATGCCTCGGCGACCTTCGCCCGCGACATGCTGGCGATCAAGGACCATCTCGAGCGCGCGCTGGCCGCGGTCAACGACGAGCTTCGCGCCGACAAGGTGGCGAGCAACTTCCTCGCCGGAATCGAATCGACGCTTCGCGAGCTCGAGGCGGTCTTCGCCCGCAACGGCATCACGAGGATCGAATCGCTCGGCCAGCCGCTCGACCCGCACAAGCACCAGGCGATGATGGAAGTTCCGAGCGAGGATGCCGAGCCGGGAACGATCGTCGAGGAAATGCAGGCGGGCTACATGCTCAAGGACCGGCTGCTGAGGCCGGGGCTGGTCGCGGTGGCGAAAAAGGGGTGATGATCAACCCCTCCCCTCGATCCCCTCCCCTGAAGGGGCGGGGAAGGTCAATGCACCTCGCGCTTGTGCGTCTCGCTCTTGCTGGCGAGGCTGAAGCGCGGTTCGGGCTTGTTTGATCCGAACAGCCGCGCGGCGGCATACCGGCCGACCTCGGGGCCGTGCTTGAAGCCGTGGCCCGAGCCGCCGCCGACCAGCAGCACGTTCGCCAGCCGCGGGTGGAAGTCGATCAGAAAATCGCCGTTCGAGCTGTTCTCGTACTGGCAGACCTCGGCGCCGATCAGCTGCGCGCCGCGAAGCGCGGGGAAACGCCGGTCGCGGAAGGCGACGACGTCGGC
This sequence comes from Sphingomicrobium sp., assembly GCA_035710105.1. Lineage (GTDB taxonomy): Bacteria > Pseudomonadota > Alphaproteobacteria > Sphingomonadales > Sphingomonadaceae > Sphingomicrobium. Next base: position 11,570 of record DASTDZ010000016.1, on the reverse strand, counting down.
AAGCGCCGCTTCGGTCGGGCGCCGGTCCTGCGTGTCGGGATCGACCGGCACGCCATGCTGGTCGTGCGCGAACTTTACTCCGCGGGCCTCGAGGTCGGGGAAGCCGTAATAGATGTCGCCGGCGTTGAAGTCCGCCCAGCCCGGCATCGCGCCAGGGAGGAAGCGGCGGTCGCCAGGCGGCGTCGCGAAATAGAAAACCTCTTGCCGCGTCGGCAGGATCCGCGGGCCGATCACGTCTGGGAACAGCTTGGGAAGCCATGGCCCGAGAGCGAAGATGAAGCGGTCGGCCCGGACCGTTTCGCCAGAGGACAGCTTTATCTCCGTCAGCTCCGCGGCAGCCGATTCCGGCGGCTGCGCCGATCCCTTGAAAAACGTGCCGCCGTCGCGGACGAAGCGCTCGACGAGCGTCTGCACGGCCCGCCTTGCCATGAGCGCGCCGAAGCCCGGCTCGAAAATACCGATCTCGACACCTGTAAAATCAATCATCGGGAAGCGCTTCTGCAGGCCGGGATCGTCAAGCACCTCGAGCGGAAGGCCGAGTTTGCGGTGAACGTCGATCGCGCCCTGGAAATAGTCGTCGCGGAGGTGGGAAAAGAAGACCACGCCCGAATTGACGAAGATCGGCAGCCCGGAGACGGCGCTTAGCGCCTTCCACTGCGGCAGACTGTCCACGGCCATCCGAGTGTAGATTTCATCGCGGCCGTAGCCGGCGCGGGTCAGGCGCGATTCTCCGCCGGACGATGCGCGCACATGGGCTGGCCCCCAGGCATCGATCAGAGTCACCGTGTGGCCGGCTTTGAGCAGATGATGAGCGGTCCAGGCGCCGAAGACGCCGGCGCCGATCACGGCGACGCTTTCCTTGTCCTTGGTCACGCTTGCTCCCGCTGCCTTGCCCAAAACGGCAGCGCCGCCCGCCCCGATGAGGAGCGAGCGGCGCGTTATCCACGGCTGCGGCAAGCCAGGCTTGCCGCTTCGTATCACTGACCGAACTTCTTCCGGACGGTGAGGCCGATGATCCGCGGCAGTCCGACGTGCCAGCCGAGGCGGGCCCGGCCACCGCGTTCGCGGTCGAAGGCCAGCTGCGGGTTCTCGTCGAACACGTTGTTCACGTAGAGAACGGTCTCAAGCCCGTTACCCCAGTCGATTCCGCCCGACAGGTTGACCAGTTGATAGGCCGGCAGCTTGAGGTCGAGAATCGTTGCCGAGCCCGGGGCGTTGCCGAAATAGGGGTTGAGGTTGTGGACGAAGGTCCGCGGGTTGCGCTCCTGGTCAGCCGGCTGGGTATAGCGGCTGCCGATGTGCTGCGCGCTCGCATTGACATACCACTTGCGGTTCACGCCCCAGTCCCTGGTATAGGTGGCGGTCGCCGCGAGCTGTACCTTCGGCACCGACGGCAGGCGATTGCCCTCCCGGATACCGGTCGTTTCGGCGAGGACTCCCGGAAGGGTGGAATCGAACTCCGCCTGAACGAAGCTTGCCGCGAACGACATGTCGAGCTCTGGCGTCGGCTGGGCCGCGAACTCGAGCTCTAGGCCGGTCGTGTGCGCCTTGGGAACGTTGAACACGAGGCGCGACGAGCAGGTGCCCGCGTCGAGAGTCACCTGAAGGTCCCGGATCCGGGTGTGGTAGACGGCGCCGTTGAAGGTGACGAAACCCTTCGAATATTTGACGCCGGCTTCATAGTTCCACAGCGTCTCGTCCTGGAACGCGCCCGCGAACGGACCGAAGATCTGCTCGTCCTCGTCCGAGCACAGCGGAAGGTTTAGCGGATCGTTGACGCCGCCCAGGCGGAAGCCCTTGGCGGCCTGGACGTTGACGCTGAGGTTGCGGTTCGGCTCCCAGGTGCCGATGATCCTCGGGCTGAAGCCGTCCGATGAGGTTTCCTCATCGATGAGGTTGTCGCCATTCGAGAATAGGCCGCCGGAAATGAAGCTGCGGGTTTCGCTGAAGTCATAATAGCGCCCGCCGGCGGTAATCTTGAACTGGCCGAACTGGTAGCTCGCCTCACCGAAAATCGCCTTCTGCTCGATGTCGTACGGCAGGTCGGAATTGTAAGGCGAGTCGAGGTCAGGGAAGCCGTTCGAGACGGCTTCAGAAGTGCCTGGACCGAATGCAGCATCGACATATTCGGAATAGCCAGGAGTTGGCAGCCGCTGCCGATAGAAGCGGTCAACGTCCGAATAGAAGCCGCCGATCAGCCATTGGAATGGGCCCTCGCCGGTCGACGAAACGCGCAATTCCTGAGTGAATTGCTTGAGGTCGGTCGTGTCGCGAAGGTTGGACGGAATCAGCGCGACTTCCTGCGGGAAGCCGAGGTCGCGCGAAACCGAGTGGGTCAAAGCAGAAGCGTCACGGCTGACCAGGATGTCGCGGTTCATGTAGCTTGTGACCGAAGTCAGCTCGACCGGGCCGATGTCGGCACTGGCGACAAGGTCGGCGAGCCAGGTTTCGTCGCTGAACTCCTCGCGCATCATCAGGAATTGCTGGCGTTCGCCGTAGGTGTAGGGCGGAACCGTGAATGGGTTGGAGTAGAGGTTGAACACCTCCTCGCGGTTGAAGCCGTCGGCCTTTACCTTCTGGTAGACGAAGCGGGGCGTCAGCCGGATGTTTGGCGCGGGCTCCCACAGCAGCGACACGCGGCCGCCGACGCGCGAGCCGTCGTTGACGTTCTTGCCGCCCGCCGGGCCGAGCGCGTCGATGAAGCCGCCGTAATGCGTGCCATAGGCGACCGCGCGGATCGCCGCGGTGTTGCCGAGGGGGACGTTGACCGTTCCCTTGAGGTGATAGCCAAGGTCGCTTTCCTCGACCGTGTTGATGTTGGCTTCGATCATTCCCTCGGTGACCCCGAGAACCGGCTGGTTTGTGATGTAGCGGATGGTGCCGCCGACCGAGCCCGAGCCGAACAGGGTCCCTTGCGGGCCGCGAAGAGTCTCAACGCGATTGAGGTCAAACAGGTCGAAATCCGGCGTGAACAGCGACAGCGAGACGACGGATTCGTCGAGATACATGCCGACCTGTTCCTTGACGCCCGGCTGGTCGCGGACGATTTGCCCCGCCGAAACGCCGCGCACCGACACCTGGCTCTGTCCGGGGCCGAGGTTCTGCACGGCGAGGCCGGCGACGTTGCGGCTGATGTCCTCGATGGTGCTCGCGTTGGCGCGCTGGATGTCTTCTTCCGTTTGAGCGTTGACCGAGAAGGGCACGTCCTGGAGGGTCGTCGCGCGCTTGGTGGCCGTGACGATGATTTCGTCGCCGCTGGTCTGCGCGACCGGCGGCTGGTCGGCCTGCTGCGCGATCGATTCTTCCGCCGTCGGCCCCGACGTTCCCGGCGGTGGCGCCGGCGGGTCCTGGTTGGCGGCAAAGGCCGGAGTTGCGATCAGCGCGAGAGCGCTGCCGAGCAAAAGCTGATTTCGAATGCGCATTTCCATCCCCGTTTTGGTGGTGTCGCGTAACCGACACAGGGTTATCGCGAACCGCCGGTGTAACGAAAGTGTCGCACGGTTTTCCGCGGTCTTTCCCGACCACCCTGTTGCGGACAGGCAACAGCGATTTTGGAGGGGTCAAAAGGGGAGGGCGACGGCCGGGGAGGCGATGCCCGCGGCGCCGTTCCCGGCAAGGAAGGCATGGCGGACGATTTCAGCCTGCTGCTCAAGACCGTAGCGGTCGAACGGGCGGCCGGGCACCACGCGATAGCGATAGCGGCAGAACGGATGGCGCATCAGCGGCAGGTAGAATCGTCCTCGGGTCTGGGACTGCCACACATGGGTCATTTCATGGATGAAGAAGCCCTGGACGTGCAGCGGCTCCCTGCTGAAATCTTCCGACCACAAATGCCCGCGCGGGTGGAAGTGGATGTTGCCGCACGGCGCCATCGCCACGTTCCGCGGCTGCAGCGGCCACCATCGGCGGCGGACGAGCCGCACCTTCGCATAATCGATCGCGTCGCCGAAAACCGAGCGCGCGAGCGCGATTTCTCCAGGAGTCAGGGAGCGGGAAGCCGTGTCATGCATTGCAGCAGACAACGCAGTTAGCGGCCGCCCGGCGCACTTGCGAGCCTGCATCAGCGCGGCTAGGGCAGCGCGAAACGGAAAAACGGAGGAAAGACCCAATGAGCGAGACTGCCGACCGGGTGAAAAAGATCGTCGTCGAGCACCTCGGCGTGGAGCCTGAAAAGGTGACCGAGGAAGCGAGCTTCATCGACGATCTCGGCGCCGACAGCCTCGACATCGTCGAGCTGGTTATGGCGTTCGAGGAGGAGTTCAACGTCGAGATCCCCGACGACGCCGCCGAAAAGATCACGACCGTCAAGGACGCGATCGACTATATCAACTCGAACCAGGGCTGATCGGAGCCCCTGGCCGCCCGGATAGACGCCGATGAAGGCGGCACAGACGGCTTCCCGGACCGCTGGGAAGCCGTTTGCTTTTGAACTGACGGAGAATTCGCAATGCGTCGTGTAGTTGTGACAGGTCTGGGCCTGGTGACTCCGCTGGGCGGCGACGTCGAAACCAGCTGGCGCAACATCCTCGCGGGAAAGAGCGGCGCCGGGGCGATCACAAGGTTCGATGCGTCCGACCAGAAATGCCGGATCGCCTGCGAGGTGAAGCCGGCGGATCACGATTATGGCTTCGACCCGTCCAGGCGCGTCGACCACAAGACTCAGCGGCAGGTCGATCCGTTCATCATCTACGGGCTCGACGCGGCCGGCCAGGCGATCGAGGACGCAGGCCTTGCCGAAATGGACGAGGGGACCCGGCTTCGTGCCGGGGTGTCGATCGGCTCGGGGATCGGCGGTCTCCCCGGAATCGAGAAGGAGAGCGTCAATCTCCACGAGAACGGGCCGGGCCGGGTCAGCCCACACTTCGTCCACGGGCGGCTGATCAACCTCATCTCCGGCCAGGTCTCGATTAAATACGGGCTGATGGGACCCAATCACGCGGTCGTCACCGCCTGCTCGACCGGCGCCCATTCGATCGGCGACGCTGCGCGGATGATCAAGGACGGCGATGCCGATATCATGCTTGCCGGCGGAGCTGAGGCGACGATCTGCCCCATCGGGATCGCCGGCTTCGCCCAGGCGCGGGCGCTGTCGACCAATTTCAACGACCAGCCGGAAAAGGCGAGCCGTCCGTACGACAAGGACCGCGACGGGTTCGTCATGGGCGAGGGCGCGGGCGTCGTCGTGCTCGAGGAATATGAGCACGCGAAAAAGCGCGGCGCGAAAATCTATGCCGAGGTCATCGGCTATGGCCTGTCGGGCGACGCCTATCACGTGACTGCCCCGCACCCTGAGGGCTCGGGCGCTTACAGGGCGATGGAAATGGCGCTCAAGAAGTCCGGGCTGCAGCCGTCCGACATCGACTATATCAACGCGCACGGCACCTCGACCCCGCTCGGTGACGAGCTCGAGCTCGGCGCGGTCCGGCGCCTGTTCGGCAACGCGATCGGAAGCCTGTCGATGAGCTCGACCAAGTCGGCGATCGGCCATCTGCTCGGCGGCGCCGGCGCGGTCGAGAGCATCTTCTGTATCCTTGCGCTGCGCGACCAGATCGTCCCGCCGACCCTCAACCTCGACAATCCGAGCGAGGGAACGGAAGGGGTCGACCTCGTCCCGCACAAGGCGAAGGAGCGGCAGGTGCGGGCGGTCCTCAACAACAGCTTCGGCTTCGGCGGGACCAACGCCTCCCTGATCATGAAGGCCGTGTGAAGCGGTTCCTTCGGATTGCCGTCGGCGCGTTCGTCCTGGCCGCGCTTGCGGCGCTCGTAATGCTGTGGTGGACCCCCGGGCCGAAGCCGGGACCGCACACGATCATCGTCGAGGAAGGGTCGAGCCTGGCAACCGTCGCCGAGCAGCTCGATGAAATGGGGGCGATCCCCGGCAATGCGACGACCTTCCGGATTTTCGCGCGCCTGCTCGGCTCGTCGGACCCGATCCAGGCCGGCGAGTTCGAAATCCCGAAGGGCACCGATGCCGCATCGATCCTCGAGCTTCTCCAGCACGGGCGGCCGGTCCAGCGGCTGATCACTGTCCCGGAAGGCATGCCCTCGATCCTCGTCCAGGAGAAGCTCGCTGCGACGCCCTATCTGATCGGCGAAGCACCGCTTCCTGAAGAAGGCTCGGTGCTTCCCGACAGCTACGGCTACAAGCGCGGGGAAGCGCGCGCGGCGGTCGTCGAGCGGATGCAAAAGGCGATGCGCGAAACGCTCGATGCGCTGTGGGCGAAGCGCAAGCCGACCTGTCCGATCCAGACCAAGCAGGAAGCGGTCACGCTCGCCTCGATCGTCGAGAAGGAGACCGCCAAGCCCTCGGAGCGGCGGACGATCGCCGGGGTTTATTGCAACCGCCTGCGCATCGGCATGAAGCTCGATGCCGACCCGACCGTCATCTACCCGATCACCAAGGGCAAGCCGCTCGGACGGCGGATCCTGCGCTCCGAGCTGATGGCCGACACCGGCTACAACACCTACCGCCGCCCGGGACTTCCGGCCGGCCCGATCGCCAACCCGGGTCGGGAGAGCATCGCCGCCGTGCTCGACCCGGCGCCGACGAAGGCGATCTATTTCGTCGCCGACGGCACCGGCGGCCACGTCTTCGCCGACAGCTTTGCCGAGCACCAGGAGAATGTGCGGCGCTGGTATGCGATCCGCCGCGCGCGGGGGGAGATGTGAGGAACCGTGGGATCGGCCGAGCGCGCATGTTCGTCGGCGGTTTCCTGCTGGCGGCGGCGGTCATCGTCTGGGGCACCGGGTTTCTCACCAATCCCCGCGGTGAGGGAATCGCCGGAGGCCTCGACCATGTGCGGACTGCGGTGGTGATTTATCTGCGCAACAGCGCGCTCGCGACGGTCGGTCTGTGCGCGCTCGCCGCCGTGCTTCTGTTTCCGGCGCGGCGGCCGCGCATGCCGAGGCGCGACTGGGCGATCGGGCTCCTGATCGCCGTGATGGTGGTCAGCAGCCTCTACCAGCTGATCTGGCTGCAGACGTCCGTGCTCGGTTAGCCGCCGCGGACAAGCGCGTCGGCCGGAACGTAACCGACTCGGCGTTCCGCGCCCGCATAGCCCCATGCCCAGCCCGTGCTGTCGTCGAGCAAGGCGAACGGTTCGCCCGGCTCGAGCTGGCCGATGATTTCACTTTCATGCGAGGGCGCGTCGCGGAGCGCCACACCCTCGGCGAGAATCATCATCAGCGGCTCGGCGTAATGCGAAGCGATCACCCGCCCGGCCAAAGCGAGATCGGCGAGGTCCTTGCGATAGGCGTGGAAGGCCGGGTCGGGCAGATCCGAAGGGCCGGTGAGCGCGATCCCTTCAGCGCTGGTTGGCGAAGGCGGGTGCCTGCCCGATGATCGGGCGGTTGCCCGCGGGCGGCCGGTCGCTTTCGCGGAGGTTGCGCTTGAAGCCTTCAAGGAATTCCGCCCCGTCCTTGGTCCGGACGACGAACACGTTGCGGCGGTCGTCCTGGTCTCGTTCGCGGCGCAGATAGCCGAGCCCGCCGAGCGTGTTCAAGGCACGCGTGACGACCGGTTTCGAAACGCCGAGCACCTTGGCAAGGCCGCGCACGGTATGCGGCCCGGGCGTCAGATAGACGAGCATCAGCAGCGCCATCTGGCGGTTGGTCAGATCGGGCTCACCTGATCGAACATAGGCAATCAGGGCCCGCATCCAGGCTGACAGTGATTCGTCGGCCATTGGCAGCACCCATCTCCCTGTGCGTCGCGCACTCGAGCCTTAAACAGGCAAAGACGGGAAATGTTGCACCCAAGTGGCCTCGAATCGGCAGGATTTGGCCGAAAGCGGGGCCGGGCGAGCCCTCAGTCCGACGGGAATCGGCTCTGCAGCGCGGCAAATACCGCTCTCAGGCCCAGCGCTTCTCCGCCCTTCGGACGACCGGGCTTGGCATTTTCCCTCCAGGCGAAGGTGTCGAGGTGCGCCCAGGGCGTCTTTTCCGGGACGAAGCGCTTCATGAACATCGCCGCGACCACGGCCCCGGCCATCGGCGAGCCGGAGGCGTTGGCGAGGTCGGCAATGTCGCTCTTGAGCATCTCGTCATAGGCATCCCACAGCGGCATGCGCCACAGCGGGTCCTCAACCTCTTTCGCCGCCTCCTCGATCGCCTGCGCAAGCGCGTCGTCGCTTGCAAACAGCGCCGGCAGGTCGGGGCCGAGCGCGATTCGGGCCGCGCCGGTCAGGGTCGCAAAATCGACGATCAGCACCGGCTCATCCTCGGCGGCCCGGGCGAGCGCGTCGGCGAGCATCAGGCGCCCTTCCGCATCGGTGTTGTCGATCTCGACGTTAAGGCCCTTGCGTGATCGGACGATGTCGCCGGGCCGGATGGCGCCGCCCGAGACGGAATTCTCAACCGCCGGGATCAGCAGGTGCAGCCGCACCGGAAGCCGAGTGGCGGCCACCAGCCAGGCCAAGGCCAGCGCGTGCGCCGCGCCGCCCATGTCCTTCTTCATCAGCCGCATGCCGCTCGCCGGCTTGATGTCGAGCCCGCCCGAATCGAAGCACACGCCCTTGCCGACGATCGCCACCCGCGGATGGCTCGGGTCGCCCCATTCGGCCTCGATCAGCCGCGGCGCGCGCGACGGCTCGGCGGCGCCGCCGACGGCGTCGATCAGCGGATAGGCCTCGCGCAGCTTCTCGCCCGACGTGACCCGGATGTCGGCCTTCACTTCGGCGAGTCCGTCGCGTACCGCCTGCTCCAGCTCGGCCGGGCCAAGCTCCAGGGCCGGCATGTTGACGAGGTCGCGGACCATCACTGTCGCCTGCGCGAGCCGAACCACGGGCTCTATCGCCGCCGCCTCCGGAGTGACGAGCGTGCGCGGCCCGCGCTCGGGCTCGTTCTTCTTCGACCGGTAGGTGTCGAACCGATGCTGGGCGAGGAGCCAGCCGAGCGCCGCCTTGCCAGGCGTGCCTTGCGCGAGCCGGTAGCTGCCCTCTGGCAGGACGTCCGGTAGCTTGGCCATGCACCAGGGCGACAGCGCTTTGACGTTGGCGACCGCGCTGACGACCTCGAACTCGCCGCCCGGCCTCGGGAGGATCAGCCAAGCATAGCCGGTCTTGCCGTCGAAGCGATGCGCCTCGAGCAGCGCCCGGTCCTCGGAGGGCCTGGACTTCACCCAGTCGGGAAAGCTGTCCTTGTCAACGAGGTGGACGGGGCGGGCCTTCTGCCCGCGGTCGGCGACGAGTAGGGGCTCGAAATCGGTCATGGGCGGCGCTTTAGGGCGCAGCGGCGGCCGAGGCTAGCGGCCCGCCGAGCGAGTCCGCGCGACCGCCTCGTCCCAGCCTTCGAGCAGGCTCCGTCGCCGCTCCGGGTCCATGGCGGGCGAATATTCGTCCTTCGCCGCCCAGGTGCGTGCGATCTCGTCGGTTCCCGACCACAGCCCCACCCCGAGGCCGGCGAGAAAGGCCGCGCCGAGCGCGGTGGTTTCGACGCTCACCGGCCGCTGGACGCGCACGTCGAGGATGTCGGCGAGGAACTGGCAGAACCAGTCGTTGGCCGCCATCCCGCCGTCCACGCGCAAGGCCGCCGGGGTCGCGCCTCCGTCGGCGACGACGGCCTGAACGAGATCGTGGGTCTGATAGGCGACCGCCTCGAGCGCTGCTCGGGCGAGATGGGCGCCGGTCGCGCCGAGGGTGAGGCCGAAAATGGCGCCGCGCGCGTCCGGGTCCCAATGCGGCGCTCCGAGCCCGACGAAGGCAGGGACGAGATAGACGCCATGACTGTCGGGAACGCTCGTCGCCATCTCCGCTGTCTCGGCCGCGCTTGAAATAAGCCTCAGGCCGTCGCGGAGCCATTTGATCGCCGCGCCGGCGATGAAGGTCGAACCTTCGGCCGCATAGGTGACCTCGCCGCCCAGGCGGTAGCCGATGGTGGTGAGGAGCCCGCTTCTCGATTCGATCGCCGCGCGGCCGGTATTGAGCAAGAGGAAGCAGCCGGTGCCGTAGGTCGCTTTCGCCATTCCCGGCTCGAAACAGGCCTGGCCGACCAGTGCCGATTGCTGGTCGCCGGCCATGCCGCCGATCGGGATCTGGCGGTCGAGCAGCCCAGCCGCGCTGGCGCCGAATTCGCCGGCATTGTCGCACACTTCGGGAAGCAGCGACGGCGGCACCCGGAACAGCCGGTACAGCTCCTCGTCCCAGCGCTGCTCCCGGATGTCGTAAAGCAGGGTGCGCGCGGCGTTGGTGGCGTCGGTCGCATGGACCTTGCCGCCGGTCAGCCGCCACAAGAGGAAGCAGTCGATCGTCCCGAACGCGAACTCGCCTCTTTCGGCCGCGGCGCGGGCGCCCGGCGCATGGTCGAGGATCCAGGCGATCTTGGTCGCGGAGAAATAGGGGTCGAGCAGGAGTCCCGTTTTCGCGCGGACCCCAGGCTCGATTCCGTCGCCCTTCAGCGCCGCGCAGGTCTCGGCAGTGCGCCGGTCCTGCCAGACGATCGCGCGGTGGATCGGCTTGCCGGTGGCCCGGTCCCAGACGATGGTGGTTTCGCGCTGGTTGGTGATTCCGATCGCTGCGATCCGCGAGGAGTCGAGCCCGGCCTTTTCGAGCGCGCCGCGGACGACCTCCAGGGTGCCCGCCCAGATCTGCTCGGGGTCGTGCTCGACCCAGCCGGGATGGGGATAATGCTGGGTCAGCTCTTGCTGAGCGACGGAGACCAGACGCGCCTGTCGATCGAACAGCAATGCCCGTGTCGAGGTCGTGCCCTCGTCGATGGCCAGGATGTGGTCGGGCGTCATCGCCGCACCATCGGCCGAGCCCCGGCCCAGTTCAAGCGGCCGCGGGCACCCCGAACAGATCGTGGGCGTCGGAGTCCTCGACAACGGCGGAGACGATGTCTCCGGCCTTGAGATCGCCCGCGTCGCGCAGGTGCACCTCGCCGTCGATTTCCGGCGCGTCGGCCTTCGACCGGCCGGTCGCGCCGCCGGTCTCGGAGTCGACGGCGTCGATCAGCACGTCGATCGTCCTGCCGACCTTCGCGGCCAGCTTTTCGGCCGAGATCCGGGCCGAGAGGTCCATCACGCGCTCGAACCTTTCCTGCTTGACCTCCTCGGGCACCTGATCGGGCATTGAGGTCGCCGCAGCGCCCTCGACGGCTTCGAACTTGAAGGCGCCCACCCGGTCGAGTTGCGCGTCTTCAAGCCACCGAAGCAGGTAGTTGAAATCCTCCTCCGTCTCGCCGGGAAAGCCGACGACGAAGGACGAGCGAACCGCCAGGTCGGGAACGAGCTCGCGCCATTCGCGAAGCCGCTGCAGCACCTTTGCCTCGTTGGCGGGCCGCTTCATCGCCCGGAGCACCTTGGACGAGGCATGCTGGAACGGAATGTCGAGATAGGGGAGCACCAGCCCCTCGGCCATCAGCGGGATGACATGGTCGACGTGCGGATAGGGGTAGACATAGTGGAGCCGCACCCAGGCGCCGAGGCTGCCGAGCTCGCGCACCAGGTCGGTCATGTGCGCGCGCACCTCGCGGTCCTTCCAGCGCCACGCCGAATGCTTGAGGTCGAGCCCGTAGGCCGACGTGTCCTGGCTGATCACCAGCAGCTCCCTGGTGCCGGCCTCGACCAGCTTCTC
>DASTDZ010000015.1:0-4348 GCA_035710105.1 Sphingomicrobium sp. | reverse complement strand
ACGACGTTCAGAAAGAATTGCAGCAGATTCTGGTCCTGCGTGTCGCCGCCCTGGACGGCGAATGACAGGAACGGCTTGCCGCCCTTGAGAGCCATGGTCGGGGTGAGAGTCACGCGCGGCTGCCGGCCCGGGCCGACGACGTTGAACGGATTTTCGGCCGGGTCCGTCACGAAGCTCTGCGCGCGCTGGCTCAGGCCCACGCCGGTTCGCCCGGCGACCACCGCGGGCACCCAGCCGCCGCTAGGCGTGACCGACACGACCCAGCCTTCCGCGTCGGCTGCCTCGATCGACGTCGTCCCCGCGCGAAACGTGTCCTGGAACTTGAGGAAGCTCGTCGGCGGCGCGGATCGCTCCTCGGCCTGGCTGCCGGTGCGGTGCCAGTTGTCGAGCAGCTTGCGATAGGGGTTGCGCCCACCTTGGAAGGGATAGGGATCGCCGGGCCCGATGTTCGGGTCGTTGCGGTCCGGGCGGATCAGCTTCGCGCGTTCTCTTGCATAGGCATCGGACAAGAGCCCGCGGATCGGTTCGACAGGACCGGAATAGATGTCGCCGTAATAGAAGTCGCGGTCGGCGAAGGCGAGGTTCATCGCCTGATAGACGGTGTGGATATAGGGCGCGCTGTTGTGCCCCATCGATTTCAGGTCGATCGGCTCGAGGATGTTTAGGGCCTGAAGCATCGCCGGCCCCTGGGTCCATTCGCGCAGCTTATAGACGTCGATCCCCTTATAGTTGACGCTGACGGGCTCCTCGATCCGGACTCGCCAGTTCGCGAGATCTTGCATCGTGATCAGCCCGCCCTGCTCCTGGGTCGAGCGGACGAGCTCGGCCGCGATATCGCCGCGGTAGAAGCGGTCGTAGGCGGCCATGATCGCGTCCCTGCGGCTCTTGCCGGCGGCGAGCGCCTGGCTTTCGGCCTCGACCAGCTTGCGGAGCGTCGCCGCAAGGTCGCGCTGGCGGAAGATCTCGCCGACGTCCGGGGCTTCGCGCTCGCGGCCCGGATGGGTCAGGAACAGGGCGCGCGAATAGGGCCACTGCTTGATCTTGTCCTTGTCCCGCTCGATCCGGTCGGCGGTGTCCTTTTCGATCGGATAGCCGTCGGCCATCTCGATGGCCGGAGCGAGCACCTCCTTGAGGCTGAGCTTCCCATATTCGGCGAGCATCACCATCAGGCCCCCGGGCGTTCCGGGAGTCACGGCGGAAAGCGGCCCGTGTTCGGGCGGGTAATTCATGCCTTTCGAGCGGTAGAAGTCCGGCGTCGCGCCGGTCGGCGCCACGCCCAGCGCGTTGATGCCAATCACCTTGCCGGTCTTGGGGTTGTAGATCAGCGCCTGGGTCTCGCCGCCCCAGGACAGCACGTCCCACATGGTCGAGGTCGCGGCCAGCATCGCCGCCGCCGCGTCGACCGCGTTGCCGCCCTTCTGGAACATCATCGCGCCAGCGGTCGCCGCCATAGGCTTGCCCGTGATCGCTACCCAATGTCGGCCGTGAAGCACCGGTTTTTGCGTGCGTTGCGCCGAAGCTGGGGAAAATTCGAAGACGAGCGCGAGCAATGCGAAAGTCGTGACAAGAGCCGTGCGAATGGCGCGCATCGGACCACCTCCAAGCAATCGCAGGCGAGGTAGCGCGTCCGCCGCCCGGGTCAACTGGATGCAGGCGACCGATACTCGCAAAGCCCGTCATACCTCCCTAGATGCGGCCTTCATGCATCCGGACGCCGAGCTCAAACGCCTCCGCTGGCGCGCTCACCACCGCGGGACGAAGGAGGCCGACCTCCTCGTCGGCGGCTTCTTCGACTCGCACCATGAATCCTGGGGGCCGGACGAGCGCGCCCTGTTCGCCGAGCTGATCGAAGAGCAGGATGCCGACATCCTTGCGTGGGCGATTGGGACCGCCGACGCTCCGGAACGCTTCCAGGGGCCGATGCTCGAAGCGCTCAGGAAGCTCGATTACGTGCCGAAAGCCCGATGAGCGAACCGCTTCAGAATATCCTCCGCGCCAGCGACGCGCTGACTCTCGCGGGCGTGCCGGCGGGTTTCCTGCCCTGGCTTGCGGCCGATCTCGCGCGGGCCGCGCCAGCGACGAGCAAGCCCGCTCGGGCAGTCGTGATCGCGTCCGACGAAGCGGCGATGCGGGCGCTTGCCGAGACCGCGCCGTTGTTCGCCCCCGATATCGGGGTCCTTACCCTGCCCGCTTGGGACTGCCTGCCCTATGACCGGGCTTCGCCGGCGTTGCGCGTGATGGCAGAGCGGCTGTCGACTTTGAACGCGCTGCAGCAGCCGCAGTCCGGGCCGCAGTTGCTCGTCGTCACCGCCAATGGCGCGACCCAGCGCCTGCTCACGCCGTTCCGGATCCGGCAGCTGACCCGCCGAATCGCGACCGGCGAGCGGATCGACCGCGAGGAACTGATCGGCCAGCTGACCCGGCTTGGCTACCAGCGAGTCGACACGGTCGCCGAGCATGGCGAGTTCGCGGTCCGCGGCTCTCTGCTCGACCTGTTCCCGTCAGGGGAGCCGTCAGCGCTGAGGCTCGATTTCTTCGGCGACGAGATCGAAAGCATCCGCCGCTTCGACCCCGCCGACCAGCGCACGACCGGCAGTGCCCCGGCCTTCACCTTGATGCCGGCTTCCGAAGCGCTGCTCGACGAAGGCAATGTCAAAAGGTTTCGCGAGCGCTATCGCGAGAGCTTTGGCGCGACCGCGACCGGCGACCCGCTTTACCAGGCGGTGTCCGAAGGCCGGCGACTCGCGGGGATGGAGCATTGGCTGCCGCTGTTCGAGGAGCGGCTGGCGACCCTCTTCGACCATTTGGGCGAGGACGATGTCGTGCTCCGCGATGCCGGCGTGGACGGGGCGCTCGGATCGCGGCTCGAGAGCATCGAGGATTATTTCCAGAACCGCACCCGGGCGATGCAGTCCGAGGCTAGAAGCTATCGCCCGCTGCCGCCGACCGCGCTCTACCTGTCGCGGGCAGAATGGGACCAGGCAGCGGCGGCGCAGCCGATCCATCTGACTTCGCCCTTCCCGGAAGCCGACGGTCCGCGGACCATCGACTTCGGGGTCGAATCGGCGCGCGACTTCGCGCCCGAGCGCGCCCGCAACGACAATGTCTACGAAGCCGTCACCGAGCATATCGCCGGGCTTCGCCGAGGCGGTCGCAAGGTCGTTTTCGCAAGCTACACGAAGGGCGCGCGCGAGCGGCTGTCTGGCCTCCTCAAAGACCATGGGGTGAAGGCCAGCAAGGCGGTCGAGACCTGGCAGGAAGCCCTGGGCTCCAAGGCGCAGCCGGCGCTGATAGTGCTTCCGCTCGACCACGGTTTCACCACCGCAGACATCGCGGTGCTGACCGAGCAGGACATGCTCGGCGATCGTCTGGTCCGCCGCCGCAAGCGACGCAAGAGCGCCGACGCCTTCCTCGCCGAGATCGGGAGCCTGTCTCCCGGCGACCTCGTCGTCCACGCCGAGCACGGGATCGGCCGCTATGAGGGCCTGACCTCGATCAAGGTCGGCAACAGCCCGCACGATTGCGTCGCCATCGAATATTCGGGCGGCGACAAGCTCTACCTACCGGTCGAGAACATCGAGCTTCTTTCGCGCTACGGGAGCGAAAGCGAAGGCGTCAGCCTCGACCGGCTGGGCGGGGAGGCCTGGCAGCGCCGGAAAGCGCGGATGAAAGAGCGCATCCGCGAGATCGCCGGCGAGCTGATCAAGGTGGCGGCGATCCGAGCGACCCGGCCGGCCCCCGTCGCGCAGGCCGATTCCGCCTTCCCGCAGTTCGTCGACCGCTTCCCGTACGAGGAGACAGACGACCAGGAACGGGCGATTGCCGAAGTTCTCGACGACCTCGAGGCCGGCAAGCCGATGGACCGGCTGGTGTGCGGCGACGTCGGCTTCGGCAAGACAGAAGTCGCGTTGCGCGCCGCGTTCGTGGCGGCCATGGCCGGCTATCAGGTGGCGTTGATTGGCCCCACCACCCTTCTAGCCCGCCAGCATTACCGCATTTTCGTCGAGCGGTTCCACGGATTCCCGATCGAAATCGGCCGCCTGTCCCGGCTGGTGCCCGCGGCCGAGGCCAAGGCGACGAGGGAGGGCGTCGAAAGGGGCACCATCGATATCGTCATCGGCACCCACGCCCTCCTGTCGAAATCGATCAAATTCAAAAAGCTGGGCCTCGTCATTGTTGACGAGGAGCAGCACTTCGGCGTCGCCCATAAGGAGAAGCTGAAGGCGCTGAAAGAGGATGTGCATGTCCTCACTCTCACCGCCACGCCGATACCGCGCACGCTGCAGATGGCGATGTCGGGGCTGCGTGAGCTGTCGGTGATCCAGACTCCGCCGGTCGACCGCCTCGC
>DASTDZ010000014.1:0-11854 GCA_035710105.1 Sphingomicrobium sp. | reverse complement strand
TGGGTCAGCATGTAATCGATCGCCTGCTCGCGCGTCCAACCCTTGGAATGGATGCCGGTGTCGACGACCAGCCGCATTGCGCGCAGCATCTCGTCGTCGAGCGTGCCCATGCGCTGGTACGGGTCCTTGTAGAAGCCCATGTCGTAGCCGAGCGTCTCCGCGTAGAGCGCCCAGCCTTCGGCGAAGGCCGTCGTCCCGCCGAAGCGCATGAAGGCCGGGAGCGCGCTGTTCTCCTGCGCGAGGCTGATCTGGAAATGGTGGCCGGGCGCGCCCTCGTGCAGATAGAGCGTGGTGATCCCCGGAGTCGTCCGCGACGGCAGGTCATAGGCGTTGAAATAGAAGATTCCGGGCCGGCTGCCGTCCGGGGTTCCGGGCTGGTAGCTACCGCCCGCCTCGAACTTCTCGCGGAACGGCTCGTAGGGGCGGATCTCCAGCTTCGCCTTGGGCAGAGTCGAGAAATATTCAGGCAATTTGGCGTCGACCGCCTTCCCGACGTCGTAATAGCGCTGGGTCAGCTCCTCGCGGCTCTTGACCTTGAGCTTCGGGTCGGTCCGCAAATGCTGGAAGAATTGCTTCAGGCTCCCCTTGAAGCCGACCTCGTCGCGGACCTGCTCCATCCCGGCCGTGATCCGCGCGACCTCCTTAAGGCCGATCTCGTGGATCTCTTCGGGCGTCAGCGGCAGGGTCGTCGTCGACTGGATCTGGTAGCGGTAGAGCTTGTCGCCGCCCTTCATGTACATCAGCCCCGCGCCGTCGCGCGCCGAGGCGAGATAGTCGTTCTTCAGATAGTCGCGCAGTCGGGTGAGCGCCGGAGAAAGCTCGTCGGTGATCGCGGCGCGGTAGGCGGCGGCCAGCCGCTCGCGGTCGGCGGCGGAAATGCCGTCGGGGAATTTCTTGACCGGCCCGAAATAGGAGCTTTCCTCGACCGGCTGCTTCAATTGGTTGTCGAGCTGCTCGATCATGTTGCGGACCGTCATCTTGGTCTCGACGACTCCGCTCTGCTTCCCCTGCCGGAAGCGGCCGATCGCGCGGTCGATCAGAACCACGAACTCCTTGTGGCGCTTGAGGTTGTTTTCATAGTCCTCGAGCGTCTTGAACGGCGCCGCGCCCTGGCCGCTGGCGAAGGTCGGGTAAAAGGTGTGGAAGCCGAAGAAATGGTTGAGCGGGCGCACCGCGGTCAGCGCCAGCAGGTCGGGCTGGTAGCCGCGAAGCGCGTCCTTCGTCGTATATTCGAATGTGTCGTAGGCGAGCTGGTCGGTCGCATCGAGCTTCGAGCGGTCGATTGCGGCAAGTGCGGCGAGGTCGGCCTCCGCCGCGGCGCGCTCGGCTGCATAATATTCGTCCGTGATGTAATCGCCGAGCCGGTCGGCGTAGCGCATGTCGCCGCGGAACAGCGCGTTGATCGGATTGCGCTTGAGCGTCGCCTCGTCGCTGGCCTTGAACAGGGCGAACAGCTTCTCGTGCTCGCTCTGCGCCGGCTCGGCGGCAACAGGCGCGGCCGCCGGAGCAACGGCGACCGGGGCCGGCGCCGGCGTGGTCGTCGCGCAGGCCGACAAGGCGCAGCTCGACAGCAGCGCGGCGAAAAGCAGGGCACGGTTGGTCATTGGGCGAGTCCCTTGAGCGAGTTGGTTAGTGTATTAGGCGCTTAATACAGTAGCGGCAACGCCGCAAGCCGCGACGAAAAAGGGCGCTGCGGCTTTCGCCGCAACGCCCCTTCGACCAAAGCACTGCTGCACTCTACCAGAAGAAGTCATACTCTACGTCGACGACCTGGCCGGTGATGACGTTCACCAGCAGCGCGTCGTTGTAATAGCGAATCCACCGGTACGGCCACGGCGCGTAGGGAAGCCGGTACATCCACGGGTCGTTCATCCAGTAATAGCGGTCGTAATAGCTCGGCCACAGCCGCCAGCCGATTCCCCAGCGGTGATAGCCCCAGCCGAACGGGTCGAAATAGAAGCCGAGGTGGAACAGCGAGCGGTTGCGATAACGGTGGTCGCGCCAGTCGTAGCGGCTGTCGCGACGCCAATGGGTCGTGCTCCACTGGGGCGCGGGGACGGGCTTGGTGGTCGGGGCGGCCGGGGGCGGCGGCGCCGGGATGTCCGGGCGTGCACCGGCCGGCGGCCTGATCCGCTGGCGGATTTGGCTGATCTGCTCGCGCGATTGCTCGAGCGATTGCGCGCGCCTCTGCTCGAGCTGCTGGCGCTGCTCGAGTTGTGCGCTGGCGGCGGAATCGCGGCTCGTACGGCGATCCTCGAGCGTCGGGCGACCGCGCTCGTTGATGTTGGCGCGCGCGGCAGGTTGCGTCCGGCGCGTGTCGCGAACCGCAGCATTTCTCTCGCGGGCTTCAACGCGATCGGCGCGCGCTTCGGCGCGGTCGGTGCGCGCTTCGGCACGATCGGTGCGGGCCTCGACCCGCTCGGTGCGCGCTTCACTCCGCTCCTTGCGCGCCTCGGCACGCTCGGAGCGCCGCTCTTCCCGTTCCGCCGCGCGCTCTTCGCGGTCGGGAAGCTGGGCATAGGCCGGGATTGCAGCAGTGGTGGCAAGCAGGAAGGAGAGGAGAATGTTACGCATGGTTCACCCCGAAAGTGCGAGTCACTGGGACTCGCGTTAGCAGAAATTCGATGAGCCGTTGCTGAACCGTCACGACTTCGACCGTTCAGCTTTGAGACGCTTGCAAACGGCCGTCCATACGCACAATCCCGGAAGGTGGCATCGGTCCGAACATCCTTGGGCAACATCGGTTTTGCCGAAGCGGGAAACGGCGGCACGCCGGTCGTCTTTCTCCACGGGGTCGGCTCCGACAAGTCGGTCTGGGCGCCGCAGCTCGACCATTTCGGCACGGAGCGGCGCGCTGTAGCCTTGGACTATCCCGGTTACGGCGAGAGCGACTTCATCGCCGGCGTGAGCCGCGACGATTTCGCGGCGGCGGTCCTTGCCGCCATGGATTTGCTCGGGATCGGCCAAGCCCACGTCTGCGGCCTGTCGCTCGGCGGTGTCGTCGCCATCGCCCTGCACGCCGGCGCTCCGGATCGCTGCAAATCGCTGGTCCTCGCCGACAGTTTCGCCGTCCACACGGACGGGCGCGGGATCTACGAGCGCTCGGTCGCCGCCAGCGCCGACCTGCGCGCGCTCGCCGAGGCGCGGGTCGATGTTTTGCTCGCCCAACCGGCGGACCCGGCGATTCGCGCCGAGGTGGTCGAGACGATGGCGAAAATCGATCCTGCCGCCTACCGAATCGGCGCCGAAGCGGTTTGGCTCGCCGACCAGCGCGACCGCGCCGCCGCGATCGGCGTGCCGACGCTCGTCGTCTGCGGGGCCGAGGACAAGGTCACACCGCCCGCCCTGTCGCGCGAATTGGCGGCGCTGATCCCGGGCGCGCGTTACACGGAGATCCCAGGCGCCGGCCACTTGTCGAACCTCGAACAGCCGGACGCCTTCAACCGCGTCGTCGCGGAGTTCATCGGCAGTGGCTGAAGCCTATATCGTCGCCGCGCTACGCACCGCCGGCGGGCGCCGCGACGGCGCGCTGAAGGGCTGGCACCCGGCCGACCTGGGCGCTGCCGTGCTCGACGCGCTGGTCGCCCGCACGGGCGTCGACCCGGCCGCGATCGACGACGTCATCGCCGGCTGCGTCAGCCAGATCGGCGAGCAGAGCTGCCATGTCGGGCGCAACATGGTGCTCGCTTCCTCGCTTCCTGACAGCGTGCCCGCGGTCACCATCGACCGGCAGTGCGGAAGCTCCCAGCAATCGATCCATTTCGCAGCCCAGGCGGTGATGAGCGGCATTCAGGACCTGGTGATCGCCGCGGGCGTCGAAAGCATGAGCCGGGTGCCGATGGGAACGCCCGTCTTTCTGCCGCTCCAGGCCGGCATCGGCACCGGGCCGTGGCCGAAATCGGTGCAGGACCGCTACGGCGTCAGCGATTTCACCCAGTTCCGCGGCGCCGAGATGATGGCGAAGAAATACGGCTTCACGCGCGCGCAACTGGACGCTTTCGCGCTGGGCAGCCACCGCAAGGCTTCGGCCGCGGCGCAGGCGGGCGCTTTCGACGCCGAGATCGTGCCGCTGCCGCTCGAGGGCGGCGAGCACAGGCGCGACGAGGGCATCCGCCACGACGCCTCGCTAGAGGCGCTTGCCGGACTGAGGACGCTGGTTCCGGACGGGGTCATCACCGCCGGCAATGCCAGCCAGATCTGCGACGGCGCGGCCGGGGTGATGGTGGCGAGCGAGGCCGCGGTGAAGGCGCACGGGCTGACGCCGCTCGCCCGGATCGAGCAGCTGACCGTCACCGCCGGAGATCCCGTGATCATGCTCGACGAGCCGATCCGCGCGACTCGGGTGGCGCTCGAGAAGGCGGGCCGCGCGATCGGCGACATCGACCTTTACGAGGTCAACGAGGCCTTCGCGTCCGTCCCGCTCGCCTGGCTGCAGCAGGTCGGCGCCGATCCGGAAAGGCTCAACGTCCATGGCGGTGCGATCGCGCTCGGCCACCCGCTCGGCGCGTCGGGCGCCAAGCTGATGGCGACCCTCGTCCACGCGCTCCATCGCCACGGCAAGCGATTCGGCCTGCAGGCGATGTGCGAGGGCGGCGGGATCGCCAACGTAACGATAGTCGAAGCCGTGCGCTGAGCGTCCGAATTCCGCGGTCAATCCAAGCGGACACCGGCGCGCTGACTAATGACGGTATTTAACGCTGATCCCTCATCTTTGTTAACCGCTGCTTGACCCAAGCGGAGTAAACCCGTCCGTGACTCTTAATTAAACTACTGATATCTGGCGGGCAGGGCTGCGGGGGCAGTGTACTTTGCATGTGTTTCTTTCCTATGCTCGATCGAGTGAAGCGCAGGCCACCTGTGTCGAGCAAGCGCTGCAGGATGCTGGCTACGCGGTCTGGCGGGACACCGATCTTCCTGCCCATCTGAGCTACGCTGAAGTCATCGAGGAGCGGCTCAAGTCCGCCAAGGCTGTGCTGGTCCTTTGGTCGGCCGAAGCCGCGAAGTCGCAATGGGTGCGGGCGGAAGCCGACGCCGCGCGCGAGCTCGGCACCCTAGTTCAAAGCACCGTGGACGGTACCGTCCCGCCAATCCCGTTCAACCAGATCCAATGTGCGGACCTGACGGGCTGGAGCGGCGAGAATGACCATCCGGGCTGGCGCAAGCTCAAGGCGAGCGTCGTGGCGCTTGCGGGGCAAGTGGAAGGGCAGGTGAAGTCGCCCAGGCGGCAGCGGCAGACGAGCTCGATCTGCGTACTTCCGTTCCAGAACATGAGCGGCGACGACGTCCCGGACTATTTTGCCGATGGAATCAGTGAGGACATCATCAGCGACCTGGCGAAAGTGCCGGCCCTGGCGGTGGTGCCGCGCAAGACGGCATTCCAGTTCAAGGGACAGGACGTCGATCCCTGCAGCGTCGCCGAGAAACTGAACGTCAACTACGTTCTCGAGGGCTCGGTCCGCAAGGCTGGGGAACGCGTGCGCATCACCGCGCAGCTGACCGACGGCCGAACCGGCGATTACGCCTGGTCGGACCGCTATTATCGTGACTTCACCGACGTCTTCTCGGTCCAGGACGAAATCTCCAAGACGATCGGCGAAGCGCTCGTTGCCGAACTGTTCCCGGTGGAGAAAGAGCCGGCCCTCACCGACAAGGCGGACAAGACCGCAAAGCGCGCCAAGGCCGCGAATTTGGCCCATGCGGACGGCCTAGGAGACGCGGACTCGGCATTTCATTTCAATGCGCCGGAAGGCGCGGTCTCCGCAGAGGAAATCGAGGCTCCGCAAGCGCCGGCGGCTGCTTCCGGCCCGCTTCCGAACGAAACCTATGCTCCCATCGAACAGGAATTTGTCGACGAGTGGAATCCCGACCAGGAGTGGATCGCCGACGAGGAGTGGGATGCGGAAGACGACCGGCCGGGTCGGGACTATGTGAGCCCGGGGCTCGCCCCCCGCATGATTGCGCTGGTGGTGGCGCTTCTGCTGATCGTTGGATTCGTCGGCATGACTTTCCGGCCCAATCAACCCGAGCCGGTCGCGGAAGAGCCCGAAGAAGTCCTTACCTATACGATTACCTCAGGCGTCTACGTGCGCTCGCTCCCGACGCGCAAAGGCTCGAGGGTCCTGGGAAAGCTCGAGGCAGGCGACAAGATCAACATCGTCCCCACCCTGGCCGGGGCGCAACCGGACTGGGTGAAGATCAAGGATGGCCCCTACGTCGGCGGTTACGTCTGGAGGGAATCGACCCGACCTGCAACGGACAGTGGCCAAGCGGGTGGTTCAGTCAGCGAGGCCGCGAAGGCCGAAGGCGCCTCGGGCTGACAATCTTCGCTTTTCCGTGGATTTCCGCCATCCGCGCTCCGCTTTGCCTGGGCCATTGCGGAGATTTGATGAACGAGTCACGATGCCGGTGATGGGCCGATACGTGAAGAAACAGATGGTCGTGGAGGCCGTGCAATGGTTCAGGCACGGCGATCATCCCGCCGTGATTGGAGAGTCGGCGGACGACTCGACCGGCTACATCGACACGCCGGAAGGGCGCCTCAGGGTCGAGCCCGGAGACTGGATCATCACCGGCATTGCCGGCGAAAGCTATCCCTGCAAGGCCGAGGTCTTCACGCAGCTCTACGAACCCGCCGATTGATCTGGGGGCGACACATCCGCCCGCACCGAATCGCGGCATCGCGCTGGAGTCCACTTCCCACTCATTGCAGACATTGGCCTGTCCTACACATCGGCTGTTGTGCCATGCTTCGGCGCGTGCAGCTTGCTCGAGCCATCCTTTCCGCGTCGCAGGAACGGGCGGGCCCTCTTAAAGACACGAAAATGGTCGCTCATCGCGTGACTTTTGGGAATCTAGGAGGGGGCCAGCCATGAGAATCGCCTGCATCGGCGGCGGGCCGGCGGGGCTCTATTTCGCCATCTCGATGAAGCTTCGCGACCCGTCCCACGAGATCGAGGTGTTCGAGCGCAATCCGCCCGGAGTCACCTTTGGCTGGGGCGTCGTCTTCTCCGACCTCACGGTCGACAACATCACCCGCAATGATCCGGTTTCGGCCAAGGCGATCACGGACGAGTTCGCGCACTGGGACGACATCGACGTCCATATCAAGGGCGAGTGCATCACCTCGTCGGGCCACGGCTTCATCGGCATCGGCCGCAAGCGGCTGCTCGAAATCCTCCAGAACCGCGCGCGCGAGCTGGGGGTCGTGCTGCACTTCGAGGCCGAGTGCGACCCCGCCGACCCGAAGTGGAAAGACTATGATCTCGTCATCGCCGCCGACGGGATCAACTCGCGCTTCCGCGACGCCCACGCCGACGCCTTCCAGGTCGATGTCGACGTGCGGGCCAACAAGTTCGTCTGGCTCGGCACGCCCAAGGCGTTCGACGCCTTCACCTTTGCCTTCGAGGAGACCGCGCACGGCTGGATCTGGGCGCACGCCTATCGCTTTGCGCCTGATTGCTCGACCTTCATCGTCGAATGTTCGGAAATAGTCTGGCGGGCGCTCGGCTTCGATTCGATGGACCAGGCCGAGGCCGTCGCCGCCTGCGAGCGGATCTTCGCCAAATATCTGGACGGCAAGCCGCTGCTGTCCAACGCCGCCCACCTTCGCGGCTCGGCCGCCTGGCTCAACTTCCGGCGGATCAAGTGCGAGAATTGGACCGTCGGCAACCTCATCCTTTTGGGCGACGCCGCGCACACCGCGCATTTCTCGATCGGCTCGGGGACCAAGCTCGCGCTCGAGGACGCGATAAAATTGGCCGAGGTCCTCAACCGCCCCGGCCTGACGCGCGACGCCGCGCTTTCGGAATACCAGGCCGAGCGCAACCTCGAGGTGTTGAAGCTCCAGAACAGCGCCCGCAACTCCACCGAATGGTTCGAGACTCTTGAGCGCTACCTGCATTTCGAGCCGCTGCAATTCGCTTACTCGCTGCTGACCCGAAGCCAGCGCATCAGCCACGAGAATTTGCGCCTCCGCGACCGCGAATGGCTGGAAGGCGTCGAGCGCTGGTTCTGGAAGCGTGCGACTGAGGGGCGGTCGAACAAGACCGCGCCGCCGATGTTCGCGCCGTTCCGACTGCGCGAGATGCAGCTCGAGAACCGGATCACCGTCTCGCCGATGGCCATGTACTCGGCCGTGGACGGCGTGCCGAACGACTTCCACTTCGTCCATTACGGCGAGCGCGCGCTCGGCGGCGCGGGTCTGATGTTCACGGAAATGACCTGCGTGTCGCCCGAGGGGCGGATCAGCCCGGGCTGCACGGGCATGTGGAACGCCGACCATGTGCAGGCCTGGAAAAGGATCGTCGACTTCGTCCATTCGAACAGCAAGGCGAAGATCTGCCTGCAGCTCGGCCATTCGGGTGCCAAGGGTTCGACCAGGCTGGGGTGGGAAGGCAATGACGTCCCGCTCGACGAGGGCAATTGGCCGGTGATGGCGGCCTCAGACGTGCCCTGGTCGCCGTTCAACCAGGTGCCGCAGCCGATGACCCGCGCCGACATGGACATGGTCCGCGACCAGTTCGTCGCTGCGGTGCGAATGGGGATCGAGGCCGGCTTCGACATGGTCGAGCTGCACGCGGCCCACGGCTATCTGCTATCGGGCTTCCTGACCCCGCTGCAGAACAAGCGGACCGACGAATATGGCGGCAGCCTCGAAAACCGCTTGCGCTACCCGCTGGAAGTGTTCGCAGCGATGCGCGAGGCTTGGCCCTCCGACCGGCCGATGTCGGTAAGGATCTCGGCGACCGACTGGGCGGGCGAGCAGGGGATCACGCCCGACGACGCGGTCGAGATCGCGGAGGCTTTCGCCCGCGCGGGCGCAGACCTCATCGACGTCTCGGCCGGCCAGACCTGGACCGGCGCGCAGCCGGTTTACGGACGGATGTTCCAGACGCCCTTCTCCGACAAGCTCAGGAACGAAGCGAAGCTGGCAACCATGGCGGTCGGCAACATCTACGAGCCCGACCACGCCAATTCGATTCTCGCCGCAGGGCGAGCCGACCTCGTCGCGCTCGCCCGCCCGCATTTAATCGACCCCTTCTGGACCCTCCGCGCCGCCGCCCAGCTCGACTATCGCGACGTGCACGTGCCGCCGCAATACCTGCAGGGCCAGGCGCAGCTCGCGCGCAACCTAAAGCGCGAGGCGGAGATGCGCGCGACGGAGCTCAGGGCCTAGGCGGTGCTGGCGGAGACGGAGGGATTCGAACCCTCGGTACGGGAATTCCCCGTACGGCGGTTTAGCAAACCGCTGGTTTCAGCCACTCACCCACGTCTCCGGATGCGAAGCGCGCCCGCCCGTTTGAAGGCGCGGCGCAAGCGGCGAGGCCTATATACGGGCCCCGCGCCGCGTATCAACCGAGCGCGCTGACTTTGGGCCTGGGACGTGCCTCCACTCCTGCTCCGCCTGTTACACCCTAGGAATGACTTGAGTCATTCCGCCGCCGCGTCTTAAGGACGAAGCTCAGGGGCGGGAGCGTCATGAATCGAGTCGCCACGGACGAGCTGGACCAGATCGACCGGGCCTTTGCCGGCAACCGGTTGCTGTCGACTTTCCCGCGCGAGGCGCGCGCGTTGATCGAGCCGTTCGCGGAAGTCGTCGAGCTTCAAACCGGATCAACCGTCCTGCGCCGCGGCGAAGACGTCGCCTCCACTTATTTCCCCTTCGGCGAAGCGATGGTCAGCCTCGTCGTCGAACTGTCCGACGGCCGCACGCTCGAGGTGGCGTCGATCGGCCACGAGGGCGCGGTCGGAGGGATCGTCAGCTGTGGCCGGGCCCCCGCCTTCGGAAGCGCGACGGTGCTGGTGTCCGGCCCTGCGCTTCGCGTGCCAATGCAGGCCCTCGAAGACGCCAAGGCGCGCTCGGGCCACATCCGCAACCTGTTCTGCCGCTTTTCGGACTATCTGCTCAGCCAGGTCATGCAGTCGGCGGCCTGCAACGCCTATCACCCGATAGAACAGAGGGCGGCGCGCTGGCTGCTCACTGCGCAGGACCGCGCAGGGCCCACGATCGAACTGACCCAGGAAGCGTTCGCGGGCCTGCTCGGCGTGCAGCGCACGACCGTCAATGCGGTCATCCAAGCCTTGTTATCCGAAGGGCTGGTCGCCACCAGGCGCGGAGCGATCCAGGTCGTCGACCGGGCCGGCCTCAAGCGCCGCTCCTGCGAATGCCACGCGGTCGTCGAGGAACATTTCGCGGCGGTCATCGGGCCGAGCGGCACCGGCGGCAGCAAGGATTGCGGCTGAGCTAGGGGCGAAGGCTCCACCCCAGCGTCGAGCCCGCGAGGAACGGGACCAGTTCGATTTCCCCCAGGCCGAGCGCGTCGGGCACTTGGGCCTCCTCGCGCTCAAGCGTCACAATGCCCTCATTGAGCGGGAGGCCATAGAATCGCGGGCCGTTCTCCGAGGCGAACGCCTCCAGCCTGTCCAGCGCCCCTTCCTCCTCGAACACCGCAGCATAGGCTTCCAAGGCGTAAGGGGCGTTGAATATGCCCGCGCAGCCGCAGGCCGATTCCTTGGCCGCGCGCGCATGCGGCGCGCTGTCGGTGCCGAGGAAGAATTTGGGCGAGCCCGAGGTCGCTGCGAAGCGGACCGCGAGGCGGTGCTTCTCGCGCTTGGCAACGGGCAGGCAATAGGCGTGCGGACGAAGGCCCCGCTCGAACATCGCGCTGCGGTTGATCATCAGGTGATGCGGGGTGACCGTCGCGGCGAGGCTCGACCCGCCGGTCTCGACATAATCGGCCGCCTCGCCGGTCGTGATATGCTCGAGGACGACCTTGAGCTCGGGAAAGTCGCGCTTCAGTGGATCGAGGACTCGCTCGATGAACACCGCCTCGCGGTCGAAAACGTCGACTTGCGGGTCGGTCACCTCGCCGTGGACGCACAGCACCATGCCGATGGCCTGCATCCGCTCGAGCACCGGATAGATATTGCGCACTTCGGTCACGCCGGATGCCGAGTTCGTCGTTGCGTACGCCGGGTAGAGCTTGGCCGCGACCCAGGCTCCGCGTGCGAATCCGGAAGCGACCTCCTCCGGGTCGGTTTCGTCCGTAAGATAGCAGGTCATCAGCGGCGTGAATCCGGGACCTGCCGCGGCGATGATGCGCGCGCGATACTCCTCGGCCGCCTTCGCGGTCGTGATCGGGGGCAAAAGGTTGGGCATGACGATCGCCCGGGCGAACTGTCGCGCGGTGAAGGGCGCGACCAGCCGCAGCATGGCGCCGTCGCGCAAGTGGACATGCCAGTCGTCGGGCCGGCGGATGGTCAGCGTTTGCATTGCCACGCCGGCTCCTTAACTGAGGGCCATGGCCGCGACCACCCTGACCAACCGCGCCGTCATCCGCCTGTCGGGCGAGGACGTGCGCGGATTCCTGCAGGGGCTGGTGACCAACGACGTCACGGGCGCGCTTCCGGTCTGGGCCGGGCTGCTGACGCCGCAAGGCAAGTGCCTGTTCGATTTTCTGGTCTGGGAGGACGGCGGCGACCTGCTGCTCGATTGCGAGGCCGAGGCGGCGGAGGATCTGGTCAAGCGGCTGCTCCTCTACCGCCTGCGCAGGAAGATCGCCATCGCCCGCGAAGAGACGCTCGCGGTCCATTGGACGAAAAAGGGCAGTGAGGGCGTCGCCGACCCGCGACTTCCCGCACTCGGCCGCCGCTGGATCGCAGCGCCCGGTGAAAGCGCGAGCGGCTGGCTCGAGCATCGCCTGCGCCTCGGCGTGTGCGAAGGGCGCGCCGAGCTCGGCGACCTCCTCTGGCTCGAAGGCAACGCTGCCGAACTGAACGGCGTCAGCTTCACCAAGGGCTGCTTCGTCGGCCAGGAGAACACGGCCAGGATGAACTGGCGGAGCAAGGTCAACCG
>DASTDZ010000013.1:0-31514 GCA_035710105.1 Sphingomicrobium sp. | reverse complement strand
CGGGTATCGCTATTGCGCCCCCGAGCCGGACTTCTTTTCCGAGCGTGCTTCGGCGACGCTCTCCTCGAGGTCCTTCAAAGTCATTCCGCCAAAGCTCTGGGTGTTGCCGATAATGAATCCAGGAGTGCCGTCGAGGCCGAGCATGTCCGCCTGTTCGTTGTTGCGGGCGAGCAGGTCCTCGATGTCCTTCTCATGGAGCGTCAAATCCTTCTGCAGCCGGTCCCAGTCGACCCCCGCCTTGATCGCGGCCGCCTTGATCTTCGCCTCGTCCAGCGGCCTCGGGGTGGTGAGAAGGGCGTCGTGGAAGTCGAAATACTTGCCCTGATACTTGCTTGCGACCGCGAGCCGGGCCGCGGTTTCGGAGGCGGGACCGAAGATCGGCCAGTCGCGGAAGATGACCCGAACCTTCTTGTCCTTGGCGAGCAATTGCCGGAGCGGCTCGCGCGTCGTCCGGCAGGCGGGGCACTGGTAATCGAGATATTCGACGATGGTCACGTCATATCCCTTGGGCGCGATCATCGGCGCGTCTGGATCCTCGGTGAAGAACTTGCGCGCTTCCTCGACCGGCGTGTCGTTCGCCGGGGCCGGGACAAGCTTGGCCTGGATAGCCGTGGGCAGAGCCATCAGGGCGCAAGCGAAAACCAGACGTCGAAGCACGTAATTCTCCCTGAATTGCAATTTCACCGCTCCGAACCGGGCGCGGCCTGGACCGGCGGCCGTGTCGCGAAATCCTTGCAGCCTTTCAATGCCTCCGCCTGAAGTGCAGATGAACCGCTCCTTGGCACTGGCGCGGCTTGCTCGGCTGGGCTAGCCGAGCCGCGATGAGCGCGCTCGACATTTTCGTCATCCTGCTCCTGCTCGGCGGCGGCGCGGTCGGCTTCGTCCGCGGCTTCGTCTATGAAGTCCTCTCGCTGCTCGCCTGGATCGCGGCGATCGCGATGATCAAGCTGTTCCACACGCAGCTGACCTCCGGCCTCACTGGCCCGGTCGGGACTGACGAGGGCGCGGCGGTGCTCGCCTTCGCCTTGCTGTTCGTGCCGACCTTCCTGATCGTGAAGATGATGGCCCGCTCGGTT
This sequence comes from Sphingomicrobium sp., assembly GCA_035710105.1. Lineage (GTDB taxonomy): Bacteria > Pseudomonadota > Alphaproteobacteria > Sphingomonadales > Sphingomonadaceae > Sphingomicrobium. The sequence goes on along the minus strand of DASTDZ010000013.1, from coordinate 30,438 downwards.
GGCGGGAAGACGCGCCGCTCATTGCTCGGGCCGGTCGACCGCGTGCTTGGCGGGGGTTTCGGGGTCGTGAAGGGGCTGCTCGCGGCGACCCTGTTCTTCCTGTTCGCCAACCTCGCGACGGACCTCGTCTATGGCGCCGAGGCCGAGCGGCCGGAATGGATGACGAACTCGCGCACCTATCCGCTCTTGAGTGCGAGCGGGCGCGCGATAGTCGACTGGGTCGAAACCCGCCGCAACGCCGACGGCGAGGAGGCGGAGGGGCAATCGTGATCCGGCTTTACGACACGATGGCCCGGGAAAAGCGCGACTTCGTTCCTGCCGACCCGACGCGCATCACAATGTATGTGTGCGGGCCGACCGTCTACAATCGCGCGCATATCGGAAATTTCCGTCCCGCGGTCGTCTTCGACGTGCTCGCGACCCTGCTTCGCCACACTTATGGCGAGCGCTCCGTCGTCTATGCCCGCAACGTCACGGACATCGAGGACAAGATCATGGCGGCGGCCGCCGCCGAGCGGGTCCCGATCGAAACGATCACCCGGCGCTATGCGGCCTTCTATGCCGACGATGGCGCCGCTCTCGGGGTCCGGCCGCCCGACATCGAGCCGTTCGCGACGGGCCATGTCGACGACATCATCGCGATGATCGGGCGACTGATCGCGGCCGGCCATGCTTACGAGGCGCAGGGCCACGTGTTGTTCGACGTCCCAAGCTGGCCCGATTACGGGAAGCTGTCGCGGCGGCCGATGGACGAGATGATCGCGGGCGCGCGGGTCGATGTCGCACCGTACAAGAAATCACCCGCCGATTTCGTTCTGTGGAAGCCGTCGGACGAAGACCAGCCCGGCTGGGACTCGCCCTGGGGCCGGGGCCGCCCGGGCTGGCACATCGAATGCTCGGCGATGATCGAGCGCCACCTGGGCGAGACGATCGACATCCACGGCGGCGGGCTCGACCTTGAGTTCCCGCATCACGAAAATGAGCTCGCCCAGTCGAGTGGCGCCCATGGCGGAGCGCCGCTCGCGCGCTACTGGGTGCACAACGGGATGCTGGCGATGGTGTCGGGCAAGATGTCCAAGTCGCTCGGCAATATCGTGACGGTCAACGAGCTGCTGGAGGAAGGGCATCGCGGGGAGACCCTGCGCTTCGCCTTGCTCATCGGCCATTACCGCCAGCCGCTCGAATGGTCCGACCAGCTTATCGCCCAGGCGAAGGCGACCCTCGACGGGCTCTACAGGACGGTCGGCGACGCCGCTGCGGGCGAGATCGACCCCGGCGTGATCGAGGCACTCTCCGACGACCTCAACACGCCCGCGGCGCTCGCACGCCTGCAGGCGATCAACGATCCCGCGACCCTGAAGGCGAGCGCGGCCCTGCTTGGCTTGCTTCAGTCGAGCGCCGACCAATGGTTCCGGGGCAGCGGCGACGATTCCCAGATAGAAGCCCGGATTGCCGAGCGCGCGGCCGCCAAGAAAGGCCGCGACTTCGCCACTGCCGACCGCATCCGTGACGAGCTCAAGGCCGAGGGCATCGTCTTGGAAGACGGACCCTCCGGCACCACGTGGCGGAGAGCATGAACGCGCCTGTCTATACCACCGAGATCCTGCGGCTGGCGGCGTCGCTGCCCCCACCGGCCGCGAATTTCGGAACGGCCGACTGCGCTGCCATGCGGCGCTCACCCACCTGCGGCAGCAGCCTCACGGTGGCCGTCAAGCTGGACCAGGAAAGGCGCATCGCCGCCCTCTCCCAAGAGGTCCACGCCTGCGCGTTCGGCCAGGCTTCTGCGGCGATTCTCGCGCACCACGCAGTCGGGCGCGACCGCGGCGATATCACCGCCGCGTATCAGGCCCTGGCCGACTGGCTTGCGGGCTCGCGTGGCGATCCCGGCGATTGGCCCGGCCTCGAGGCGCTTGCCCCGGCCCGTGCCAAGACCGGCCGGCACGGCGCGATCCTGCTTCCCTTCCGGACTTTGCTCGCCGCGATGGACGAGGTGGCTTGAACGCCGCGGCTGCCGACAACGCCCAGGCGACGACCGCGCTGCTCGAAAGCGGGGCGATCATGCTCGGCGCAGCTCTGGTCTTCGTTATCCTGTTCCGCAAGCTCAAGCTCGGCGCGACCCTCGGCTATATCGTCGCCGGCGCGCTGATCGGTCCGCACCTGCTCGGCCTCGTTCGCGACCCGGAGCAGCTGTTGAGCCTCGCCGACATCGGCATTGCCTTGCTGCTGTTCATCGTCGGGCTCGAGCTTCGCCCCAACCGGCTGTGGCGGCTGCGCAACGACATATTCGGGCTCGGCCTTGCCCAGGTCGTGCTGTGCGGGCTTGCGATCGCGCTCCTCCTCCACGTTGCGCTCGGCCTGTCGGTCCAGGCGGCGCTCGCAATCGGCCTGCCGCTCGGCCTGTCGTCGACCGCCCAGGTGCTGCCGATGCTGCGCGCCGACAACGACCTCAATACGCCGCAGGGCGAGCGCGCCTTTTCGATCCTCCTGTTTCAGGACCTCAGTATCGTCCCGATGATCACCATCATTGCGGCGATGGCCCGCGTCCCGCCGGACCCGAGCGCGCCCGCCGGCTGGACTCTCGCCCTCTACACTTTGCTCGCGGTCGTCGGGCTGGTGCTGGCGGGCCGCTGGGTGCTCAACCCGATGTTCCGGCTGGTCGGCAGGATGGGCGAGCGGGAGCTGTTCGTCGTCGCCGGCCTGTTCGCCGTGGTCGGCGCCGCAGCGCTGATGCACACGCTGCACCTGTCAGTCGCGCTCGGCGCCTTCGTCGCTGGCGTGATGCTCGCCGAATCGCCCTACCGGCACGAGGTGGAAAGCGACGTCGAGCCGTTCCGCTCGATCCTGCTCGGCCTCTTTTTCCTCTCGGTCGGGATGCTTCTCGACCTGTCCGTGATCGCCGAGCGGCCGCTGTTCGTGCTCGGCATCGCCGCCGCCGTGATCGCGACCAAGGCGGCGCTCATCGCTCTCCTCGCGCGCCTGTTCGGCAACAATTGGCCGCGAAGCGTCCGCCTCGGCCTGTTGCTCAGCCAGGCGGGCGAGTTCGGCTTCGTTCTGTTCAGCCAGGCGACGACGGCGGGGCTCATCCTGCCCGAGGCGGCGTCACTTTTCGGGGCGGTCGTCACTCTGTCGATGGCGGCGACCCCGTTCCTCATGCGCCTCGCCGACTGGCTCGAAAAGCGCGAGGAGCGCGGCGGCGAAGGGATGGAGGGGCCCGAGCTGTCGCCCGAGACCAGCGTCATCGTCGTCGGCTACGGCCGCTTCGGCCAGACGGTGGCGCAGATGCTGATGGCGAAGGCGATCCCGCTGACGATCATCGACAGGAAGCCGAGCCAGATCGAGCTTTCGCAGGAATTCGGGACCAAGGTTTATTACGGCGACGGGCTACGGCTCGACCTGTTGCGCACCGCGGGCGCGGACTCGGCCTCGGTTATCGCCTTCTGCAACGACAACGAAGGCGGCGAGATGACTAGGGAGGCGCTTGCCGCCGTGCTCGAAGCCTTTCCGCAAGCCTCGGTGATGGTCCGCGTATTTGACCGGTTGCACCTGATGGAGCTTCGCGGCCTCGACCTCGCGGCGGCGCAGCGCGAGCTGTTCGAAAGCGCGGTAGTGATGGGCAAGGCCGCGCTTCGTGCAAGCGGAGTGGCCTCCGCGGAGGTGGAGCGGGTCGAGCGCGAGTACCGCCTGCGCGACTGCGAGCGGCTGGAACGGCAAAGCGCCAGCGGCGACCTTCACGCCGGCTGGGAGCGGTCGTTCATATCCGGGCCTCTGCCCGATGAGGCTTCAGGCGGCGCGGAGCCGCCAGCCGTCCCCGAATCGAGATAATCCTCGAGCGCCTTGAGGATCGCGTCGACGACGTCCTTGTGGGCTCCGTCACCACTCCTGACCCTGATATGCGCTTCGGCATAGGCCGGGCCGCGTTGCTCGGCGAGGCGCTCCAGGGTCGACTTGCGATCGCCGTTGCGGAGCAGCGGGCGGGTGTCGCGGCGTCCCGTTCGGTCGGCGAGGATGTCGACCGGCGCGTCCAGCCAGACGGTGATCGCGCGCTCGTTGAGGAGCTTACGGGTGCGCGGGTCGACATAGGCGCCGCCGCCGGTGGCGATGACCCGGACCTCGCCCTCGACCAGTCGAGCCACAAGCCGACGCTCGCCGTCGCGGAAATCGGCCTCGCCGTAGCGCTCGAAGACCTCCGCGGCGGAAAAGCCCGCCGCGTCCTCGATCGCGTCGTCGCTGTCGACAAAGGGCAGGCCGAGCCGCCTCGCCAGCCTTCGCCCGACCGTGGACTTGCCGGCGCCCATCAGCCCCACCAGCACGATCGGTCTGTCCAGCCGCTGCGCAAGCCTGCCCATCGCAGGGGCTATACAGCGGGCCCGAAGGTCGGGCAAAAGCCCTCGCTCCCAGGGATCCAAGCGGAAGGGCCGATGTCGCGCGTCATTTTCCTGATCGTCATCATCCTCATCATTGCGGGAGGGCTTGTGTTTCTGTCCAGCCAGGCGCGTGAAGTCCCGACGCAGCCGGTCGAAGTGGACGTGACCAATGCAGCCGGCCGCTAGTCGCCTTCTTCTAATCGGGGCCGCGGCCGCGCTCGCGATTCCCGCGATCGCGCAGGTGCAGAATTCGGCTCCGACCGCGCCAGCCCCGTCGCCAGCGCCGGCGCCTTCTCCCGCGGTAACGCCGCAGCCGTCGCCCGTGACGCAGCCATCGCCGGGCCAGGCGCAGGCGCCGCTCGAAAGCGATGCGGTCGAAATCGACGCGGAGGAGCTGGTCACGCAGCCGCCGCCGCCGGCAATTGAATATCCTCGCCATGCCCGCCGCAATCCGTTCGTCGCAGGGGCGCTCGACCCGGTCCAGGCGGGCCTTGGCGAGGCGCCCTGGGGTTTGGCGAGCGGCGTTTTCCTATCGACCCTGATGCGGCGCATGGACACGCCGCTCGCATCGCGCTGGGCTCATATCGCGCTTCGCAACGCGCTGCTCGCGAGTGCGCGCTCGCCGGGCGGGGTCAATCCCGTCGACTGGGCCGCCGAGCGCGCCTGGCTGCTGCTCCGGCTGGGCGAGGCGGACGCGGCGCGAATGGTCGTGAGCGCCGTCGACACGGACCGCTTCACGCCGAAGATGACCCAAGTCGCTGTGCAGAGCGCGCTCGCGACGTCCGATCCGCTAGGGTTGTGCGGGATGGGAGACCGCGTCCGCGAGGAGGAGCCCCGGGTCGCGCCGCTCATCCATGCGATCTGCTCGGCGCTGAACGGCGAAGCCGAATCGGCGTCCGCGCAGATCGATTCGGCCCGCCGCCGCGGCACGGTTGGGGGGATCGACCTCACGCTTGCCCAGAAGGTCGTCGGCGCTGCGTCCGACACCGGCACCGCGGCGACCATCGAGTGGGAGCCCGTCGATGCGCTCACCGCCTGGCGCTACGGCCTGTCGACCGCGACGGGAATGAGCCCGCCCGAAAGGCTGATCGACCGCGCCTCGCCGCAGCTCCGCGCTTGGTATGCGCGGGCGCCGTTGATCCCGTTCCAGGACCGGCTTGAATCCGCCCGGGTCGCGACCGGGCTGGGGGTCTTTTCCTCGCAGTCGCTCGTCGACTTCTATGCCTGGATCTACGATTCGACCGACCCCAATGACTTGAGCGGCACGGACGCCTGGCAATTGCGCCTCGCCTTTGCCGCCAACAACCAGGAACAGCGGATCGCGGCGATGCGGCGGATCTGGGGGCAGGGCGACGACCCGCTCTTGCGGGAAGCGTCGCGCGCGCTGCTGGGACGCGCGGCGGCCAGGATCGCGCCCGATCCGGACCTCCAGTCCGACGCGCCCGAGCTCATCGCCTCGATGCTCGCCGCCGGCCTCGACCGCCACGCGCTGCGCTGGGCGAATGCCGTCCGGCAGATGGATGACGGTCCGGGCGACCGCGCCTGGGCGATGCTCGCTCTGGCCGCGCCGGAAGGCGCTCCGGTCGACCTCAGCTTTGGCCGGATCAACGCCTTTGTCGGCCGCGACGAAAGCGAGGGCAAAAGGCGCAGCGCCTTCCTTGTCGCCGGGCTGCTCGCCCTGGGCAAGCTGGACGCCGGGGCGGCTTCACGCCTCAACAGCCGCCACCGGCTTGGAATCGAGCGCGGTTCCCCGCTGACCCAGCTGCTCGACGCGGCGGCGCGGCGGCGCCAACCGGGGAGCGTCCTCGTGCTTGCGGGTGCGGGGTTCCAGGCCCGCGACTGGGATTTCGTCCCGTCCTCGCACCTGTTCCACGCGGTGATGGCGATGCGGAACACCGGCCAGGATTTCGCCGCCCGGATGATTGCGGCCGAGGCGCTCGCCCGAACGTGATCGAATCCGACCGCGCGCTGGTCGACCGCTTCCTCGACATGCTAGCCGCCGAGGCGGGGGCTTCGCGCAACACGATCGCGGCGTACCGCAACGATCTCGAGAAATCGGCTGCCGATCTCGGCGGGCCTTTGGGCAGCGCCGGCCGTGACGCCCTTGGCGCGCTCGGTCAGCGCTGGTCGGGGCTCGCCGCCTCGACGGTCGCGAGGCGCTCGTCCGCGCTCCGCCGGTTCTACCGCTTCCTGGTGGACGACGGGCTTCGAAGCGACGATCCATCGGCGGCGCTGCCGCAGCCCAGGCTCCAGCGCCCGCTTCCGCGCGTGCTTTCGGAAGCCGACGTTGAGTCCATTTTCACCGCGGCGCAAGACAAGGCGGCGAGTGGAGAGCCGCTCGCGCAGCGCAACCTCGCCTTGCTGGAGCTGCTCTACGGCTCTGGCCTCAGGGCGAGCGAAGTGATTTCGCTGCCCCGCGGCGCGGTCCGGCCCGGCCAGCCGTTCCTCATCCTGCGCGGCAAAGGCGAGAAGGAACGGCTCGTGCCGATCTCGAGCCGTGCCCAAACGGCGGTCAAGGACTGGCTGGACAGCGTCCCGGCCTCGAGCCTCTGGCTGTTCCCGAGCGGCAGCAAGCACCTGAGCCGGGTGCGCCTGTTCCAGCTGGTCCGGGCGATGGCGGCCGACGCGGGAATTGCGCCCGACCGGATCAGCCCGCACGTGCTTCGCCACGCCTTCGCGACGCACCTTCTGTCGGGCGGCGCTGACCTTCGGGTCCTTCAGGCCTTGCTCGGCCATGCCGACATCGCGACCACGCAGATCTACACGCACGTCGATGCCGCTCGGCTGGTCAGGCTGGTCAACGAGCGGCACCCGCTTGCGGACCGAGGTCGTTGACGGTGCGTCCGGCCCGTCCTACCCGCCCCTGCCGATGCTGACCTATCTCGACTTCGAAAAGCCGATCGCCGAGCTCGAGGCGCGCGTTCGCGACCTCAAGGAAATGGCCGACAATGGCGAGCTCGACATCCAGGCCGAGGTTGACCGGCTGGAGGCCAAGGCGGCCAAGCTGCTCACGGACACCTATTCGAAGCTTTCGCCGTGGCAAAAGGCCCAGGTCGCCCGCCATCCGGAGCGGCCGCATTTCAAGGATTATGTCGCCGGGCTCACCGACGACTTCATGCCGCTGGCGGGCGACCGCGCGTTCGGCGAGGACCCGGCGATCATCGGTGGCTTCGCCCGGATCGACAGCCGCAAAGTGATGCTGATCGGGCATGAGAAAGGCGAGGACACCGCTTCGCGCCTCCGGCACAATTTCGGCATGGCCAAGCCGGAAGGCTATCGCAAGGCGATCCGGCTGATGCGCCTGGCCGACCGGTTCGGGCTTCCCGTCGTCACGCTCGTCGACACGCCGGGCGCCTTTCCCGGAGTCCAGGCCGAGGAGCGCGGCCAGGCCGAGGCCATTGCCCGCTGCACCGAGGAATGCCTCGAGCTCAAGGTGCCGCTCATCGCCGCGATCGTCGGCGAAGGCGGCTCGGGCGGCGCGGTCGCCATCGCCACCGCCAACCGCGTGCTGATGTTCGAGCACGCGGTCTATTCGGTCATTTCGCCCGAAGGTTGCGCCTCGATTCTGTGGCGGACCGCGGACAAGGCGGCTGACGCCGCCGAAGCGATGCGGATCACCGCTAACGACCTGCTTTCGCTCGGCGTGGTCGACCGGATCGTTCCCGAGCCGGTGGGCGGCGCCCAGCGCGACCCGGAGGCGGCGATCGGGACGCTGAAGTCGGCGATCCTCGAAGAGCTCAAGGGCTGCTCGGCGATGAAGCCGGCGCAGTTGCTCGAGCAGCGGCGCGCCAAGTTCCTCGCCATCGGCTGAACGCGCGCGGCAGGAACCGCATCAGTCATCTGCCGTTCAAAACCGCAGCGTAACCTTCCCCGAAAGCTATGAGAGGTACGATGCGCAAGCCACTGCTGTGGATTTCTGCCGGCGCGCTGCTGCTGTCTTCGACAGCGGTCGTCGCCCAATATCCGGTCCGCTCGCTCGACCCGCGGCTCGTCGCCGCGGCGCAGCGCGAGCATGCCGAGGTCGTCCAGGAATATGGCGGCGCCGAGGGCGGCGAGCGCGCCGTTTACGTGAACTCAGTCGGTCAGCGGGTTGCCGCCCAGTCGGGGATTGCGAACCCGGGCTCGGCCTACCGCTTCACGCTCCTGAACTCGGCGGTGGAGAACGCCTTCGCCCAGCCCGGCGGGTACATTTACGTCACGCGCCAGTTGATGAGCCTGCTCGACAATGAGTCGGAGCTGGCCTTCGCGCTCGCTCACGAGGTCGGCCACGTCGCCGCAGGGCACGCGCAGGCGCGGCAGCAGGTCGCCCGCCGCAACTCTATCGGCGGCATCCTCGGCGCGATTTTCGGAAGCTATATCGGCGGCGGGCTCGGCAACGCCATCGCACAAATGTCCCAGCGCAGCGCCAAGCTCCGCATCCTGAGCTTCTCGCGCGAACAGGAATATCAGGCCGACACGCTGGGGCTGCGCTACCTTGTCGGGGCGGGCTACGACCCGGCGGGCGGTGCCGGCATCCTTCTCGCCCTGACCCGCAACAGCGCGCTGCAGTCGCGGATCCATGGCCGCGAAAACCGCCAGGCCCCCGAATGGGCGATGACTCACCCGCTGAGCGAGAACCGGGCGCAGCGCGCCCTGGCCGATGCCCGGGCGACGGGCCGCCTGGGCACCGGCACCCGCAACCGGGACGCCTTTCTTGCCCAGGTCGACGGCATTTATGTCGACGACGACCCCGAGCAGGGGATCATCGACGGCCGGACCTTCACTCACCCCGACCTTCGCATTTTCTTCGCGGTTCCGCCCGGATATCTGATGCAGAACTCGACCCGAGCAGTCTCCATCGCCGGCTCCGGCGGAAAGGCGCAATTCGGCGGGGGGCGGTATCGCGGTAGCCTCGAGAACTATCTCTATGCGGCCCTCGAGGAGCTGGCGGGCGGAAGGCAGCTGGCGGTTGCGCCGCCGCGACGGGTGATGATCAACGGAATCCCGGCCGCCTACACGCTGACGCGAGCCAACGTTTCGTCCGGCGTTCTCGACATCAGTGTCGTCGCTTACCAATGGGCGCCCGACACGGTCTATCACTTCGTCATGCTGACCCCTGGCGGGACCGGGATGGGTCAGTTCGCCTCGATGGTGAATTCGATCCGCAAGGTCAGCGCCGCCGAGGCGGCCGCGATCCGCCCGCGGGTGATCGACGTCGTCACCGTTGCGCCGGGCGATACGGTGCAGTCACTGGCGGCGCGGATGGCTTATCGGGACTTCAAGCTCGACCGATTCCTTGCGCTCAACGGGCTTGCGCCCGGAGCGCGCCTTGCCCCGGGCCAGAAGGTCAAGCTGGTCGTCTACGGCACGCGGAAGAGCTGAGGGGCGTCACATTATTGTTGCAACCGTGTTGCCGAGCTCCGACCACATGCCGCCGGCGCCGCCGCCGAGCGCGGAGATTCCGCCCATCGCCGCAATGACGATCAGCGCCGCGATAAGCCCGTATTCGACTGCGGTCGCCCCCCGGTGGTCGGCGAGCAGCCCGCGCATCATCTGTCGGATAGCGCTCACGCCACCCTCCTCTGGTCCACGTCCACACGGGCACCAATAAGGGTCGGGAGTTAACAAGTCGGCCCGCATTGCGGTTAACGGCCGGTCAGGCTTCCTTCGCCTGCGCGGGTGGGGACGGCGACCAGGCGGCGAAATGCAGGATCTCGAAGCGCTCGACGGTGCGTTCGGCTCCGCGTGAAAACTCGGCCTCGGCCGCGGCCAGCGCCGCCCGGCCGAGCGGGGCCCGGGACCGCTCGACAAGGACGTTGCCGGCGGCCATGCCGCGCAAGTCGGAAACCAGGGCGCGCAGCCCCGGATAGGCGACTTCCACCCGGTCGACGTCGACGACCGGCATGAGAAAGCCCGCTGCCGCCAGCAATTGCGCGAAGCCGGCGGGTTCGATCCGCGGATGGACGTGTGGCGAAGCCGATCCGGCAACCGAGTCGGCGGCGCGCATCGCCCGCCGCAAGGCGGGGAGGGAATCGCCTCCGGGAACCGCGCCGATCAGCAGAGAATCGGGTTTCAGCAGTAATTGGAGCCGAAGCAGCGCTCCGGGCAGGTCGTTGACCGTGTCCAGCGTGCCGGCTGCGACGATGAGCTCGAAGCTCGCGGGCTCGAGGTCGATCGCCTCCTCGGTCACCTGCTGTCCGCCAGCTGCCCTCGCGAAGGCCGCGCCAGGGTCGAGCACTTTGACCTTTGCGGCGATCGCGGCGAGCCGCTCCGGCCAGCCGGGATCGGGCGATCCGACCAAAAGCGCGTCGCGAAAGCTTCGCCGCACCTCGCCGAGCCGCTCCAGGATGTCGGAAAAGGCGCGCTCGTGGAGGAACAGCACCGGCCCCGACCAGTAGGCGCGGTCGCGGCACCTGGCGCGCGCGCGCATGTCGAACAGCGGCTTCACCGGCACGCTTCTGCGATGGCATGGGCTGGGCGACAAGACGGGCGGTGCAGTTTCGTCGCGCCGCGTCCCGGCTGTTCCGGTCCGTCCTCGATTTCGCGCTTCCGCCGCGCTGCGGCGGCTGCGGGGTCATTGTCGACTCGCTCGACAGCTTTTGCCCGGAATGCTGGCGCCAGCTCGAGTTTCTTGGACCCGGCGGCTGCGTGCGCTGCGGGATCCCGCTTGCCGCGACCGATGCCGAGACCTGCGGCGCCTGCCTTGCGAGGCCGCCGCGGCTCGACCGGATCCGCGCCGCGGTCGCTTACGGGGAAATAAGCCGGCAGATTGCCATGCGCCTGAAATACGGACGCAAGGTCGCGCTCGCCCGGACCATGTCGCGCTATATCCGGCCGCTGCTCGGCGAGCTCCCGCCCGACGCGCTGTTCGTTCCCATCCCGCTGCACCGGGCACGGCTGTGGCGGCGCGGTTTCAACCAATCGGCCTTCGTCGCCCGCGAGCTCTCGCGCGCCACCGGCCATCCACTCGCGGTCGACGCCTTGCGCAGGATCCGCGCCACGCCGCCGCTCAAGGGAATGACGATCCGCCAGCGTCGCCGTACCGTCGCCGGCGCTTTTCGCGCCAACCGCGCCGCGGAGCTTCGCGGCCGGACCATCGTTCTCGTCGATGACGTGCTGACGACGGGAAGCACCGCCAACGCCTGCGCCCGGGCCCTGAAGCGTGCCGGCGCGGCGCGGGTCGAACTGGTCAGCTGGGCGCGGGTGCTGCGGCCGTCGCAGATCGATGTTTGAGGGAATGACGGTGCCGAGCGTCGAGATCTATACCAAGACCTTCTGCGGCTTTTGCGTCCGCGCACTCCACCTGCTCCAGTCCAAGGGCGTCGAGTTCAAGGAATATGCGGTCGATGGCGGCGGCCCCAGGCGCGAGGAGATGATCGAGCGCTCGGGCGGCCGCACGACGGTGCCGCAGATCTTCATCGACGGCCGCCATGTCGGCGGGTGCAACGACCTGATTGCGCTTGAGCGCGAGGGCAGGCTGGACCAATTGCTGCAGCGGGAATGACGAAAATCGCCATCTTCCAGTCGCAAACGGGAATCGACCCGGCGGCCAACGCGCGTGCGCTTGTCGACGCGATTCAGGCGGCCGCGGGCGGCGGCGCGCAGATGCTGTTTACGCCCGAGATGTCGGGCCTCCTCGATCGCGACACGCAGCGGGCGCGCGGCAACGTCCGGCCGGAGGAAGAGGACGAGGTGCTCGCCGCTTGCCGCGAAGCCGCGCGGCGCTGCAGGATCTGGCTCCACCTCGGCTCGATCGCGGTCGCGGCAGAGGATGGCAAGTTCGCCAACCGCGGCTTCGTCGTCGATTCGGATGGCGAGATCCGGGCGCGCTACGACAAGATCCACCTGTTCGACGTCGATCTCCCCACAGGCGAAAGCTGGCGCGAATCGACGATTTACCGGGGCGGGACCGACTCGGTCGTCGTCGACGGAACGCCGGTCGGCAGGCTCGGGCTGACGATCTGCTACGACCTGCGCTTCCCGGCGCTGTTCGAACGTTTGAGCGAGGCCGGGGCGCAGCTGATCTCGGTCCCCGCCGCCTTTACTGTCCCGACCGGAAGGGCGCATTGGGAGGTGCTGCTCCGGGCCCGGGCCATCGAAGCCGGCGTGTTCGTCGTCGCCGCCGCCCAGTCGGGCCGGCACGCGGACGGGCGCGAGACTTACGGTCATTCCTTGCTTGTCGACCCCTGGGGGGAGATAAAGCTCGACATGGGAACGGACGTCGGCGTTGGCTTCGCGGACATCGACCTCGGCAGGATCGCCGAGGTCCGCTCACGGGTGCCTGCGCTCAGCCATCGCCGTCCGGTCGGGGAGCCCGTGCAGCGGTGATCGTCTTCGACCTTCAATGCCGCGACAGCGGCGACGTGTTCGAAGCCTGGTTTCGCTCGGGCGCCGAATTCGAGGAGCAGTCGGCGCTTGGCCTGGTCGAATGCCCGGTGTGCGGATCGTCTCAGGTCGGGAAGGCGCCAATGGCCCCACGGATCCCCGCCAGATATTCGGAGCGGTCGGCGCTGATCCGGAAGCTGGCGGAATTTCAGTCGGCTGCGCTTGCGGAATCCGAATGGGTCGGCGACCGCTTCACCGAGGAAGCGCGCGCGATTCATTTGGGTGAATCCAAGGCGCGGCCAGTGCACGGGCACGCGACTCCGGCCGAGGCACGCTTGCTCGTCGAGGAAGGAATCCCGGTCGCGCCTCTGCCGCTTCCGGTCGTCCCGCCAGGGCAGGTCAATTGAAGAAACGCCGCCGCATCCCTATCGAGGGGATGGGCCGACCCCGTAGCTCAGCAGGATAGAGCATCAGATTCCTAATCTGAGGGCCACAGGTTCGAATCCTGTCGGGGTCGCCACCCAATTTGGGACAGGGGCGATGGCAACGACGGATCGAAGGGACCTGCAGGGCACGAATCAGCCACTCCTGGATCGGATGTTTCTGGAGCATCCGCGTTCGCTCGGGATGAGCTGGGCCAGCCACGGGGCGGGCGCGGTGAAGATCGGGGCCGAGCTGATCGGTGCGGGCTGCGCGGCGATAATCCATGCCGCGGTTCCCGGTTGGTTCACCGAAACGGCCGGCCGCACCGTCACGCGAATCTACGACCATATCCAGAAGCGCAAGGCCGGCTCGGACAGTCCCGACGACTGGCCCGACTACGAGATTTGAGAGGAAGCGACTTGAGCCCGACTCCCGAAGACGGCGACCTCTACAGTTCGCCTCCGCAGGTCCCCGTCCCCGACGAGGTGCGCGAGGCCGTCCGCACGCTGATCCGCTGGGCCGGCGACGATCCCGATCGCGAGGGCCTCGCCGAAACCCCTGGGCGAGTGGCCCGCGCCTGGGCGGAATATGCGCAAGGCTATGCCGAAGACCCGGCGATCCATCTCAGCCGCACCTTTTACGAGGTCGGCGGCTATGACGAGATCGTGCTTCTGAAGGACATCCCCTTCCAGTCGCATTGCGAGCACCATATGGCGCCGATCATCGGCAAAGCGGCGATCGCCTATCTGCCGCGCGACAAGGTGGTCGGGATCAGCAAGCTGGCGCGAGTTCTTCACGGCTATGCGCGGCGGTTGCAGGTGCAGGAGCGGTTGACCGCCCAGGTCGCCGACTGCATCTGGGAGCATCTCGAGCCCAAGGCGGTCGCGGTCGTCATCGAGGCCAGCCATTCGTGCATGACCGCACGCGGCGTGAACACGCCGGGCGTGATGATGACCACCAGCCGGATGATGGGCACTTTCCGCTCCGACGAGCGCAGCCGCCGGGAAGTGCTGGCGCTGATGGGTTATTGAGCGATGCGCCAATATCTCGACCTGCTGCAGACAATCCTCGACCAGGGCGTTCCGCAGTCGGATCGCACCGGCACCGGGACGCTTAGCTATTTCGGCGCGCAGATACGCTTCGACCTCGCCAAGGGCTTCCCGCTTGTCACCACCAAGAAGCTGCACCTGCGATCGATCATCGTCGAGCTGCTGTGGTTCCTGCGCGGCGACACTAACATTGCCTGGCTCAAGGAGCGCAAGGTCCGGATCTGGGACGAATGGGCCGATTCCAACGGCGACCTAGGTCCTGTCTACGGCAAGCAGTGGCGCGACTGGGAGACGGCGGACGGGCGCCACATTGACCAGATCGCCAATCTGGTCGAGCTGATCCGCAAGGACCCCAATTCGAGGCGCCAGATCGTCACCGCCTGGAACCCGGGTGACATCCACAAGATGGCGCTGGCGCCCTGCCATTGCCTGTTCCAGACCCAGGTTGCGGCTGGCCGGCTCAACCTGCAGCTCTACCAGCGCAGCGCCGACATGTTCCTGGGCGTGCCCTTCAACATCGCCAGCTATTCGCTCCTGACCCACATGCTGGCGCGCGAATGCGGGCTTGAGCCTGGCGTGTTCGTCTGGACGGGCGGCGACTGCCACATTTATTCCAACCACATGGAGCAGGTGCGTGAGCAGCTCAGCCGGAAGCCGCGGCCGCTTCCCCAGCTGGTACTCAAGGACCGCGGCCAGGGCCTGTTCGAGTACGAGGCGGAGGATTTCGCTTTCGAGAATTACGATCCGCATCCGCATATCGCCGCGCCGGTCGCGGTCTGACGAGGCGAAAGCAAAATCCGTCCAGCCGAACGGAGCACTTTCGTTCCTGCCGCGTTTCGTTCTCCCGTTAGGCAGGAGAATTTGCATGTTTCAGAAGCTCACCACCGTACTGATCATCGGGGCGGCCATCGCGACGGCGGCCTGCAACACCGTCCGCGGCGCCGCTCGCGACGTCAATTCGGTCGCCAACTGCACCGAAAACGTCGTCCTTGAAGGCCAGAATTGCTAGGCAAGGCGGCTGGACAGAGCAGGGGCTTTAAGTCCATTCTCGTTTCGCACCTGTAAGGAGGAATGAGGATGGGTTCGAAGCTCGTAACTGCGCTGGTGATCGCCGGCAGCCTGGCGGTTGCCGCCTGCAACACCGTCCGCGGCGCCGCCGAGGACGTCAATTCGGTCGCCAACTGCACCGAAGAGCTAATGAAGCAGGGGCGCTGCAAGTAGGCGGTCAGCAACGTGGAAAAATAGCCCCGCCGGCGCATAACCGGCGGGGCTTTTTGTTTCGATAAAAGGCTAGCCGCCTCGCCTGTCCCCGGGAACAGGCCTGCGGTGGCGGGCTAGTCCTTCAGATAGTCGCCGGCGTCCGCATCGAGGCCATGGCCCGAAGGCGCGACTTCGGCCAGCGGGTCGGCCTGGATCGCGGCTTCCTCGCCCTGGGCGAGCTCGGCCGCATGCTCCTCGGCTGCGGTGTCGGGCAGGATCAGCGATTCCTGGAGCTTGCGCTGCTGGGCGCGAAGCGCCGCGTCGCGCGCCGAGGCGGCGATGCGCAGTCGGTTCATGCCCGCGCCCGTGCCCGCTGGGATCAGCCTCCCAACGATCACATTCTCCTTGAGGCCGAGCAGCGTGTCGACCTTGCCCTGGACCGACGCCTCGGTGAGCACCCGGGTCGTTTCCTGGAACGAGGCCGCGGAAATGAAGCTGCGGGTCTGCAGGCTCGCCTTGGTGATGCCGAGAAGCACCGGCTTGCCCTGCGCGGGCTTCTGCTTCTTCTCCAGGCGCGAGTTAATCTCATCCATCTCCTCGCGGTCGACCTGCTCGCCGGGAAGCAGAGTCGTGTCGCCGCCGTCGGTGATCTCGACCTTCTGCAGCATCTGGCGGACGATCACCTCGATGTGCTTGTCGTTGATCTTCACGCCCTGCAGCCGGTAGACCTCCTGGATCTCGCTGACGAGGTATTCGGCGAGCGCCTCGACCCCGAGCACCTCGAGGATGTCGTGGGGGTCGGGTGAACCGCCGACGAGATTGTCGCCGCGCTTCACATAGTCGCCTTCCTGGACTTCGATCAGCTTCGACTTGGGAACCAGATACTCGACCGGCTCGCCGCCGTCCTCGGGAACGATCGCGATCTTCCGCTTCGCCTTGTAATCGCGAAGGAAGGTGACCTTGCCGGACACCTTGGCAATGATCGCATTCTCCTTGGGCTTGCGGGCCTCGAACAACTCGGCAACCCGCGGCAGACCGCCGGTGATGTCGCGTGTCCTCGCGGCCTCGCGCGGCAAGCGGGCGAGCACCTCGCCGGCCTCGACTTCCTGGCCGTCCTCGATGGCGATGATGGCCCCGGCCGGAAGCCGGTAGACGCCGGCCTCCTTGGCCTTGCCGCCCATCAGCGTCAGGCGCGGGTGGAGGCTGTCCTTCTTCGAACGGCCCGTATCTTCGGTCACCACGCGCTGCGTGATACCCGTGGATTCGTCGAGCTGCTCGGTCATCGTCCGGTTCTCGATCAGGTCCTGGTACTTAACCGTACCGCCCGTCTCGGTGATGACCGGGCTGAAGGCCGGATCCCACTCGGCGATGCGGTCGCCGCGGCTGACGATATGCCCGCTCTCGTAGAGCAGGTGCGCGCCGTAGGGCACGCGGTGCGTCGACAGCTCGCGGCCGTCCATGTCCAGGATGGCGATCTCGCCCGACCGCGACAGCGACAGGTGGCGGCCGCGCGGGTCGATGATCGTCGGCATGTCGCGCAGCTCTATGGTGCCGTCGACCGGCGCCTCCAGGTTCGACTGCTCGTTGAGCTGGGCGGCGCCGCCGATGTGGAAGGTCCGCATCGTCAGCTGCGTTCCCGGCTCGCCGATCGACTGGGCGGCGATGACTCCGACCGCCTCGCCGATGTTGACCGGCGTTCCGCGGGCAAGGTCGCGCCCATAGCACTTGCCGCAAACGCCCTGCTTGGACGCGCACACCAGCGGCGAGCGGATCTTGATGCCCTGCAGGCCGATCTCCTCGATCTGCTGCACCATCGCCTCGTCGAGCAAGGTGCCCTCTGCGATCAGGACCTCGCCGGTCTTCGGGTCGGCGACGTCCTCGGCGGTGGTCCGGCCCAGAACGCGGTCGGCGAGCGAAGCGATGACCGCGCCGCCCTGGACGATTGGGCGCATCTCGAGCGCCCGATCGGTGCCGCAATCCTCCTCGACGATGACGGCGTCCTGGCTGACGTCGACGAGGCGACGGGTCAGATAGCCCGAGTTCGCCGTCTTCAGCGCCGTGTCGGCGAGGCCCTTGCGGGCGCCGTGGGTCGAGTTGAAATATTCAAGGACGGTCAGCCCCTCCTTGAAGTTGGAGATGATCGGCGTCTCGATGATCTCGCCCGACGGCTTGGCCATCAGGCCGCGCATTCCGGCCAGCTGCTTGATCTGCGCCTGGCTTCCGCGCGCGCCGGAGTGGGCCATCATGTAGATCGAATTGACGTCGGCTTCGCGGCCGTCCGGACCCTTGGGCGTCGCCGAGATTTCCTTCATCATCTCGGACGCGACCCGGTCGCCGCAGCGCGACCAGGCGTCGATCACCTTGTTGTACTTTTCCTGCTGGGTGATCAGGCCGTCCTGGTACTGCTGCTCGTAATCCTTGACGAGCGCGCGGGTCTCCTCGACCAGCTTTTCCTTCTCGGCGGGGATGACCATGTCGTCCTTGCCGAACGAGATTCCGGCCGTGAAGGCGTGGCGGAAGCCCAGCTGCATGATCGCGTCGGCGAACAGCACCGTCTCTTTCTGGCCGGTGTGGCGATAGACGATGTCGATGACGTCGCCGATCTCCTTCTTGGTCAGAAGCCGGTTGATCGTCTCGAACGGAACCTTGTGGCTCTTGGGCAGGGTTTCGCCCAGAAGCATCCGGCCCGGAGTCGTCTCGAAGCGCTTCATATAGGTGTTGCCGTCCTCGTCGGTCTGCGGGACCCGGCTGACGATCTTGCTGTGCAGGGTCACCGCACCGGCGGCCAGCGCCTGGTGGACCTCGGCCATGTCGGACAGCATCATGCCCTCGCCGGGCTCGCCTTCCTTCTCGATCGACAGATAATAGAGCCCGAGCACCATGTCCTGTGACGGGACGATGATCGGCTTGCCGTTGGCGGGCGACAGAATGTTGTTGGTGCTCATCATCAGCACGCGCGCTTCCAGCTGCGCCTCGAGGCTCAGCGGCACGTGTACGGCCATCTGGTCGCCGTCGAAGTCGGCGTTGAACGCGGCGCAGACCAGCGGGTGGAGCTGGATCGCCTTGCCCTCGATCAGCACCGGCTCGAACGCCTGGATGCCGAGCCGGTGGAGAGTCGGCGCGCGGTTCAACAGTACCGGATGCTCGCGGATGACCTCGTCGAGGATGTCCCAGACTTCCTTGCGCTCCTTCTCGACCCACTTCTTCGCCTGTTTGAGGGTCATCGAAAGGCCCTTGGCGTCGAGGCGCGAGTAGATGAACGGCTTGAACAGTTCGAGCGCCATCTTCTTCGGCAGCCCGCACTGGTGGAGTTTCAGCTCCGGGCCGGTGACGATGACCGAGCGGCCCGAATAATCGACCCGCTTGCCGAGCAGGTTCTGGCGGAAGCGGCCCTGCTTGCCCTTGAGCATGTCGGACAGCGACTTGAGCGGCCGCTTGTTGGCGCCGGTGATGGTGCGTCCGCGCCTGCCATTGTCGAACAGGGCATCGACGGCTTCCTGCAGCATGCGCTTCTCGTTGCGGACGATGATGTCCGGCGCGCGCAGCTCCATCAGCCGCTTCAGGCGGTTGTTGCGGTTGATGACTCGGCGGTAGAGGTCGTTCAGATCAGACGTCGCGAAGCGGCCGCCGTCGAGCGGGACCAGCGGGCGAAGCTCGGGCGGAATCACGGGCACGACGTCGAGGATCATCCACTCGGGCCGGTTGCCCGATTCGAGGAAGCTCTCGACGACCTTGAGTCGCTTAATGATCTTCTTGGGCTTGAGCTCGGACTTGGTCTCCGACAGCTCCTTGAGCAGGATTTCCTTCTCGCCCTCGAGGTCGAGGTCCATCAGCATCTGCTTGACGGCCTCGGCGCCGATCCCGGCCGAGAAGGCGTCCTCGCCATATTCGTCCTGCGCCTCGAGCAGCTCGTCCTCGGTCAGCAGCTGGTGGCGCTCGAGCGGAGTCAGGCCCGGCTCGAGGACAACATAGCTTTCGAAATAGAGAATCCGCTCGAGCTGCTTCAATTGCATGTCGAGAAGCAGGCCGATCCGGCTCGGAAGGCTCTTGAGGAACCAGATGTGGGCGACCGGCGCGGCCAGCTCGATATGACCCATGCGCTCGCGGCGGACCTTGGAGACGGTGACTTCGACTCCGCACTTCTCGCAGACGATGCCCTTGTACTTCATGCGCTTGTACTTGCCGCACAGGCACTCATAGTCCTTGATCGGCCCGAAGATGCGCGCGCAGAACAGGCCGTCACGCTCCGGCTTGAACGTGCGGTAGTTGATCGTCTCGGGCTTCTTGATCTCGCCGAACGACCACGAACGGATCTTGTCCGGAGAGGCGATCCCGATGCGGATCTGGTCGAACGTCTCCGGCTTGGCGACCGGGTTTGCGAAGGGGCTCAGTTCGTTCATCTCTTCTCTTCCTCAGTCCCCTCCGCGCGGCGCGGAGGGGCGGGGTGAATGTTCGGGCTTATTCCGCTGCGATCGCCGGCGGCTCTTCCTCATGCTGGATGGAGTCGAGCTCGACGTTGAGCCCGAGGCTGCGCATTTCCTTGACCAGCACGTTGAAGCTTTCCGGGATCCCGGCCTCGAACGTGTCGTCGCCCTTGACGATCGCCTCGTAGACCTTGGTCCGGCCGATCACGTCGTCCGACTTTACCGTCAGCATCTCCTGGAGCGTGTAGGCGGCGCCATAGGCCTGCAGCGCCCACACCTCCATCTCGCCGAAGCGCTGGCCGCCGAACTGCGCCTTGCCGCCCAGCGGCTGCTGGGTGACGAGGCTGTATGGCCCGATCGAGCGCGCGTGGATCTTGTCGTCGACCAGGTGGTGCAGCTTCAGCATGTAGATGTAGCCCACCGTGACCTTGCGATCGAACGGCGTTCCGGTGCGGCCGTCGAACAGGGTGACCTGGCCCGACGGGTCGAGACCCGCCTTCTCGAGCATCGCGGTCACGTCCGGCTCGCGCGCGCCGTCGAACACCGGCGTTCCCATCGGAACTCCACGGGTGAGCGCCGAAGCCATCTCCATGACGTCCTCGTCGCTTCGGGCATCGATCTCCTTGGCGTAATTCTTGCCGTAGATGTCCTTGATCTTCGAGCGGATCGCCTTGACGTCCTTGTCGGCGAAATCCTTGCCCCGCTCGTGCATGCCTTCCAGCATCTCCTGGATCTGCTTGCCGAGGCCGCGCGCGGCCCAGCCGAGGTGGGTCTCGAAAATCTGGCCGACGTTCATCCGGCTCGGCACGCCGAGCGGGTTGAGGACGATGTCGACCGGGGTCCCGTCCTCGAGGAACGGCATGTCCTCTTGCGGAAGGATGCGGCTGATGACGCCCTTGTTGCCGTGGCGGCCGGCCATCTTGTCGCCCGGCTGGAGCTTGCGCTTCACCGCGACGAACACCTTGACCATCTTCAGCACGCCCGGCGGCAGCTCGTCGCCGCGCTCGAGCTTCTCGACCCGATCCTCGAACCGGCGCTGGATCACTCCGGTCGCCTCGTCATACTGGGCCTTCAGCGCCTCGATGTCCGACTGGCGTTTGTCGTCCTTGACGGCGATCTTCCACCACTCGTGCGGCTGCACGGCCTCGAGCGCCGACTCGTCGATCTTGCTGCCCTTCTTGATGCCCTTGGGCGCCGCGGTCGCGGTCTGCTTGAGCAGCATTTCCTTGAGCCGGGCGAAGGTCGCGCGGTTGAGGATCGCGCGCTCGTCGTCGGCGTCCTTCTTCAGCCGCTCCTTCTCCTCGGTCTGGATGGCGCGGGTGCGGTCGTCGATGTCGATACCGTGGCGGTTGAACACGCGCACCTCGACCACCGTGCCCTGAACGCCCGGCGGCAGGCGAAGCGAGGTGTCGCGCACGTCGGAGGCCTTCTCGCCGAAGATGGCGCGAAGCAGCTTCTCCTCCGGGGTCATCGGGCTTTCGCCCTTGGGCGTGATCTTGCCGCACAGGATGTCGCCCGGCTCGACCTCGGCGCCGATGTAGACGATTCCCGCTTCGTCGAGGTTGCGCAGCGCCTCCTCGCCGACGTTGGGGATGTCGCGGGTGATGTCTTCAGGGCCCAGCTTGGTGTCGCGGGCCATCACCTCGAATTCCTCGATGTGGATCGAGGTGAACACGTCGTCCTTGACGATCCGCTCGGAGATGAGGATCGAGTCCTCGTAGTTGTAGCCGTTCCACGGCATGAACGCGACGAGCACGTTGCGGCCGAGCGCGAGCTCGCCATATTCGGTCGATGGGCCGTCGGCGATGATCTGCCCGGCCTCCACCGTCTCGCCCTTCTTCACCAGCGGGCGCTGGTTGATGCAGGTGTTCTGGTTCGACCGCTGGAACTTCATCAGCGTGTAGATGTCGACCCCCGATTCACCGGGCCTGAGCTCGCCCGACGCCCGAACAACGATGCGCGCGGCGTCGACCTGGTCGACCACGCCCGCGCGGCGGGCGGCGATGGCCGCGCCGGAATCGCGTGCGACCGTTTCCTCCATGCCGGTGCCGACCAGCGGCGCCTCGGCCTGCAGCAGCGGCACCGCCTGGCGCTGCATGTTCGATCCCATTAGCGCGCGGTTGGCGTCGTCGTTTTCCAGGAACGGAATCAGCGAGGCGGCGACCGAGACGAGCTGCTTGGGGCTGACGTCCATCAGCGTGATCTGGTCCCGCGGCGCCATCAGGAAGTCGCCGTTGCGGCGGGCCGAGACGATCTCCTCGGCAAAGGTGCGGTCCTTGTTGAGCTCGGCGTTGGCCTGGGCGATCGTGTGCTTGGCCTCCTCCATCGCCGACAGATAGACGACCTCGTCGGTCACCTTGCCGTCCACGACCTTGCGGTAGGGCGTCTCGATGAAGCCGTACTTGTTGACCCGGCTGAAGCTCGCAAGGCTGTTGATGAGGCCGATGTTCGGGCCTTCCGGGGTCTCGATTGGGCAAATCCGGCCATAGTGGGTCGGGTGAACGTCGCGGACCTCGAAGCCGGCGCGCTCGCGGGTCAGGCCGCCCGGGCCGAGCGCGGAGACGCGCCGCTTGTGGGTGACTTCCGACAGGGGGTTGGTCTGGTCCATGAACTGCGAGAGCTGCGATGAACCGAAGAACTCGCGCACCGCGGCGACCGCCGGCTTGGCGTTGATCAGGTCGTTGGGCATCACCGTCGACACGTCGACGCTGCTCATCCGCTCCTTGACCGCGCGCTCCATGCGCAGCAGCCCGACTCGGTACTGGTTCTCGAGAAGCTCGCCGACCGAGCGCACGCGGCGGTTGGCGAGGTTGTCGATGTCGTCGATCTCGCCCTTGCCGTCCTTGAGGTTTACGAGCTCCTTGACGACGGCAATGATGTCCTCGCGGCGCAAGGTCGTGACCGTGTCCTCGGCGTCGAGGCCGAGGCGCATGTTGAGCTTGACCCGGCCGACGGCGGAAAGGTCGTAGCGCTCGGGGTCGAAGAACAGGCCGTAGAAGAGGGCGTCGGCGGTCTCGCGCGTCGGCGGCTCGCCCGGGCGCATCACCCGGTAGATGTCGGACAGCGCCGAATCCTGGTCCTCGGACTTGTCGGCCTTGAGCGTGTTGCGGATCCAGGGCCCCGTGTTGACATAGTCGATGTCGAGCAGCTCGAGGGTCTTGATGCCAGCCTTGTCGAGCTTCTCGAGATTCTCCTCGCTGACCTCGTCGCCTGCCTCGATGTAGATCTCGCCGGTCTTCTCGTTGATGAGGTCGTGCGCGGAAAAGCGACCGAAGATTTCCTCGGTCGGGATAAGCAGCTTCTTCAGCCCGTCCTTGGCCACCTGGTTGGCGCGGCGCGGCGTGATCTTCTCGCCCGCCTTGAAGATGATCTCGCCGGTCTTGGCGTCGGCGACGTCATAGCTCGGCTTCTGCCCGCGCCAATTCTCGGCGACATAGGGGATCTGCCAGCCATTCTTGCCGCGCTCATAGACGACCGTGTTATAGAAGGTGTTGAGGATGTCCTCGCTCGTCAGCCCGAGCGCGTGCAGGAGCGCGGTGACCGGCAGCTTGCGCTTGCGGTCGATTCGGACGTTGACGATGTCCTTGGCGTCGAACTCGAAGTCGAGCCAGCTGCCGCGGTACGGGATGACCCGGGCCGCGAACAGATACTTGCCGCTGGCGTGGGTCTTGCCGCGGTCGTGGTCGAACAGGACGCCGGGCGAGCGGTGCATCTGGGAAACGATGACCCGCTCGGTGCCGTTGATGATGAAGGTGCCGTTCTGCGTCATGAGCGGCATGTCGCCCATGTAGACGTCCTGCTCCTTGATATCGATGACGGAGCGGGCTTCGGTGTCGGGGTCGATCTCGAAGGTCGTCAGGCGCAGCGTGACTCGCATCGGCGCCGCATAGGTCAGGCCCCGCTGGCGGCACTCATCGGTGTCGTACTTGGGGTCCTCGAGGACATAATGGTCGAAGTCGAGGTGGGCGGTGCCCGCGAAATCCTCGATCGGGAAGACTGAGCGGAGCGTCTTCTCGAGGCCCGAGACATAGCCGACCGACGGGTCGGAGCGCAGAAACTGCTCGTAGCTCTCGCGCTGGACCTCGATGAGGTTCGGCATCTCGGAGATTTCGTGGATGTTGCCGAAGATCTTGCGGATCCGCCGCGCGGCGGTGGTTCGGCCGATGGTCGGGGCCGGTGCGTCGATCGCCTTGGTTGCCATTATCGTCCCTGCGCTGTGAGCCAAAGCCCATCGCAGGATGGGGCCCGGCTCGGTTCTCCGGCGTCCGCCGGAGGTCAGATTGGAGCGCTTGCCCCGCTTCCCCCTCCAATGCGTTGAGCCCGTGCGCCGTTCGGGCCCTGTCCCGGAGGGGACGGGAAAAGCTCCGGGCGCACGCTAGAGTGCGGCCAGAGCCGTCTATGTTTGGATGAGGCCGATATACGCCCTTTTCGCCCCAACGCAAGAGGTGGGGCGCGCCGTTAGTTGGAGGGCAGGCAGCGCGCCGGGGTCGCCAGCAATTGGTCGGCGATCTCCCGCGCCCGCTCGTTGGCGTTGCGCCGCGATCCCGGGATTTCCGCGACCCGGCAGCCGGCCTTGGTCCCGCGCCCGACCGATTCCACGACCAGGATCGAAGACGGCGGGCGGTCGGGATTGGCGTTCTTCAGCCGATAGATCATCGCGAAGGGCGTGCCGTTGAACAGCCGCCATTCGACGGTCTCGCCGGGATAGTCGAACGTGTCGGCGAACCGGGCCTCGTCGCTTTCGATCCCGGCGTCCAGGTCATAGCGGTCGTCGGCATTGCGGACGAACAGCGCCAGGTTCGCATAGCCGGCGCAGCGCCAGGTCGCGCCGACCGGGTCCTCGCCCTGGTCCATCCGCTTGCACGAGTCGAGGTCGAGCCTGGTGTAGGCCGAGGTCGGATGCTGCTGCTGTTGCGCGGCGGCACCGGTCGCGGAGGCCAAAGCCGCAAGGAGGATCAGCGCTCGCATTAGGCGAGCCTAGGCGCTGGCGAACCAAGGCGGAAGAGGGCACCACATGCTTGCTTGACCGTGGCCGACGCTCGCCCGCAATGTGCCTCCCGTTTCACCGGGGGGAAAGACAATGCGTTGGTCGATCGCCGCTGCCGCACTCTTTCTCGATTCCGGACAGGCGCAGGCTTCAGGCGGCCTGTGGTGCGATGCCAGCGACAAAGCCGCGACAATCGCCATCAACAGCGGGGTCACCCGCGGGCTCGGCGGGCCGCTTTTCAATTTCGCGGGCACGGTCGGCGTTCTCGATCCTTCGGTACCGGCCGACCTTCGCACCACCCTCTTCGAAACTGCGCATGTCCCGCAATA
This sequence comes from Sphingomicrobium sp., assembly GCA_035710105.1. Classification (GTDB taxonomy): domain Bacteria; phylum Pseudomonadota; class Alphaproteobacteria; order Sphingomonadales; family Sphingomonadaceae; genus Sphingomicrobium. The sequence continues at coordinate 5,358 of DASTDZ010000013.1, read as the reverse complement.
TTGGCTCGACGGCAGCGAGTTGCGGCTCCTTCTTTATCGCGAGCGAGCAGGGAACAAGGCGCATGGTTATGTCGAGCTGACGATCATTGCGAAGGCCGGCGATGATGGAGCCTATGAGGGCCGCTACACTCTCGATCTTTTCGACGCCCAAGGCGCATCTTCCGAAGGCATGAGCTGGAAGTTCGAAGGCGCGATCAGCTGCGGCGCAGAGTGAGCGCAGGCCGAACCAACAAAAAGGGCGGCCCCAAGGGACCGCCCTTCTTTTTCACTAGAGAAGCGAAGCTTATTTGAGCTCGACGGTGCCGCCGGCGTCCTCGATCTGCTTCTTGATCTTCTCGGCCTCGTCCTTGCCGACGCCTTCCTTGACGGCCTTCGGCGCGCCTTCGACCAGCGCCTTCGCCTCGCCGAGGCCAAGGCCGGTGATGGCGCGGACCTCCTTGATGACGTTGATCTTCTTGCCGCCGTCGCCGGTGAGAATGACGTCGAATTCGGTCTTCTCCTCGGCGGCCGGGCCGGCAGCGGCAGCGGCGGCCGGAGCGGCGGCAACAGCCGCGGCGGCGGAAACGCCCCACTTCTCCTCAAGCGCCTTGGCAAGCTCGGCAGCCTCGAGGACGGTCAGTTCGGAAAGCTGGTCGACCAGCTTGGTGATGTCAGCCATGTTTCTACTCCTGTGCGGGGCCAGGGCCCCATTTTGCGTGCGTTGAAAGATCTATGCGAAAAACTCAGGCGGCTTCCTTCGCCCCATAGGCGGCGAAGATCCGCGCCAGCTGCGCGCCCGGCTCGTTGACGGTGCGGGCGATCTTGCTCGCCGGCGCCTGGATGAGCCCCACCAGCCTGGCCCGAAGCTCGTCGAGCGACGGGAGCTCGGCCAGAGCCTTGATCCCGGCGACGTCGAGCAGGGTGTCGCCCATCGCTCCGCCGACGATCTCCAGCCTGTCGTTCGTCTTGGCGAAGTCGACCGCGACCTTGGCGGCCGCGACCGGGTCGGACGAGGTCGCAAGCGCGGTCGGGCCTTTGAGAAGGTCGCCGATCGGCTTGTAGCGCGAACCCTCGAGGGCGATGAGCGCAAGCCGGTTCTTCGCAACTTTGAACTGGGCGCCGGCGTCGCGCATCTTCAGCCGGAGATCGGTCGACTGCGCGACCGACAACCCGAGGTTGCGGGTCACGACGACGACGCTCGTCTCCGAGAAGACCTGCTTCAGCTGGTCGACCAGATCGGCTTTTTGCGAACGATCCATGCCAACTCCAAATTATCCCGTCGAAACAGGTTTCGACGGGGACCCAAACAATGTCTCGACGCGGCCAGGGCCGCGGCGAAACGCGAATGTCCGTGGGGATGGATCGGTGGCGCAGCTTTAAAGCCAACGCACGCCCGGACCGGCACCGCACGCCTGTCCAGGTTGAATTCCTGTCCCCGTCTAGGCTGCGGATTAAGGGGCGGGCCCCGGCAGCTGTCTCGGACGGTTTGCGGGGGCCGAAGCCTTCCGCGAAGGCGCGCCTATAGCGAATTTGCCCGGACTATCAAGCCGCTCGCAGGCGGGCGGTTGACAAAAGCGGCTCCATGGCGCCCCATCGCAACGCAATTGGCCGGGGAGTTGCCGATGCTTGCGCGGCTGTGGAGGTCTGTACGCTTTGCCCTCGCCGCCGTTGTGCTGGCGGCTCCGGCGGCCGCGCTGCCGCCGCCGCAGCCGGCGCGGATTGTCGCCGTCGGCGACCTGCACGGCGATTATTCGGCCTGGGCCGCGATCGCCCGCGACGCCGGGGTAGCTGGGCCCAAGGGCAATTGGACCGGGGGGCGCACGACGCTCGTCCAGGTCGGCGACATGGTCGACCGGGGGCCGGATTCCCTGAAGATCATTCGCGCCCTGATGCGGCTCCAGAAGGAGGCGCCAAGGCAGGGCGGGCGGGTGATCGTGCTGACCGGCAACCATGAGGCGATGAACGTCACTGGCGACCTGCGCTATGTGACGAAGGAAGAGTTTACGGCCTTCGCCGGGCCCGGCTCGGAAGCGCTCCGCGACAAGCTGTACGAGGCCAAGAAGAAGGACATCGAGGCCAAGTACCGCGCCGTCAACCCGTCGCTCAGCAGCGCCGCGATCCGCGAGATGTGGATCAAGGAAACGCCGCTCGGCTGGGCCGAGCAACGCCTTGCCTGGGCTCCGGACGGCGAAATCGGCCGCTGGGTCATCCGCAATCCCGCGGTTGCCCAGCTCGGTGGCAATCTGTTCGTCCACGGCGGGCTCAGCGCCGAATATTCCAAACTGTCAGTCGACGCCCTTAACGCTCAGGTCGCAGCCGCCCTGAAAGCCCTCGACCGTTCGCCCGAATCGATCCTTCGCACCGCGCTTGGGCCGCTCTGGTACCGCGGTCACGTGACTCGTGACCCCAAGGCGACCGAAATCACCCCGCCGGCGGTTGGAATGCCGCCGCGTCCGTCGATCGAGGAGGAGCTGACCCAAGTCCTCGCCGCCTACGGGGCGAAGCGGATCATCGTCGGCCACACGCCGAGCCTGTCGGGGATCAGGATCGACCATGGCGGGCGGCTGGTGCGGATCGATAGCGGCAACTCGCGCTACTATGGCGGGCAGCTGAGCTGGCTCGAGATCCTTGGCGACCGGCTCATCCCGCACAAGGTGGCGAGGCCGCCGGCGGGGGGAGGGGGCGAATGATCGCGCGGCTGTTGATCGGGCTCGCGGCGCTTGCCGCGGCGGCGGCGCCGGCGCTGGCGCAGCCGCCAGTTCCGCCAAAGCCGCTGTTCGCTTCGAGCGAATTGCTCCGGCTGACGATCCGCGGGCCGGTCAGCGCCATCGCCCGAAGCCGGTCGCAGGAGCGGTTGCCCGGGACCTTGACCGTGGCCGGAAGCGGCACGGAGCTGCCGATCTCGCTTGCCGCAAGAGGAATCACCAGGCTTCAGCCCGACATCTGCCAGTTCCCGCCGCTGTGGGTGCGCTTCCCCAGCCCGCTGCCCGCGGACTCGGTCTTTGCGGGTCAGAAATCGCTCAAGCTCGTCACCCATTGCCGCGGCTCCGCCTCCTTCCAGCAGCATGTCCTGCTCGAATATGCGGCCTACAAGATGTTCAACGCGCTGACCCCGGCGAGCTTTAGGGTGCGCCTGGCGCTGATCGATTATGTCGACGAGGGCGGCAAGGCGGTCGCCAGCCGCTACGGCTTCTTCATCGAGGACCTGGGCGACGTCGCCCGCCGCAATGCGCTGCAGGAGGCGAAGCTGCCGTCACGCATCCCGACGACCGCGCTCAACGGCCCGGCGGCGGCGCGCTACGCCTTGTTCCAGCACATGATCGCCAACCACGACTGGTCGATGCGGGCCGGGCCGGCAGGCGACGAATGCTGCCACAACGCCAAGATGATCGCCCCGGCGCGGGGCGTGGCGGCGGGCGCCATCCCGGTGCCCTACGACTTCGACTATTCGGGCTTCGTCAACGCGCCCTACGCGACGCCGCCCGACCTGCTGAAGATTTCGAGCGTCCGCCAACGCCAGTACCGCGGCTATTGCAGCCTCAACAACCAGATGCTGGCGACCGCGGTGCAGTTCCAGGCGGCGCGGCCGGCGATGCTCGCGGCGATCGCGGGGACGCCCGGAATCGAGCCGCGCACCGTGCGCAGCGCGACCGCCTTCCTCGAGCCCTTCTTCGCCGACATTGCCAGCCCCGAGACCCTCAAGGCGAAGGTGTTCAAGACCTGCATTCCCTAGGCCCCTCACCCCGCTCCCGCCGGAGCGGGAGCTGCCTCTCCCACGAGGGGAGAGGGAGCGTAACTAGGCGCCGTGGACCTCTTCGAGGTCGAGCTTGAGGCCCGGGCCCATCGTCGAGGTCAGCGCGACCTTCTTGACGAACTTGCCCTTGGCGCCGGTCGGCTTGGCCTTGACGATCGCGTCGACGAAGGCGGTGAAATTCTCCTTGAGGTCGCTCTCGGAGAAGCTCGCCTTGCCGATCCCGGCGTGGATGATCCCCGCCTTCTCGACGCGGAATTCGACTTGGCCGCCCTTGGCGTCAGTCACCGCCTTGGTGACGTCCATGGTCACCGTGCCGAGCTTCGGGTTGGGCATCAGCCCCTTGGGGCCGAGCACTTTGCCGAGCCGCCCGACGATTCCCATCATGTCGGGGGTCGCGATCACGCGGTCGAAGTCGATCTTGCCGTCCTGGATGGTCTGCATCAGGTCCTCGGCGCCGACGACGTCGGCCCCGGCCTTCTTGGCTTCCTCGGCCTTGTCGCCCTTGGCGAAGACGGCGACGCGAACGCTCTTGCCGGTGCCCTTGGGCAGGTTGACGACGCCGCGGACCATCTGGTCGGCGTGGCGCGGGTCGACGCCCAGGTTCATCGCCACCTCGATCGTCTCGTCGAACTTGGCGGTCGCGTTCTGCTTGATCAGCGCGATCGCCTCGTCGACCGGATAGAACTTCTCGCGGTCGATCTCGGCCAGCGCCTTCTGCCTCTTGGTCAGCTTTGCCATCGCTTTAGCCCTCCACCACGGTGAGGCCCATCGCGCGGGCGCTGCCTTCGATGATCCGCGTCGCCGCCTCGATCGAATTGGCGTTGAGATCCTTCATCTTCGTCTCGGCGATTTCGGCGAGCTGCGAGCGGCGGATGGTCCCCGCGGCCGCCTTGCCGGGCTCCTGCGAACCTTTCTGGATCCGCGCCGCCTTCTTCAGAAGGAAGGACGCGGGCGGGGTCTTGGTGACGAAGCTGAACGAGCGGTCCGCATAGACGGTGATCGTCGTCGGGATCGGCGCGCCCTTCTCGAGCTCTTGCGTGGCGGCGTTGAACGCCTTGCAGAATTCCATGATGTTGACGCCGCGCTGGCCGAGCGCCGGGCCGATCGGCGGCGACGGGTTGGCGATGCCCGCGGGCACCTGCAGCTTGATGTAGCCGGATATTTTCTTTGCCATGTCTCACTCTGTTGTTTCGTTCAAAGTAGGACTTTGAACGAGGACTCAAGATTAGCGGTGCTAGCGGCGGGCCCGAAGGCGCGCCTCCCGCGGCGATTCCAATGCTGTCGCGCTGGAAGGCGGGGCACATAGTGGAGCCGTGCCCAAAGCGCAATCTCCGGCCCGAAGTTGATGCCGGGGGCCTCGAAATCCTGGCGACACAAACTTCACCAACTTCGTGACCGTTGCCCATTCAACGTCTGTCCGGCTGACGCTGCTGTTGGATTTCGCGCGAGGGGAATTTGACACTTTTGACAGTGCCGTGCGGATTTGCCGAAGGTGCGGGCAAGGGGTGTATCAAGGGTCCGTTCGCTGTGTAAGCTTTCGGCTCGGACGGCCGCAGCGGAGGCAGCAAGAGGGGCGCACTGGCTCATCCGCCAGGATAAGCCACAAAACGGGTGCTGTAGGACAG
>DASTDZ010000012.1:0-11590 GCA_035710105.1 Sphingomicrobium sp. | reverse complement strand
ATGCCGCGGTCGGCGACCCCGAGCTTTTCCGCCGGCCAGATTTCCAGGATCGCCTCGAGGATCGCGCAGCCGGCGACGACCAGGTCGGCGCGCTCGGCGCCGATGCAGGGGAGGGCGGAGCGCTCCTCATAATCCATCTCGGCGATCATCGCGCTGATCGCGCGCATCGAATCGCAGGGCACGTGCAGCCCGTCCACCGCGCGACGGTCGTAGCTCGGAAGCGCGAGGTGGACGCTCGCGAGCGTGGTCACGGTGCCGCTCGTGCCGAGCAGGCGAATGCCCTTGCGTTCCTTCGGGAGCATGGCCTCGAACTGGTCGAACGACCGCCGAACGCGCTCACGCATCCGTTCATAGGCGCGCACCCGGTCCTTGCCCTCGATCGCCTCGCGGCCCTCGCTGTCGGTCAGCGACACCACGCCCCAGGGCGCGCTCCACCAGCTTCGGATCATCGGTGTTCCGCCGATCTGGTCGATCAGCACGAGCTCGGTCGAGCCGCCGCCGATGTCGAAGATGAGCGCGGGGCCGTCGCCGGGCTCGAGCAGCTTGTGGCAGCCGAGCATTGCCAGGCGCGCTTCCTCGGCGGGCTCGATGACCTCCAGCGCGATCCCGGTCTCGTCGCGCACCCGCTCGATGAACTTGCGGCCGTTGGCGGCGCGGCGGCACGCCTCGGTGGCGACCGAGCGACACAGCGAGACGTTGCGCCGGCGAAGCTTGTCGGCGCAGACGGAAAGTGCCGCGACCGCCCGGTCCATCGCCTCGTCGGACAGCCGCCCGGTCTGCGACAGCCCCTCGCCGAGGCGGACGATGCGCGAGAAGGCGTCGATCACCGTGAACCCGGTTTCGCTCGGGCGCGCGATCAGCAGCCGGCAATTGTTGGTGCCGAGGTCGAGCGCTCCGTAGGTGTGGCGATTGGCGTGAGGATCGCGAGGCCGCCGTTCCGCGGGGCTCGACGAGGCCGGTTCCTGCCGCATGTGCGGCACCGGCGCGCTGGCGACGTGTTGCGCCATGACTTACGCCCGTTCTTTTTCTGCACCGCCGGGAGATACCGGCGGCTGACTTGATCCAAGTCTATGCTCGAATCGGGCAAAAAGGGCAAGTTTGCGCGGATTTTCGTGCCTTCGCGTTGATCGGCGAAGCGCGGCAAGCCGGCCAAGACGCCGGTTGACACCGGCTAGGCCAACTTCCTATCTCGCCCGCTCGCCAGCCACCCGGCGCTGCCCCGTCGTCTAATGGTAAGACTACGGACTCTGACTCCGTCAATCGTGGTTCGAATCCACGCGGGGCATCCAGCCGCACGCTAAAAGCGACATCACACCTCATTTCCTGTGCGGCGGGTATCTTTGAGCACCGACCAGAGGCGGCTCGAGGTCGGCGTTCGTAGTTTCCCCGATTGATCGCGGTACCTGCCGGGTGAAAAAGCCCCTCATGGCCCCTGTCCGGACCCCTCTGCCACATTCAGCTGCCTGGGCCAGGCGGCCGAAGCGGTGAACGATGTTCCTCGGCATGGCGACATCGCATCGGCCGCATGGCATTCGCTGTCGGGCGGCAAGTGCCTCGAGAATCTCGGCTCGTCGCCGGAGGGGCTTTCCGGAGAGGAGGCGCGGCGACGCCTGGCAATCCACGGACGCAACAGCTTGCCGGACCGGAAGCGACGCTCGCTTGCCGTCCTGTTCCTCGGGCAGTTCCGGAGCCCGCTGATTTACCTCCTGCTGGCGGCGACCTTCGTCTCGATCGGGCTGGGGCATTTGACCGATGCCGGTTTCATCGCCGTCGTGCTGTTGCTCAACGCGATCATCGGCACGTTCCAGGAAAACCGCGCCGAAGCCAGCATGGATGCCTTGGGCCGGCTCATCCGCCACCATGCAAGGGTACGGCGCGATGGCCTGATCCACGAGGTCGAGGCGGCGCTGGTGGTTCCCGGCGACATCGTGGAGCTCGAAAGCGGGATGGCCGTTCCGGCCGATCTGCGGTTGCTGTCCAGCGCCGGGCTGCTTGCGGATGAATCGCTGCTCAGCGGCGAATCGCTTCCGGTGCAGAAGGACGCTGCGGCACGGCTTGCGCCGGTGACAGTCCTCGCCGACCGGATCACCATGCTCTACGCGGGATCGACGATCTCGGAGGGGCGCGGGCTGGGAGTTGCGGTCGCGACCGGGCTTCGAACCGAGCTCGGACTGATCCAGCTGTCGCTCGACCAGTCGACGGCAGAGCCTCCTCCGCTGTTGATTCAGCTTCGCAGGCTTGCGCGGCACATTGCGGTCGCTGCCGTCGCGCTGATCTTGATCCTATCGATTCTTCTCGCTCTCGAAGGCGAGCCGGCCGGCCAGATCCTGCTGCTGGGCGTTGCCCTGGCCGTTTCGGCGATTCCGGAAGGGCTGCCGATCGCTGTCACCGTCGCGCTTGCCGCGGCGACTCGGCGGATGGCGGCGCGCAACGTGATCATCAGGGCGCTTCCCGCCGTCGAAGGCCTTGGTTCGTGCACGCTGATCGCAAGCGACAAGACCGGCACGCTCACCCTGAACCGCCTCTCGCTCGAGCGCATCCTGCTTGCCGACGGGCGCCTTCTCGAACCGTCCGATTGGCTCGGTCGGCCCGACCCCGACGTGGCGCGGATCGCAACCGCCGCGGCGCATTGCAATGAAGTGGCGATCGGAACCGGCAACAGGCTTATCGGCGACACTGTCGACGTTGCGCTAGCCCATTTCGCGCGTTCTGCCGGCGTCGACCTCGAACGGGTTCTCGCCGCGCCACGTTCCTTCCAGATCGCCTACGAACCCGCGAATCGCTTCGCGGCCGTGGCCATCCGCGAAAGCGCCGGGCAGCGACTCTATGTGAAGGGCGCCCCCGACGCGATCCTGTCGATTTGCGGTCCTGTTCCCGACGCGCTGGTCGTCAAGGCCGAGAGGCTCGCGCACGCAGGCTACAGATTGCTCGCGCTCGCCGTCAGGGAGATGCCGAAAGATGCGTGCCTGGCCCGCGACAGTTTGACCGAGATGACATTGCTCGGCTGGGTCGCGCTCCTCGATCCTTTGCGCCCCGAGGCGCCCAGGGCCGTCGCGCAATGCGCCGAGGCCGGAATCTCGGTCCGGATGGTGACGGGCGACCATCCCGCCACCGCCCGCACCATTGCCGGTCAGCTCGGCCTGCCCAACTCGTCGAGGCAACTCGTTACGGGCTTTGAGATGCAGCGGCTGGCTCACGACGAGCCGGCGCTTGCCGATCTTGTCCGCGGGGGGCGCGTCTATGCGCGCATCGACCCGGCCCAGAAGCTGAAGATCATCCAGCTGCTCGCCACCGGCGGTGAGATTGTCGCGGTCACGGGCGACGGGGCAAACGACGCTCCGGCCCTCCAGGCTGCGCATATCGGCGTTGCAATGGGGCGGGGCGGGACCGACGTCGCCCGCTCGTCGGCCGACATCGTTCTCGCTGACGACAATTTCGCCTCGATCGTCGCGGGGATCGAAGAGGGGCGGATCACCTATGCGAACATCCGAAAGATCGTCATCTTCCTGCTTGCGACCGGGGTTGCGGAGATCGCGATGTTCCTGGGGGCGGTGGCCCTCGACCTGCCGATGCCGCTAACCGCGGTGCAGCTCCTGTGGCTGAACCTCGTCACCAACGGCATCCAGGACGTGATGCTTGGCCTGGGTCGCGGAGAAGGCGACGAGCTTCGCCAGCCGCCGCGACCGCCCGCCGAGCCGATCCTCAATCGCAGCGCTCTCGTGTTGATGGTCCCCCCGGCGCTGGCGATGACAGCGCTTGCGCTGGCAATGATCGCCTGGGCCGAGGCCCGGTCGCTGCCCGCCGAGCAGATCCAGAACGCGGTCCTCCTGCTCGTCGTGGTATTCCAGAACGTCTACGTGCTGTGCATGCGCAGCGAACGGCGGCCCTTGTGGCGAGAGCCGCTGATGTCGAACCCCTGGCTCATTCTCGGAGTTTCGGCGGCGCTCGGGCTGCAGGTGCTGGCGATGAACTGGGCGCCGTTGCAGCAGGTGCTGGGCACCGGGCCGGTCGATAATTTCATGCTCGCGATTTGTCTGGCCGGGGCGGTCATCACAATTGGGGTGACCGAAGCGACGAAGTGGCTCGTTCGGCGCTCGCGAAGCTCTCTGGCAGGGCCAGCCGGAAGGGCTCAGGCGGCGTTGGCGTCGAGCGAATAGCCCTCCGAGCGGACGGTCCGGATCAGGTCCTGCCCGCCCGACCGCTCCAGGGCCTGGCGAAGTCGGCGGATGTGGACGTCAACCGTTCTGAGCTCGATGTCCTCGTTGTGCGGCCACACGAGCTCAAGCAGCTGCTGGCGCGAAAAGACCTTCTCCGGGTTCAGCAGGAAGTGGCGCAGGAGCCGATATTCGGTCGGCCCGAGCGCAACCGGCTTGCCGTCGCGCCGCACGCGATGCGCGGCGACGTCCATCTCCAGTCCCGCATAGTTGAGCCGCTCGGCGACCAGGTTCGGGCTCGAGCGGCGAAGCAGCGCCTTGGCGCGGGCGACCAGCTCCTTCGGGCTGAACGGCTTGGTGACGAAATCGTCGGCTCCGGTCTCAAGCCCGCGGATCCGGTCTTCCTCCTCGCCGCGCGCGGTCAGCATCAAAATTGGCATCGCCGCATTGGCGCTGCTTCGCCGCAAGCGCCGGCACACCTCGATCCCGCTGACGTCCTCGATCATCCAGTCGAGGACCACCAGGGCCGGGCGGATCTCCTCGACCAGGATCATGGCTTCCTCGCCCGACGGGGTCGTGGTGACCGTGAAGCCTTCCTTCGAGAAATGGTGCCGAACAAGGTCGGCGATCGTCGGATCGTCCTCGACCAGGAGCACGCGGCGGGTGCCGTTGAGCGCCATCGCTCTCAGACCTTGTCCTCTTCGGGGCGCTCGACCATGTGCCGGCCGGTCGCCGCATAATAGACCATCTCGGCGATATTGGTCGCATGGTCGCCGACCCGCTCCAGGTTCTTGGCGACGAACAGCAGTTGCGCCGACTGGCTGATGTTGTTGGGGTTTTCCATCATGAAGGTCAGCAAGGTGCGGAAGATCGAGTCGTAGAAATCGTCGACCGCCTTGTCGCGCTCGACCACCCGCACCGCGGCCTCGGCGTCGCGGTTGACGAACGCGTCGAGCACGTCGTGCACCATCTCGGTCGCGATCCGCGCCATTTCCGGGAGCAGAGACAAGGGCTCGATCTGACCCGCAGTCTCGAGCTGCGGCACGCGCCGCGCGATGTTCTTCGCATAGTCACCGATCCGCTCGACGACGCCGGAGATCTTGAGCGCCGCGACCGTGTCACGAAGGTCGCCGGCCATGGGCGCGCGCAGAGCGATCAGCTGGACGACCCGCCGCTCGGTCTCGATTTCCAGCGCGTCGAGCTTCTTGTCGTCGGCGACGATCCTTTTGGCGCCCTCGACGTCGCGCTGGACGAGGCAACGCATCGCCTCACCGATGGCGTGCTCCGCAAGCCCGCCCATTTCGCTGATCAGCGCCCGGAGCCGGTCGAGGTCCTGGTCGAACGCCTTGAGCGTATGTTCACGCGACTGTTGCATTCGATTTCTCCGATCAGCCGTAGCGGCCGGTGATGTAATCCTGGGTCCGCTGCTCGCGGGGATTGGTGAAAATCTCGCTGGTCTTGCCGTACTCGACCATCTCGCCCAGGTGGAAGAAAGCGGTGCGCTGCGACACTCGGGCGGCCTGCTGCATGTTGTGGGTGACGATGGCGATCGCATAGCGGCCGCGAAGCTCGTGGATCAGCTCCTCGATGCGCGCGGTTGCGATCGGGTCGAGCGCAGAGCACGGCTCGTCCATGAGGATTACCTCGGGATCGACTGCGATCGCCCTGGCGATGCACAGCCGCTGCTGCTGGCCGCCCGACAAGGCGGTGCCGCTTTCGGCCAGCCGGTCCTTGACCTCCTCCCAAAGCCCGGCGCGCTTGAGCGAGCGTTCGACGATCGAATCCAGCTGCGCCTTGCCCTGCGCGAGCCCGTGGATCCGTGGCCCGTAGGCGACATTCTCATAGATCGACTTGGGGAAGGGGTTGGGCTTCTGGAACACCATGCCGACACGGGCGCGCAGCTGCACGACGTCCATCTTGGCGGAATTGATGTTCTCGCCGTCGAGCTCGATCTCCCCGCTCACCCGCGCCGAGGGGATCGTATCGTTCATCCGGTTGAGGCAGCGCAGAAACGTCGACTTGCCGCATCCGGACGGGCCGATGAAGGCGGTGACCCGGTCGTCGTGGATGTCGATCGACACGTCCTTCAACGCCTGCTTGTCGCCGTAGAAAACGCTGACGTTGCGCGCACGCATCTTGGGGTGCGCGCCGGGCCCCGGAGAATCGGCCGCGGCCGGCTCCGAAGCTGGATGGTCGGTCGCCTCCGGCCGGTCGCTCGCTTCGTCGCCCATCGTCTCGCGGGCGTTCCGCCGCGCGTCGGATTCGATCGCACCCGAGGTGATCGGCAGCGGCGTGATCGGCAGTTTCTCTTTCATCAAGGTCATCCCTACCACCGCTGTTCGAAGCGGTTGCGCAAATAGATCGCAAGGCCGTTCATCAGCAGCATGAACACGAGGAGCACGATGATCGCCGCGCTCGTTTTCTCGACGAAGGCGCGGTCGACTTCATCAGACCACAGGAAGATCTGCACCGGCAGAACGGTCGCCGGCTGGGTGATCCCTTCTGGCGGGTTGGCGATGAACGCGCGCATCCCGATCATCAGCAGCGGCGCGGTCTCGCCGAGCGCGCGCGCCATGCCGATGATGGTCCCGGTCAGGATGCCCGGCAGCGCCAGCGGAAGCACATGGTGGAAGACGACCTGCATCTTCGACGCTCCAACGCCCAGCGCCGCGTCGCGGATCGACGGAGGCACCGATTTGATCGCGTTGCGGCCGGCGATGACGATCACCGGCATGGTCATCAGTGCAAGTGTCAGCCCGCCTACCAGGGGAGCCGAGCGCGGCAGGTGCATGAAGTTGAGGAACACGGCGAGGCCGAGCAGCCCGAAGATGATCGAAGGCACCGCCGCGAGGTTGTTGATCGACACTTCGATCGCGTCGGTCCAGCGATTCCTGGGGGCGAATTCCTCGAGGTAGATTGCCGCGAGCACGCCGATCGGGAAGGCGAGGGCCATGGTGACGAGAATTGTCAGGAAGCTGCCCTTGAGCGCGCCCCAGATCCCGACCGCAGTCGGATCGGTTGCGTCCGCATTCTTCAGGAAGCCCCAGTCGATCGCCCGGCGGACCCCGCCCCGCGCTTGCATCGCCGCGACGAGCCGTTCCGCTTCCGGCGAGCCCTCGCCCTTGGCGGCAACCTCGACCCTGCTGGAAACCGGCAGCCAGATTTCGGCGCGGCTATTGAGGAGAGCGGGGTCGGCGATAAGCTGATCGCCGAGTGCCTCGACCGACCCGGCGCCGAACAGATCCTCCGCCGCAGGGCCATAGGCCGCCGTGGCCGATTGCTCGAGCACGCCTTCAAGACCCGCCGAGGCGACCGTTTCCTGCGCCTGCGGCCCGCGCAGCGCGGCAGGGTCGAGGATCAGGTCGGAGCGGGGGAAGTCGATCGCGACCCGCGCCTCGACCTGCGTGAAGCCGCCCAGGCCCTTCCACGCCATGGTGACGAGCAGGAAGGCGAGGAAGGCGACCGACAGCGCGACCGCGATCAGTCCAGCCAGGCGGAAGCGCCGCTCGGCCGCGTAACGCTTGCGGACGCGCGATTCCATCGACCCGTCGGTCCAGCGCGAGGCAGCGGCCCTATTCATAGGCCTCGCGGTAGCGCCGGACGACGGTCAGCGCGATGAGGTTGAGGACGAGCGTGATCAGGAACAGCACGAGCCCGAGCGCGAAGGCGGCGAGGGTCTTGGCGCTTTCGAATTCCTGGTCACCGGTGAGCAGCTGGACGATCTGGGTGGTGACCGTCGTCACGCTGGCGAAAGGGTTGAGGGTCATGTTCGCCGCGAGCCCGGCCGCCATGACGACAATCATCGTCTCGCCGATGGCGCGGCTGACCGCGAGCAATATGCCGCCGACCACGCCGGGGAGCGCCGCCGGAAGCACGACCTTGCGGATCGTCTCCGACTTGGTGGCGCCGAGCGCGAGCGAGCCGTCGCGCATCGCCTGCGGGACCGCAGCGATCGAATCGTCGGACATCGAGCTGACGAACGGAATGATCATGATCCCCATGACGAGGCCGGCTGCGAGCGCGCTTTCACTGCTCGCCGAGGCGATTCCGAGCGAAAGGCCGAGGTCGCGGACCAGCGGCGCCACGGTCAGGGCGGCGAAATAGCCGTAAACGACCGTCGGTACGCCGGCGAGTATTTCCAACATCGGCTTCATCCAGGCGCGCATCGCAGAGGGAGCGTACTGGGTCAGGAAGATGGCGCTCATCAGCCCGAGCGGAATGGCGACGATCATGGCGATGATGGCGCCGATGAAGATCGTCCCCCAGAACAGGGGAATCGACCCGAACGCGCCCGACGAGCCGGCCTGGTCGGCGCGGATCGCGGTCTGCGGACTCCACTGGGTGCCGAAAAGGAACTCGGCAGGCGACACCATGCTGAAGAAACGCAGGCTTTCGAACAGCAGGGAGAGCAGGATCCCAAGCGTGGTCAGGATCGCGATCAGCGAGGCGCCCAGAAGGACGGCCATCAGCCAGCGCTCGACGGCGTTGCGGGCGCGGAATTCGACTCCGACCCGCCGCAGTGACCAGAAGGCGCCGAGCAGCGCGACGAGAATCGCGGCCATCCCGCCGGCCATGGAATAACGCGCGCTTGTCGCCGCATAGACCGGCGCCAGGTCTGCGGACTCGGGATTGAATCCGGCTTCGCGCTGCCCCGAGGCGATTTCGCGTGCTTCCTGCAGGATCACGTCGCGCTGCATCGCCGAATCGGGAAGCGCGCCGGCCTGCGGACTCGACAGCACCACTGACTCGACGAGCTGGTTCTGGACCGGTGCCCACAGCGCGAGCAGGAACAGCGCCGGGACCGCCGCCCAAAGCGCGACGAAGGCCGCGTGATAGACGGGAAGCGAGTGCAGTCGGTCCTTTGACCGCAGACTTCGCGCCCGTGAAAAGGCGGCCCACCCCGCGGCGGCCGCGATCACGAGAATTGCGGCGAGCGCAATGCTGAGGGACATCGCGCCCGCCGCCCCGCTTTACTTCAGGCCCGACCCGTCGAGCGGCTTCAGTTCGCCCGCTTGCTTTGTGGACGCCGCAAGATCGGCATCACCGAGCGGAACGAGCCCACGCTGCTCGAGCGGACCGCCCTTGGCCCACATCCGGGCATAGGACTGGACGAAATCGCGGATCGCCGGCTTCGCGGGCAGATGCTGGCCCTTGATGTAGATGAAGAGCTTGCGCGCGCCCGGATAGGAGAGGTTGCTGATCGTCTCCTCGGTCGGAGCGACGCCGTTGACGCTGACCGGCTTCACCCGGTCGGCATTCTCTTCGAGGAAGCTGTAGCCGAGGACTCCGAGCGTGCCCGGGTCCTGGGCGACTTTCTGGACGATCAGATTGTCATTCTCGCCGGCTTCGACGAACAGCCCGTCTTCGCGGACCTTGGTGCAGACGTCCTTGTGCTTGGCCTCGTCGCTTTCCTTGAGGGCTTTCATCGCCGGGTCGGCGTTGCAGCCCTTTTCAAGGTAGAGCTCGACCAGGCTGTCACGCGTGCCGGAGGTGGGCGGCGGCCCGAGCACGCGGATCTTGATCGCCGGAAGCGACGGGTTGACGTCCCTCCAGGTCTGCGCCGTGTTGGGGCCCTTGCCATAGGGATTGGCGGCGAGCGCCTTGTAGATGTCTTCCTGGGAGAGGTTCATCGCCGGAGCGCCGGCCGCGGTGATGAAGGTCAGGCCGTCAATTCCCACGGGAAGCTCGATGACCTCAGTCACTCCGGCGGCGACGCAGGAGTCGTACTCGCTCTTCTTCATCGGGCGCGAGGCGTTGACGATGTCGGGCGTTTCGCCGCCGACACCGGAGCAGAACAGCTTGATGCCCGAGCCGGTGCCGGTGGATTCGACGACGACGTTGATGCCGGGATTGGCGCGCTGGAACTGCTCGGCCACTGCAGTCGTGAACGGATAGACGGTCGAGGAACCGACGATCTTGATGCTGCCGCTCTGGCCGCTCCCGCCGCCGCTGTTGCTTCCGCAGGCGGCAAGGATCGCTGCGAGGGGAAGCGCAAAAGCCAGTTTCTTCATGAAATCTCCCTGTCGGGTCAGCATGCCCGTGCCAACGCCTTAGTCGCCCTTGCTGACGCGCATATTGCAGGGATTTTACAGTTTCGTGACAGCCCGTGCGTTCAATGGCCGAGGGGAAGCAGAATCGTCACCGTCGTGCCTTTTCCCCGGTCGCTGTCGATGGACAAGGTTCCGCGGTGGCGTTCGACGATATGCTTGACGATGGCCAGGCCGAGCCCCGTGCCGCCCGTTTCGCGGCTGCGCGCCGGGTCGACGCGGTAGAAGCGGCGGGTCAGGAACGGCAAATGCTCGCGCGGGATGCCGGGCCCGGTGTCGCTGACTTCGAGACGCACGCCCTGCCTGTCGAGCGTAGCGGAAACGCGGATCTTGCACTCGGGGACTGCGCAGCCGTAGCGCACCGCATTGCTGAGCAGATTATCCATGACCTGGACCAGCTGGGGAAGGTCGCCCTGCACCGCCGGCAAGTCGTCCTGCAGCTCGACATGCAGCGAGCAACCACAGTGCTGGGCAATGGGCCGCACGGTTTCCACGGCGCTGCGGACAACCGATTCGATCGACACGCTGTCGGTCGGTGCGACGAAGCGGTCGGCCTCGATTCGAGACAGGCTCATCAAGTCCTCGATGATCCGCAGCATCCGCTTGGCCTCGCTCCGGATTGTCCGCGCGAATTTCGCCGTGAGGTCGGGGTCGAGGTCGCCGTCCTCGAGGCTTTCGGCATAGCCGAGCACCGCGGTCAGCGGAGTG
Organism: Sphingomicrobium sp.; assembly: GCA_035710105.1. Taxonomy (GTDB): domain Bacteria; phylum Pseudomonadota; class Alphaproteobacteria; order Sphingomonadales; family Sphingomonadaceae; genus Sphingomicrobium. Next base: position 681 of record DASTDZ010000012.1, on the reverse strand, counting down.
CGCAATTCGTGGCTCGCGTTGGCGACGAAATCCACCCGCAACTTTTCCGCGGCATGGATTGCCGACCGGTCGATCAGCCGCAGGAGAAGAGCGCTGTCGCCGGCCGGGCGGACGGAGAGCCGCCAGGGACGGCCGACCGATCCGACCCCGGTGAAGTCGACGTCGCCTGTCCGGCCCGCAAGAACGAATTCGAGCGCCTGCGGGTGGCGGATCGCAAGCCGCACGTCGCCCCCTTCGATCGAGCGGCCGAGAAGCGCCTTCGCCGGCTCATTGGCGAGCCGCACGACCTGGCTTTCGACGATCATCGCGGGATCGTCGATGGCTTCGAGAAGGGCGCGGATTGCCTGGTTGGAATTGGCCATCGGCACGAGCGTAGCGGAAACCCCAGCTGCACCGCCAGTGCGCGGGAGCCAGGTCATTTAGCCTGCTGAAGGAAAAGCTCCCCCACTCGTGGTCGAGCGGGGGAGCGGCCCATTCGTCGGGGAGGATTGACGAAGAGGCGTTTCGATCATGAAGATCAGAAATCGACCTGGCTGCGCAGGCCGGCGACGTTGACGCTGTAGTCACGGTCGCCATCGACCGCGATCGCGGCATCGCGATAGACGATGTGCGCGACGTTGAAGCCGAACAGGACGTAATCGATCGGCTTCCAGTTCAGCGAGAACTGGAACGCGTTCTGCT
>DASTDZ010000011.1:0-2939 GCA_035710105.1 Sphingomicrobium sp. | reverse complement strand
TTGACCTGGCTTCCGACCTGGCCGGACATGGAGACCGCGGGGTCGCGGTTCGACTGGAGCGAGACGAGCACGTCGTGGCGCATCCGAATCTGTGATCCGGAGCCGGCGATTTCGACCACCTCGCCGATCACAGGCAGGTCGGTCGCGGCCTTGGCGGCTGGGGCGGGCGACGCCTCCTCGTCGAAGCTGCTGACCTCGTCGATGAATTCGCGCAGGTTCGGCTGTTCGTCCATTCTTGGTCCCACTCGACTTTCGGATGCGGGACCGCGCTACGCGAACACCGTAAAGATTGGCTTAAACAATCCCCTAGAAGCGGCGGCGGAAGAGCGCGGCGGCGCCCCAGCCGAGCCCGATCGAGAGAATCACCGCAAACAGGCCGTAGAGCACCGAATGGCGCCGCGCGGCGAGCGCGACGAAACGCTCGAAGCCGATCTTGCCGATCTCGATCTCGCGGGTGGCGACGGCGACCACCTTGCGGTCGTCGATGAGGAAGGTCTCGGCGACATAGGTGCCGACCGGAACCTGGCTGGGAATGGCGATGGTCGCGCGGTAGAGGACGCCGTCGCTGATCTCCACGCCCGCCGGATTCTCCGAGTACAGGCCCTCGCGGCGGCGAAGGTCGAGAAGCCCGGCCTCGAACCGGCGGGCCTTGTCCGGCAGGGAGGCGGTCCCGGGCGAAAGCTGGAGGTTGTCGAGGCCAAGCTCGTAAATGGCGGCCGTGCGCTCGTCGACGAGCTTGCTGACCGGGCTCGAGCTGGCGACCGCGTAGAAGGCGGGCGCGGAGCGGAAGCGGCTCGATTCTGCGTTCATCCAGATGCCGGCGATCCGCTTCTTCTCGCGCACGACGATCGGCTCGGGTGGCCCCTTGATGACGACGACGATGTCGGGGCGGTCCTTAGGGATGCGCCCGCCGGGATAGACGATCGCACCGAACAGCAGCAGCTGGGCCCCGGCGAAGCTGTAGCGGATCTCGATCTTGCGGGCGGAGACGTCGGGCACCAGCACGGGTTTCGAGGCCCCCGCCAGAAGCAGCGAGGAAAGGCACAGGGCGATCGCGGCGCGGCGCTTCATAGATAGGCGATCGAGTAGATCTCGTCCGGCCGCCAAGCGAGGCCAAGCGCCATCCGAAGCGCGACGAGAAGGATCAGAACGGCGAGGGCGAGGCGCAGCAGGTCCGGCTTCAGGCGGGTGGCGAGAACCGCGCCGTACTGGGCGCCGAACACGCCGCCGACGAGGAGCAGGGCGGCAAGCACGATGTCGACCGTCTGAGTGGTCACCGAATGGATGAAGGTCGTCGCTGCGCTGACCGCCAGCATCATGATGAGCGAGGTGCCGACGACGACCCGCGCCGGCATGCCAAGCAAGTAGATCATCGCCGGGACGAGGATGAAGCCGCCGCCCACCCCCAGGAGGACGGTAAGGATTCCAGCCCCGAAACCGAGTGAAAGCGGGGCAAGCGGCGAGATGTAGAGGCCCGATGCGTAGAAGCGCCAGCGCATCGGCAGCGAGGCCACCCAGCGGTTATGGCCATGGCGGGGCTGCGGCTCCGCCGGCTGGTCGCGCCGCACGTAGCCGAAGGCGGCGAGCGCGTCCCACAGCATCAGCCCGCCGATCCAGCCGAGAAGAACGACGTAGAGAAAGCCGATGACCACGTCGATCTGGCCGCTGGCTTGGAGGATTCGGAACAGCCCGGCCCCGATCACCGAGCCGAAAAAGCCGCCAACGGTCATCACCGCCGCCATCCTGAGGTCCACGCCGCCGCGGCGGATATGAACCGCGGCACCGGCCACGCTTGCCCCAGTAATCTGAGTTGCGGCCGAGGCGACCGCGATTGGGGGCGGGATTCCGTAGAACATCAGCAGCGGCGTGGTCAGAAAACCCCCGCCGACCCCGAACATGCCCGAGAGCACCCCGACCAGCGCCCCGAGCGCGACGATCAGTAGCGCGTTGACCGACTGGCCGGCGATCGGGAGGTAGATGTCCATATGTCGAGAGAAGGACTAGCCTCAAAGGCACGGTCGTTAAACGGCCTAAGTGCACCTATCTTTGTCGATGACTTTTAAGAATTGGCTTTAGCCTCGTGTCTGCTCTTAGATCGTTCACGGGCGGCAATTTAAACTAGCCGTCTCAGAGCATCCTCGCTCTGTGCGGCGACCTTCGAGCAAATTCGAGTGCGAGCTGGTAGAGGTTGATGCCGTAGCGCCGCTCGAAGGCTTGCTCGCCGATGCAATGCTGCTCCTGGTGGTGGGTACGGCACAGGCTGATTGCCCAGCGGTCGGAGGGCTTGAGGGCCAGGCCACCGTCGGTGCCGGTGCGGACATGAGCGCATTCGATGGCGCGGCTGGTGCAGCCGGGCACGCAGCAATGGTGACGCCGCACCCAGGCGCAGTGGGCCGGGCACTCCCGCCCATTAGACCGGCGCCTGTCCGGCTCAAGCCGCTTGGGCAGGCTCAGCCGGGGCATCGGCTGTCTCCTTGCGGGGCTTGCGCTTGGCGGTCCTTGGCGTGGATCCGGCTTCCGGAGCGGGCGGCTGCGCTGCAGGCTGCTGGATCTTGGCGAGCCGTGCAGCGATGGCTTCGCCGGTTTTCGCATAGAGGTCGGGACGGGCGCGCTGCAGCGCTGCAAACAGCTGCCGGCGCGAGGCGGTCAGCCGCTCGATCGCCTCGGCCGTCTCGCAGCTCTCCGCAATCGCGATTACCTCGCTGGCCCACGCCTCCCAGCCCTCCACCGGCTCGGGAAGTGCAGCCGCGCCCGGCACAGGGCGGTTGGCAGTGGCATTCGTGGTTGACCGGTTCGTGGTCTGGCTCGATTCTGGCCTGCCCAACGCCGGCGAGCGGGCATCGGCATCCTCCTGCGGCACGGGGATGCAGAAGGCCTGCAGCATCGCCGCCTTGTAGGCCGCCGACATTGCCTTGGCGCTGCCCTTGTCGCTCTCGTCG
>DASTDZ010000010.1:0-48168 GCA_035710105.1 Sphingomicrobium sp. | reverse complement strand
GATACCCTCGGGGCCCAGGATTCCGTAGGCGTCGGGATTGAGGAATGCCGCAGCGCCGACCAGCACCGCCGCCATGCCGACGAGGCTGTGGAAGGCCGCGACCAGCTGCGGCATCGCCGTCATCTGGATCTTGCGGGCGGTGACAAGGCCGATCCCGCCGCCGATCAGCATCGCGCCGACGATCTCGCCGAGCGAGGCGATGTCGTGGATCGCGAGCGTCGTCGCCACCGCGATTCCCATCCCCGCCATTCCGGTGAGGTTGCCGCGTCGGCTGCTCTCGGGGCTGGACAGGCCGCGCAAGGCGAGGATGAAACAGACCCCGGCGACGAGATAAGCGATCAGGACCCAGGCGGGCGGCGAGTGCGCCGCGGCCTCAGGCATGGTTGCCCCGGTCGGCCTGGCGCTCCCGCTTCTTGTACATCGAAAGCATGCGCTGGGTGACGGCGAAGCCGCCGAAGATGTTCACCGACGCCAGAGCGACGGCGATCAGGCCTAGCCATTTCGAGCCGGGGCTACCTGCCGCCGCCGCAGCGATCAGCGCGCCGACGACGATCACCGACGAAATGGCGTTGGTGACGCTCATCAGTGGGGTGTGCAGCGCCGGAGTCACCGACCAGACAACGTAATAGCCGACGAAGCAGGCCAGTACGAAAATCGACAGGATCGAGATGAAGTCCATCGCCCCTCCGAAGCTTGGGCGGCAGTTCTGGCGGGTGGATTCGAGGCTGTCGAGAGGCCGATCCGATTTCCTGCCGTAAACTGCAAATGAGTTTCCGAAATCCTAACCTTTCGGGCGCATGTGCACACGGTGCATGCGCGTGATCACGAGCGTCTCGCCGCCAGGCCCTGGCGCACCCTGCTATGGATTGCCATCGCCGGGCTGTTGTTCGGCGTGCTCGGCCTCGGGGAGATTCTCGAGGACGTCCTCCGCTCCGGCCGCAACAGCCTGCACTGGCATAAGGCGAGCGGCGACATCGTCATCGTCAAGATCGACAATGAATCGCTCCGGAAGGCGGGCCGGTGGCCCTGGCCTCGTCGTGTTCACGCACAGCTCGCCGATGCGCTCACCGACGCCGGCGCGAAGCGCATATTCTTCGACGTCCGCTTCTATGGCGCCAGCAACCCGGTGGATGACAGGCTTTTTGTCGACGCTCTCAGGCGTTCGGGGAAAGTTACGCTTGCAGCCCCCGTCGCGGCGGCGCCGCACCTCGCCATCGGCCCGGACGCGCCCCCGCTGCCGGCCTTCACCGAACATGCAGGGCTCGGCGCAATAGGCGTCAGCTATAATTATCAAAACGCCGTATGGCAGGTGCCCTACGCGGTCCGGAGCGGATCGAAGACGATCCCGTCCTTTGCGTCGATGCTTTCGGGACGGACCGGCCCGCCAGGCGCAATGTTTCGCCCGGACTATTCGATCGATCCCCGGTCTATCCCGTCCGTGTCAGCCTCGGTGGTCCTGAGCGGCGAGCTCGATCCCAGGCAGATCCGCGGCAAGGACGTGGTCATCGGTACGACAAGCGACGTTCTCAGCGACATCTTCTTCATTCCGGGCGTCGGGCAGATGGGCGGGGTGTACGTCCACGTCATCGCCGCCGAAACGCTCCGCGCCGGAAAGCCTGTCGAACTGGGCTGGCTGCCGCTGTTCCTGGCGAGCCTGGCGTTTTGCGGTGTGTTGATCAGCCGCCGCGGCGACCGGAGAACGCTGATCGCGGTCGGCGTCGCAGTCGTCGCGGTCCTCGTCGGTCCGGTTTTGCCGGAAAGCAGGCTGATCTACCTCGACGTCACGCCTGCGCTTCTCGTCCTCGTTGTGACCGCCGTCGTTCTCCTCCGGCGCCGCTTCCAGAAACGTGGGCTGGTCGACCCTGTTTCAGGCCTTCCCAACCTGACCGCCCTCAAGGCTCATCGCGGCGCACGTGACAAGGCGCTGATCGTCGCCCGCGTATTGAATTATTCCGAGATTGTCGCAGCTCTTCCTGCCAACAGCGAAAGCAAGCTGGTCGAACAGATCGTCACGCGGCTGGCGGTCGGGGCGCCGGGGCGGGTCCACTATCACGGCGACGGGGGAATCTTCGCCTGGTTCGACGATCCCGCAAAGCCCTTCGGACAGCATCTCGACGCGCTTTATGCCTTGTTCCGGGCCCCGATCCGGGTCGCCGGCATGCCCATCGATCTGTCGATCAGCTTTGGTGTCGACATCGGCAGCAGCCGCTCGCTCGCCAACCGGCTCGGAAGCGCGCTCGTCGCGGCCGAGGAAGCCGCGCACGACGGGCTGAAATGGAAATATTACGACCCCGACTCGCTGCAAACCGCGTCGTGGCGTCTGTCAATGCTGAGCCAGCTCGATGACGCGATCGACCGGGGCGAGGTTTGGATCGCCTATCAACCAAAAGTTGACCTCAAGACTCGACGGATCATCGGCGCGGAAGCCCTTGCCCGCTGGACCCATCCAGAAAAAGGGCCGATCGCAGCTGCCGAGTTCGTCGGAGCGGCCGAGCAGCATGACCGGATCGGCAAGCTCACGGCCTTCGTGCTGGACGAAGCCATTGCCGCGGCCGCCGTCATGAACCGCACCGGCAAGGGCTTCGACATGTCGGTCAACCTTTCCGGCCGGCTGCTCGCGGACCGGAAGCTGGTCGGCAGGATCGCCATCCTGCTCGAACGGCATGGTCTCGACCCGGAGCACCTCACGCTCGAGTTGACCGAGACCGCCGCGCTCGCCGGGAGCGGAGAAGCGCTCGATATGCTTGCCCAATTGCGAGAGCTGGGGATCAACATTTCGATCGACGATTACGGAACCGGGCTTTCGACGCTCGAATATCTGAAGAAAATTCCCGCCGGCGAAATCAAGATCGACCAGAGCTTCGTCAAGGGCATGGTCGAGAACCGAAGCGAGCGGCTGATGGTCGGCTCGACCATCGCGCTTGCCCATTCGCTCGGCCGTCGCGTGGTAGCAGAGGGAGTCGAGTCGCGAGAGGCGCTCGAATTGCTCGCCGAGATGGAATGCGACGTCGCTCAGGGGTTCATTACCGGGCGGCCAATGAGCCTCGACAGTCTACGCCGGCGTCTACTCGCCGAGCGACATTCGAAAGTCGCCTGACCACAAACTTCCTTGAGTTTGTGCCTGGCCCGTAGCCGGCGCCCGCGCCTGCGCGTCTGCCGCGACATGGTCAATGATTTGCTAACCATGTTCATTAGGGTTAATATCCCCACAGCTGCCGAATCGCAGTTTGACGAAAAGGGGTACCCGATGAAGAAGACCACTCCGACCCGTTGGAGCTTCTGGACCTGGCTTCTCGGTGGTGGCACCGCAAACGCCGGTTCCGCCGGCTAAGCCACCGCACAATCAGTTTTGGTAAAGCGTAAGCGCCTGCTTTTGCGGGCGCTTTTCGCGTGCCTGTTGAACGCGCGCGCATTTCCATGCTTTGACGGCAGACATGCTCAATCAAGCGAGCGGAGCGATTCAAGTCCGGGCGGACCGCCCCGGCCTACACGAAATCACCGGCGACATTGCGGGGTGGCTCGAATCGCAGCGAATCGGCGAAGGTCTGTTGACCCTGTTCTGCACCCACACCTCGGCTTCGCTCCTCATTCAGGAGAATGCGGCGGCGGCTGCCCGGCGGGACCTGCAGCGCTACTTCGAGCGGATCGCGCCGGAAAACCCGTCGCTCTACGAACATAATGACGAAGGGCCGGACGACATGCCTGCCCACATCCGCAGCGCGCTGACCCAGACGCAGCTTACCGTGCCGGTTCTCGATGCACGGCTTGCGCTCGGCACCTGGCAGGGCATCTTCCTGTTCGAGCATCGCCGCGACCCGCCGGCGCGGCGTATCGTTCTGCACCTGATCGGCGAATGAGCGCGCAATCAGTCCGGGCCTGGCTGGCCGAGCACGCACCCGACTTGCCGCTGATCGAGGTGGCGGATTCGACCGCGACCGTGGACACAGCCGCCAAGGCGCTCGGCGTTGAGCCGGGGCGGATCGCCAAGACTCTTGCGGTTCGCGCCGGCGAACATGTCTTCCTGCTGGTGACTCGTGGCGACGCGCGCCTCGACAACCGCAAGTGCAAGGACGCGTTCGGCGCCCGCCCGCGGATGCTCGGTCCCGACGAGACCCTCGAGCTCACCGGCCATCCCGTCGGCGGCGTCTGCCCGTTCGGGGTGAAGACTCCCCTTCCCATCTATCTCGACGAATCGCTGAAGGCCTTCGCGATCGTCTATCCCGCCGGCGGCTCTCTCAACAGCTCGGTGGAAGTGGCTACCGACCGGCTGTTCGCTCTGGTCGGAGAGCGCTGGGTCGACCTATGCCATCTGCCTGGAGAAGCGGAGCGGGCTTAATTGCTCGGCGGTCACGTCGCCGAGCGGCCAGGGCGAGCCCAGGATCAGCGAAGCCGCCGCCTCGGCCATCATCGGCGAGGTCTGAAGCCCGAAGCCGCCCTGCCCGGCGAGCCAGAAGAAGCCTTCACAATCGGCGTCGAAACCCGCCACCGGCATCCGGTCGGGTGCGAAGGTGCGCAAGCCCGCCCATTTGTGGACGATCCGCCGAACCTTCAGGGTCGTCCTCTCCTCGACCCGATAGGCGGCAAGCGCGACCTCATAGTCGTCGGGCTGGGCGTCGCACGGGTCGGTCGGAACTTCGTCCATCGGCGAAGCGAACAGGCGGCCGGATTCGGGCGCGAAGTAGAGTTCGTCGCCGAGGGTCTTGGCGAAAGGCCAGCCGCTCGTATCGACTCCTTCGGGCCCATCGAAAGTGATGATCGTGCGGCGCTTGGGCTCGAAGCCGAGTGGCGCGACGCCGGCAAGGGCCGCGACCCGGTCTGCCCAGGCGCCGGCGGCGTTGACCAGGACGGGCGCCGAGAAATGCTCTCCGCGCTCGGTCTCGACCGCCCAGACCTCGTTTCTTCGATCGATCCTTGCGGCGCGCGCCCCCAATAGCAGGCTCCCGCCGCCGAGACGGAGCTTGCGCGCGTAGCCCTGGAGAAGCGCGTGCGGGTCGAGCCTGATGCCGTTGCGGTCGATTATTCCGGCGACCGCCCCGCCCTCGCCGAGCTTCAGAGCGGGGCACAGCTCGGCCATCTCTTTCTCGCCCGCGCGCTCGAGAGTGGCAAACGGCGCGATCGCGACGTCGAGCTCATCGAGCGCCGCCAGCTCGTCGGCGCGCGCATGGACGAGGACCGGCATCCTGCGGCCAAGAGGAACCTCGGTGAAATCGCCGGGCGGCTGGTCGAAGAACGGCCTGCTCGCGAGGGTCAGCGCGCGGACCAGCGGGTTGCCGAGCGCGTAGTGGAGCATGGTCGCGCTTCGTCCCGACGAGTGGAATCCGATCGATTCCTCGCCCTCGAGGACCGAGACCGAGGCCTGTTCGCTGAGCGCGGCCGCCACGGACAGTCCGGCGACCCCGCCGCCGATGACGATGATGTCTGTCGCGCTGGCCGTGATCAGGACTCCGCCAGCCGCTCGCTGACCACCTTCCCGCCCTTTGTCAGCCGGGTCGCCTGAACGATTTCGTCGTCGTCCGGAAGCTCAGGCGAGTTCTTGTCCTTGTCCCAGAATGCGCTGAGAAAATTGAATAAGTTGCGAGCAAACAGCGCCGAGGAATCGGCGGCGAGGCTGCGCGCGAGATTGGTCGCACCGATGATCGTCACGCCATACTTCTTGACCGTCTCGCCAGGGACCGTGCCCTCGACATTGCCGCCCGCGTCGGCCGCCAGATCGACGACGACGCTGCCCGGCCGCATGCTCGCCAGCTGCGCTGCGGAAATCAGCCGCGGCGCCGGCTTGCCGGGGATCAGTGCGGTGGTGATGACGATGTCCTGCTTAGCGATGTGCGCGGACACGAGCTCGGCCTGCGCCTTGCGATATTCGTCCGACATTTCCGTCGCATAGCCGCCCTTCCCCTCGCCTTCGATGCCGGCGACATTCTCGACGAAGATCGGCTTGGCCCCGAGCGACAGGATCTGTTCCCTGGTTGCCGAACGCACGTCGGTGGCGCTGACCTGCGCGCCGAGACGTTTGGCGGTCGCGATCGCCTGCAGCCCGGCAACTCCGACGCCCATGACGAACACCCTGGCAGGGCTGATCGTCCCGGCGGCGGTCATCATCATCGGCAGCGCACGGCCGTAGGTGGAAGCGGCCTCGATAACCGCCTTGTATCCTGCGAGGTTCGATTGCGAGGAAAGGATGTCCATCGACTGGGCGCGGGTGATTCGCGGCATCCATTCCATCGCCAGCGCCTGCAGGCCTGCTTTCGCATAGGCTTCGATCGCTGCTTTCCGGCGCAGGGGATCGAGAGCCCCGACGAGAATCGCGCCCTTGGAGGCGCCCTCCAAGGTATCCGGATCTGGCCCGTTGACGCACAGTATGATGTCCGCTCCGGCCAGCGCCTGCTTGCGGCTCGCGACCTTCGCTCCGGCGTCCACGAACTCGCTGTCCGGGACCGAGGCGGCAAAACCGGCCCCCTTTTCTACCTCGACGCTGGCTCCCAGCCCGCTGAATTTCTTGACCGTTTCCGGAATTGCGGCGCAGCGGGTCTCGCCCGGGGCCATTTCCTTGAGGACCGCGATCTTCACCGGCGGCCAGGTTTCAGGCAATGATCAGGATGACGACGAAGGCCGTGATCAGCGACGCGATCGCGCCCCACTTCAAAAGCTTCGTGAACCGTTCGTAATCGTGGACGTGGTGGGTCATCTCGGGCGATCCCGGATGCGCCAGGATCGGTTCTTCTTCTTCCGCCATTTCCGCTTTCCTATGGTGGATGGGCAGGCGTGCATAACAAGCCCTTTCCGTCGCCCCAAGTACCAAAGCGGCCTTTAAGGCGGCTTTTACCGGTCACCGGTACAGATAGGCCGGGGAGGTGGACCAATGCCCAGCCAGGCGATCCGTTCATTGCTGCTGATCGATGCCGACGCCGCCGAAAGGCGGCGGATCTCGGCCATTGCCTCGCGCGCTGGCTGGACCGTGGTCGGCGCCGACGGGCTGGAGACCGCCGCCGCGATTCTCCAGGGCCCCTACGGCCCCGAAGTGAAGGTGGCGCTTCTCGGAAACTGGGGCGCCGGGCCTGTCGGCGAGATGATCGACGGACTGCGCGCCTGCCACGCGGGCCTTCCGGTCCTCGTTCTCACCGAGGGCGATGCGCTCCCTAAGGGCGCCGAAGCGCTCCGCGCCGGCGCAACCGACTTCCTCGCCCGGCCGGTCGCTCCGGAGCGGCTGCTCGAGGCTCTGGCAGCGGCCGCCGACCGCCGTCGCCCGACCGGCGAGCTGATGCCGCTTGCCGAGAAGCTGGCGCCGGCACTTCCGCTCGAACAGCTGGTCGGCGCCACCCCCGAATTCCGCTCTTCGCTGGCGGTCGCGGCCAAGGCCGCGCGCAACCGGCTTCCAATTCTCATCGTCGGCGAACCGGGCACTGGCAAGGAGACCTTCGCGCGGGCAATCCATGCGGCGAGCCTGCGCTCGCGCGCGCCCCTCGTGACACTCGACTGCAAGGCGGTTGCAGCCAACGTCATCGACAGCGAGCTGTTCGGCCATGAGGCCGGCGCTTTCCCCGGCGCGTTCTCGGCGAAGGACGGAAAGCTGCTGCAGGCCAATGGGGGAACCCTGCTTCTCGATGACGTCGCCGCGCTTCCGCTGCCGACCCAGGAAGCGCTTGACCGTGCGCTCGCAACCGGCGAGGTCCGCCCCGTCGGATGCAATGGCAGCCATTCGATCGACGTCCGTCTGATCGCCACGTCGAGCCGGCCGCTTCCGGACGAATTCCACCCTATGCTTCGGGAGCGGCTGGAAAGCACGATCGTGGTTCTGCCGCCCTTGAGAGAGCGGAGCAGCGACATTCCTGCGCTTGCCCGGCACATGCTCGCCCGATTTTCCGAGCAGAAGCTGACCCGCGTGCTCGCGATCGACAATGACGCGCTGACCGTTCTCATGCGCTACGGCTGGCCGGGCAACGTCCGCCAGCTCGCCAGCGTCCTCCTGCGCGCGGCGCTGCGGAGCGACGCCAGCTCGCTGACTGCGGAGGATTTCCCGCATATCGCGACCCAGTCGCAGTTCAGCGGCCGGATCACGGACGTCACCCCGCGGATCAGCAAGCAATCGACCGATGCGGCGGTCAACGGCGTCGGCGCGATCACCGTGTTCGACGACGAGGGGCATATCCGCCCGATGGAAGAGATCGAGGCCGACCTGATCCGGCTCGCGATCGGCCATTACCGGGGACGCATGACGGAAGTCGCCCGGCGCCTCGGGATCGGCCGCTCGACGCTCTACCGCAAGCTCGGCGACATCGGCATCGACACCGCCGCCTAGGGGCGCGGGGTCAGCGCCTGGTCGCGCAGGCCGCGCCAGACCCTGAGCGCCTGCACAGTCTCAAAGACGTCATGCACCCGAATGAGCTGCGCGCCCTGTTCGGCCGCCTTCAGCGCGAGCGCGAGGCTTCCGCCGAGCCGCCGGTCGGCCGGCGCCTCGTTCGAAAGGGCGCCGATCGTTCGCTTACGGCTTGCCCCGACGACCAGCGGGCAGCCAAGCGAATGGAACAGCGCGAGATTGTTCATCAGCTCCAGATTGTGGGCGACGCTCTTGCCGAAGCCGAAGCCGAGGTCGACGAGGATGGCCGAGCGGTCGATCCCGGCGGCTTCGGCGGCGGCAATCCGCTGCTCGAGCCACTGGTAGACCTCGATGACGACGTCGCCGTAGCGTGGATTGTCCTGCATCGTCTCGGGCGAGCCCTGGTGGTGCATCAGCACGACCGGGACTCCGGCCTCAGCAACCGCCCCTGCGGAGCGCGGGTCGTAGGTCAGCGCCGAGACGTCGTTGACCATCCGCGCGCCGGCGGTGAGCGCTGCCGTCATGACGTCAGCCTTGCGCGTGTCGACTGAGACCGCCGCCCCGCCGGAAGCAATCTGGCGGATCACCGGCGCCACCCGCTCGATTTCGTCGCCTTCCCACACCGGCTTGGCGCCCGGCCTGGTCGATTCGCCGCCGACGTCGATAATCGCCGCGCCCTGCTCGGCCATGCGCATGCCCGCAACGGCGGCGGCCGCGCCGTCCGCATAAAGACCGCCGTCGGAAAAACTGTCGGGCGTGACATTGACGATTCCCATGACCTGCGGCTGGTCGAGCTGGATCGTCCGCTGGCCGAGCTGGAGCGCGCGCCTCTCCCCGGTTATCCGCGCCCACTGAGCTTCGAGATCGTCATCAAAACGAGCTTCAAGTTCCTGAACTGGAACAAGTTCGCTTTGTAAGCGCCGGTCCCCATCTATCGTCAGCAGCTCGGCGGCGGCGAACCAGTTGAGGCCACCCGCGAGCCGCGCGACCTTGCCGTCATGGCCGAATGGGGAATCGACGAAGCCGGTCGGACGGATGAGGGTACGCATGCGGCCGCGCTATAGCGCGGAGAGATGCCGCTGGCGCAAGCTATCGAGCGGCTGCAGCGCCCCGCCCTCCTCCACGTGCCAGAAGGTCCAGCCGTTGCAGGAGGGCGCGCTGGTCAATTTTGCGGCGACCTGGTGGATCGATCCCGAATGCGCGCCCGATTCGATCGAGCCGTCGGCCCGCACCCGCGCAGAAAAGCGGCGCTTCGAATCGGTAAGCGGTGTTCCAGGCGGACAATGTCCGGTTTCGACCAGCAACCCGAAGGCGACTCGCGGCGCCGATCTTTTGTCCGCCATGGTCGCCATCGCGCTTTCGTCGAGCGGCAGCGTCGAGTCGATCCGTTCGCGCGCCACCTCCACATAGGCGGCCTCGCGCTCGATCCCGATCCAGCGCCGGCCGAGCCGCCGCGCGACCGCGCCCGTAGTCCCGGTGCCGAAGAATGGGTCGAGCACGACATCGCCAGGCTTCGTGCAGGCGAGCAGGATCCGGTAGAGCAAGGCCTCGGGTTTTTGCGTCGGGTGCGCCTTGGCGCCGTCCGCACCCTTGACCCGTTCGCCCCCGGCGCAGATCGGAAGCAGCCAGTCCGAGCGCATCTGCAAATCGTCGTTCAGCGCCTTCATCGCCCGGTAGTTGAAGGTGTAACGCGCCCTCTCCTCCTTGGCGCACCACAGCAAGGTTTCGTGGGCATTTGTGAAACGGGTGCCGCGGAAGTTCGGCATCGGGTTGGTCTTGCGCCAGACGATGTCGTTGAGGATCCAGAATTCGGCGTCCTGGAGCAAAGCTCCGACCCGGTAGATGTTGTGATAGCTGCCGATCACCCAGATGGTGCCATCGTCCTTGAGGATGCGCCGCGCCTCGTGCAGCCACTCGCGGGTGAAGTCGTCGTAAGCCGCAAGGCTGTCGAACTTGTCCCAATCGTCGTCGACCGCATCGACCCGGCCTCCTTCCGGGCGGAACAGGTCGCCGCCAAGCTGCAGATTGTAGGGCGGGTCGGCGAAGATCATGTCGACGCATTTGTCGGGAAGGCGCGCCATTTCGGCGATGCAGTCGCCCTGGATGATTTCGTCGAGCGGAAGCCCACCCCCCGCGCTGTGACGCCGGCGAAGCGCCACGGGATGCTCCGCAACTCGGGCAAGCAGGTTCATTTCGTAACAGGCCCCCCTGGTAGAGGGCAAAGGTGAGTCAGGCCGGACTCGCGGTCAACCCACGGTGGCGCCGGGCGGGTGGTCCAGCCCTCTAGATGGGCCGGATCGGCGGCATGCCGACCACTATATGTTGAGTCTCGTCCCGCCGCTCGGACTCAACCGCTGGTGGTTGTGGCGCAAAGGACTCGCCCTCGCGCATTTCGGTCAATTCGAGCTCCGGCTGCGCGAGTCCAAGCTCGATCGCCCGAACCGGCGCGAAGCTTCGGCGATGGAGCGGAGTCAGCCCGAGCGCCTTCAAGCCGCGATAATGTTCGGGCGTGCCATAGCCACGGTTGGTCTCCCAGCCGTAGCCCGGGTAATCAGCGGCGAGCTCGGCCATCATCCGGTCGCGCGTGACCTTGGCTATGATCGAGGCCGCCGCGATCGAGCGGCACTTGGCGTCGCCGTCGACGATCGCCTTCGACGGCCGCTGCCAGCGCGGGCAGGCATTGCCGTCCACCAGCACCCAGGCGGGCTCGATCCCGAGCGCCTCGACCGCCCGGGTCATCGCCAGCATCCGCGCCCAGTAGATGTTGATCCGGTCGATTTCCTCGACGCTGGCGACCCCGACCGCCCAGGCCGCGCATTTGACGATACGCGCGTACAGCGATTCGCGTTTTTCGAGCGGCAGATTCTTCGAATCGTCGATCCCGCGCGGACATTTGTCGCGGTCGAGAATTACCGCGGCGGCCACAACCGGCCCCGCCAGAGGCGCGCAACCCGCCTCGTCGACTCCGGCCAGCGGCTGCGGAAATTCGAGCTCGAGCCTGAAGGAGCAACGCCGGGCCATCGAGTCGCGAGGCTAAGCCAATCCGCTTTCGCCAATCCAGCAAAAGCTGGAATCCATCTGTCTTTTCTGTGGATTGGAAGCGGCGGCTAGTCGGTGATCCGCCACGGCGGAAAGCGGCGCGCTTCGCCCGCATGATAGAGGAAGACGATATTGCCCGACGGGTCGCGAAGCCGCGCCTCCCGCCACATCCACGGCTGGTTCCTCGGACCGTGCTCGAACGGGATTCCGCTGCGCGCGAGCGACTCGACCCGCTCGTCAAGGTCGTCGCATTCGAGATAGACCGCGGTGGTCGAGGAAATCGTTTCGTCGGGGTCGATCTGCACTGACAGGGTAGCGCCGCCAGCAGTCTCGAAGCGCGCATAGCCGTTGTCCGGGCTGTCGACGATCTGCCTGAGCCCCAGAGCGCGATAGAATTCGACCGACCTGCGATAATTGGTCCCCGTCACCGTCACCTGGTTGAGCCTCGGGCCCTTGCCCACGTCGAGCCGCACCCCGCCCTGCCCGACGGGCCCGGCGCCCTCGCCGAGACCCGGCGCCTCGAGCAGGGAGATGCGCACGAACTCGCGCGCCCTGGCGACCGAATCGGCGAGGCTGCAGCCCTGGGCGAGGAACAAGGCGATCGCGCTGGCGAGCGTGCAGCCGGTACCGTGGGTGCTCGTCGTCTCGATCCTTTGGCCCTGCCAACTGGTCATGTTGTCGGTTTCGATGAGAGCGTCGGCGATCGCGTCCCCCTCCTCGTGGCCGCCCTTGACGAGCACCGCGCAGCCATGCTCGCCGACGAGATGGAGCGCGGCCGCGACCGGGTCCTCCTCCTGGGTCAGTGCCTTGAGCTCGGGCAGGTTGGGCGTGGCTATCGTCGCCACATCCATCAGCTTGCCGAACGCACCGATCGTCGCCTCGTCGGCAAGCGCCGAGCCGCTGGTTGCGACCATCACGGGATCGAAGACGATCGGGAGTCCCGGCTGCTCTGCCTTCAGCTTGGCCAGGCGCTCGGCCACCTGGAGCGCCGTGAAGGCGCTGCCGATCATGCCGATCTTCACCGCGTCGACTCCGATGTCTGAAACGACCGAGTCGATCTGGGCAAGCACCATCTCGGCGGGAATTGGGTGGACGGCGTCGACTCCGAGGGTGTTCTGGGCGGTGATAGCGGTGACCGCCGTCATCGCGTGCCCGCCGAGCATCGTCACCGTCTTGATGTCGGCCTGAATCCCCGCCCCGCCCCCGGAATCGGAGCCGGCGATGATCAGGATTCGCGCCGTCGGCGTCACTTTACGCGCCGTCGACCCGCTCCGCGGAGCGAGATTTTCCATGTGCACGGGTGCGCAATGCATCCGAAAGTGCGAAAAAAGGGTTCACGCGGCCGTGTGGACGGCCTCGCAGATGTCGTCCACCACGCGCCTGACGAGCTCGGGGTCGTCTCCCTCGGCCATCACCCGGATCAGCGGTTCGGTGCCCGACTTGCGGATCAGCAGCCGGCCGCGGCCTTCCAGCTCGCGCTCGGCCTCGGCGATCCGCGCCTTGACCGCCTTGTCCTCGAGCGGCGCGCCGCCGTTGAAACGGACGTTCTTGAGCAGCTGGGGAACCGGCTCGAACTGGCGGAGCACCTGGCTTGCCGGCTTGCCACTTTCGACGAGCGCGGCGAGGACCTGAAGCGCGGCGACCAGCCCGTCCCCGGTCGTCGAATAGTCGGACAGGATGATGTGCCCCGATTGCTCGCCGCCGATGTTGCAGCCGCGCGCGCGCATTTCCTCGAGCACGTAGCGGTCGCCGACCTGGGTGCGGACCAGGCCGATCCCAACCTCGCCGAGTCGCCGCTCGAGGCCGAGATTGGACATGACGGTCGCGACCACCGAGCCGCGCAATTGCTCGCGCTTCTGCCGGTCGAGAGCAATCAGGGCCATCATCTGATCGCCGTCGACGAGCTCGCCCTTCTCATCGACGATGACGATCCGGTCGGCATCGCCGTCGAGCGCGAGGCCGATGTCGGCGCCGCTGGCAACGACCGTTTCGCGCAGGTGGGCCGGATGGGTCGAGCCGCAATTGTCGTTGATGTTGAGGCCGTCGGGACTGACTCCGAGCGGGATGACGTCGGCGCCGAGCTCCCACAGGGCTTCCGGGGCGACGTGATAGGCGGCGCCGTTGGCGCAATCGATGACCACCTTGAGGCCGTCGAGACGAAGCCGCTGCGGGAAGGTCGACTTGACGTGGTGGACGTAGCGGCCGCGGGCGTCGTCTATCCGCCTGGCGCGGCCGATCAGCTCCGGCCTTGCCAGCTTCGGCTCCTGAGTCAGCCGCTTCTCGATTGCTCGCTCGGTGGCATCGCTCAGCTTGTATCCGTCGGGCCCGAACAGCTTGATGCCGTTGTCGGCGAAGGGGTTGTGCGACGCAGAGATCATCACGCCGAGGTCGGCGCGCATCGAAGTGGTCAGCATTGCCACCGCCGGCGTCGGCATCGGCCCCAGCATGACGACGTCCATGCCAACGCTGGTGAAGCCGGCGACGAGCGCCGATTCCATCATGTAGCCCGACAGGCGCGTGTCCTTGCCGATAACCACCCGGTGGCGATGGTCGCCGCGAAGGAAGTGCGTGCCCGCTGCCTGGCCGACGCGCAGCGCCGTCTGCGCCGTCATCGGCTCGTGGTTGGTGAGCCCGCGGATACCGTCGGTGCCGAAGAAATTGCGTGTCATCGATTGCACCTTAGCGCGGTTAGCCGATCCAGCGCCAGAAGCCCGCGTCCATCGGATGCACCCAAGTGGCGACGAAGAACAGGATCGTACCGCCGGCGAACGCCACCGGCCCCGGGTTGGCCAGCCCGCGGGTGAACGGGACGAAAGCAGTCTGCGCGGTCCATTCGTGCCAGCGATCGCCGAACTGGGCTGCCTTCTTTCGGTCTTGAAGCGCCGCGCCTCCCAGCGCGAGCAGCAAGATGGCGCCGTCAAGGACCAACGCCTTGGGCGTTGCGATGACCACCGCATGGACAATCGCCCACAGCGCAAAGCTCCACATCATCGGATGACGGGTGATCGCGAAAACGCCGGCTGGTGCACCCGCCGGACCGCGAGCTCCCGGGAGCGCGGGGTTTCGAATGAAGGAGCCAACGAGCAGGATCGAGGCAAGCCACATCAACACGCTGCCGATCACCCAAATGGCATCGCTGGCGCTCCAGAGTGGCGACTGGTTCCCGACGCGGCCGTAAGCCCAGATCATCGTTGCAAATGTGACCACCGCGACGAGCGAGTAGATGCCCTGAAACGGCCTTTCGCCGACGGCCTTCACGAAGGGGGATCGGAGCGGATGAGACAGCAGAAAATGCGAGCCGACGAACGCCGCCGAGGCAAGAGCGAGGCCAGCCAGCCCAGTCAATGCCGATACGCTTCGGGAAGCTCACGCTTCGGCAGATGGCGATAGCGGTCGCGAAGCCGGGTCTGGTGGTTGGTCAGCGGCTGCTCGACGCCGTCGATCAAGACCATCTCCGCCGCGCTACGCGGATCGAGCGGATCGCCTGACCACAGGACGACGTCGCCGCGCCGCCCCGGTGCCAGGCTGCCGATCTCGTCGCCCAGCCCGATCGCATCCGCGGGTCTCGAGGTGATGGCGGCGAGCGCCTCGCCCCAGCTCAGCCCGGTCGCGCCCGGCACCTTGCCCAGGGCGACGAGATTGCCCGCATATTGCCGCTCGCGGAACACGTTGCGGGTCTCGTCGTCGTCGATGGTCCCGATTGAGACCTTGACCCCGGCCGCGGCCATGCGGCCAACGTTCGACTGGGTCGCCGCGAGCTGCTCGAAGCTCGACGGGAGATCGTTGACCGCCGAGGCGATGACCGGGATTCCCGAAGCTGCGATCCGATCCGCGACCAGCCACCCCTCGCTGGCGCCGACGATGACGATCTTGAGCGACGGGAATTCGCGCCTGAGCGTCAGCACCTGCAGAATGTCGCTCGCGCGTTCGACATGGATCAGCAGATGCTGCCGACCCTGCAGCACGGGGACGAGCGCCGCCGCGTCGAACCGGGTTAGAAGCACGTCCTCGCTTCGCCTGGCGTCGGGCCCGTAGATCCGCGATTCGTTGGGATTGCGGACGACCGGGCGGACGGCAATGTCAGGCTCGGCTGCCCTGCCCGAGCGGACCGGTTCTGCGAAACGCCGCAGCTCAGCCGCCTCGCGCAGCGCGTTCCGGAACAGGATGTGGGCGGAGGCGCGCGAGCCACCGGCATCGCCCGCCCCGGTCTCGCCCAGCTCGACGAACTGGAAGGCGCGCGGCCGGGTCACCGCGTCCATGTCGGCGCCGGTGTCGATCACCGCCCCCTGGCCGGCGAAGATGTTCTTGGCGGTGACGGGCGCGACGAGCGCGCGAGTCACCCCGTCGGCGCGATTGACCGCGACCGGCGTGTAGAGCGGATTGATCGCCGGGGTGACATCGATTGCGGCGCTGAAGGGCCCGTGCTCAGCCTGCGTGTCGTCGGCCCCGGTTGCGCCGAGGTCTACCTCCGCCAAGCCGAGGCGCGAGAAGCCGGCGACGATCCCCGGCGTGACCCATTTGCCGTTGGCGTCGATGATCCGCGCGTCGCCGGGGAAGCGGGCCCCCTGCCCCGCCGCAACAATCCGCCCGTCGCGAATGACCACGACCCCGCCCTGGACCGGGCCGAAGCCGTCGCCGGTCGCGAGCGTGCCATTGATGATGGCGATGGTTTCGGCGGGCGCCGCCGAGGGCGCGGCAACCAGCAGAGCGGCAAGGATGGCGCGCATCATTTCACGTCTCCCTCGCCGGGCTGACCAAGTTCGAAATCGCTGACCGGTCGCCGCTTCGGGTCGTTCGCGTCGTACATGAGGGCGCCGTCGATCCACACCCGCTCCGGCCGCGAATAGATGCTGAACGGATTGTCGTTCCACAGCACGACGTCGGCCATCTTTCCCGGCTTCAGGCTGCCGGTCTTGTCGAAGATTCCAAGCGCCTTTGCCGGGTTGGCCGACAGCCAGGTCCAGGCGATTGCCTCCGAAAGGTTTGGAACGCCTGCCCGAATTCCGTCGGCGAGCGCCTTTGCCGCCTCCTGGTTGAGCCGCTGGATCCCGTTGGCGTCGTCGGAATGGACGATCGCGCAAGCGCCTGCGTTGTGGACGAAGGGGATGTTCTCCTTGATCCCGTCATAGGCTTCCATCTTGAAGCCGTACCAGTCTGCCCACATGGCCGAGCAAATGCCGTTGGCCGCGAGCAGGTCGGCGACCTTGTAGCTTTCGACCGCGTGGTGGAAGGTGCCGATCCGGTATCCCACCTCTTTCGACACATCGATCATCTGCGCCATTTCGTCGGCGCGGTAGCAATGGTTGTGGACCAGGATCTTGCCGTCGAGCACGCCCTTGAGCGTATCCATCGCCAGGTCGCGTTCGGGCATCTCCCCGCCGCTCGCGTAATATTTGTCCCATTTGCGCTTGTAGGCCTGGGCCTTGATCCAGGTCTGCCGGACCATCGCGATATTGCCCATGCGGGTCTGCGGCATCTGGTTCTTCGAGCCATAGACGCGCTTCGGGTTTTCGCCGCACGCCATCTTCAGCCCATAAGGCGCGCCCGGGAACTTCATCCCCTGAACGGTCCGCGCCGGGACGTTCTTGAGCGTTACCGACCGGCCCCCGAACAGGTTCGCAGAGCCGGGCAGGATCTGGAGCGCCGTCACCCCGCCGTTGGCGAGCGCGCGCGAAAAGCCGGGATCCTGCGGCCAGACGCTGTGCTCGGCCCACACCTCGGGCCGCGCCGGAGCGGTCGCCTCGTTGCCGTCCGAATGAGATTCGGTGCCGGGCGACGGATAATCGCCAAGGTGGCTGTGGACGTCGATGATCCCGGGAGTGACGAACTTGCCGGTCCCGTCGATCACCTGCGCGCCATCTGGCACCGCGAGCTCGGACCCGCCGACTGCCTGGATCACGCCTCCGGCAAGCACCACGGTGCCACCCTCGATCCGCCCGCCCTCGCCGTCGAGCACGGTCGCGTTGCGGATGACCGTCGGCACTCCTGGATAGGGCACGTAGGTTGACGGAAACGGGTCCTCGTTGAACCGAACCGTGGCCGCCTTCTTCGGCGGCGAAAGGCTGGCGCATCCCGCCAGCGTCGAAACGGTCAGAGCAACGGCTGCGGCAGCCGCGATCCTTGCAATCAATTCTCAGCTCCCTGCCGGGCTCGGACCAGGCCGGCCGTCGGCTTTCTCTTCGCCGCGCGTGTCGATCCCCGCCGCCTGCGGCTCGGCGAGCTCGGGCCGTCCGGCGAGCCGGTCGTCGTCGCTCAGCGTGTCGAGGTGCATCCACCGCTTGACCAGCGGCGACAGCGCCAGGACGACGACGCCGATGCCGACGGTCCACCAGCCGATCGTGTTGTAGACCTCGAGCGTGGTTTCCTTGGTCATTTCGCCGCCATGGCCGCCGGTCGCCTCGCCGATCTTGCCGGCGACGAAATTGCCGACCGCAGTCATGTAGAACCAGGCGCCCATGATCAGTGATGCCATGAACGGTGGCGCCAGGCGGTTCATCGCCGATAGGCCGACGGGCGACAGGCACAGCTCGCCAGTCGTGTGCAGCAGGTAAAGCAGGAAGACGAACAGCACGGCCGTCTTGGCCTCGTCGCCGATCGGGAAGGCATTGGCGCCCCAGACGAAGACGAGGAAGCCCGCGCCAACCTGGAGCAGTGCGAGCGCGAACTTGGCGGGCGCCGAGGGCTCGAGGTTGCGCTTGCCCAGTATCACCCACAGCGCCGCGAAGATCGGGGCGAGCACGAGGATGTAGATCGGGTTGATCGACTGGAACAGCGAGGCCGGAACGCCGGCGCGGTCGACGAACCGATCGGTGTAGAGGTTGATGCTTCCGCCAGCCTGCTCGAACAGGCCCCAGAAGACCGGGTTCAGTGCGATCAGGAAGAGGATCGCGAAGATCCGCTCGCGCGGCTGCTTGTCGAGTTTGAACGCTTCGTAGAGCACGTAACCCAGAAGCATGAGGCCCGAGATGATCAGCAGCGTCTGGATGACGTCCTGATACTGGACCAGGGCCCAGATCACCGCGACCGCGGCCAGGCCGACGGCGTAGAGCGTCCACTCGGTATTCTTCGCCAGCCGGATCGGCGCCTCGCCGGCGCCGTGCAGCGCCGGGCGGCCGATCACGAACACGACCAGGCCGGCCAACATGCCGATACCGGCGAGACCGAAGCCATAGGCCCAGCCGATCGTCTCGCCGAGATAGCCGACGAGGATCGTGCCGACGGCCGCGCCCAAGTTAATGCCCATGTAGAAGATCGTGTAGGCGCCGTCGCGGCGGGTATCGGTCAAGCGGTAGAGCTGGCCGACCATCACCGAGATGTTGGCTTTCAGGAAGCCGGAGCCGACGATGATGAAGGCGAGCGCAGCCCAGAAGACGTTGATGGTCGGGTCGCTCTGCCCGCCGGTCCCCTCCACAGCCATCAGGAAGTGGCCGCACATCAACAGGATTCCGCCGAACAGTACCGCCCGGCGCTGGCCCAGGTACCGGTCGGCGAGATAGCCGCCGAGCACCGGAGTGATGTAGACGAGGCTCGTGTAGGCGCCATAGACGAGGTTCGCCTTGGCGTCGGCGAACAGCCAGTGCTTGGTCAGGTAGAAGATCAGCAGCGCCCGCATGCCGTAGTAGGAGAAGCGCTCCCACATCTCGGCGAAGAACAGCATGTAGAGGCCCTTGGGGTGGCCCAGCGCTTCCGGCTCCTTCCGCGAGGCGATCCAGCCGCCGCCGAGAAGGAAAAGCGCGAACACTCCGAGCGTGATGACGACGATCCAGTCGCCCTCGTTCCACAGTCCAACAGGCTTCAAACCGGTCACCGAGCTTCTCCCCAAGCCAGACGCAAGGCCGCGCAACCTAGCGGCCAAAACCGCTATGTGAAGCCGATTGTTGCGATCAATCCTGTTCCCTAGATGAACGGTCATGCTCAACGACCGCTCCTCCGCCCTCTCGCTCCTCGCGACCCGCCGTTCGGGCAAGCCGGCGACGATTGCTGGGCCCGGCCCGACTCCGGAAGAGCTCGACCGGATCCTCGCAATCGCCGCCCGGACTCCGGACCACGGCAAGCTTGTCCCCTGGCGCTTCGTGATCGTCGGGGAGGAGCAGCGCGATTCGCTTGCCGCGCTTCTCGGCGAGGCATTGGCGGCAGAAGAGCCGGGCGCGGGAGCCGCCCGCCGCGCCAAGGAAGATGCTTTCGCCCATTACGGTGGCGCGCTCGTGGTCCTCATCTCCTCGCCGGTCCAGGGCCACAAGATCCCGGTTTGGGAGCAGGAGTTGTCGTGCGGTGCGGCGGGCATGAACCTTCTGCTCACCGCGCACGCGCTCGGTTATGTCGCCGGCTGGGTGACCGGCTGGCGTGCCTATTCGCCGCGCGTCTCGCGTGCCTTCTGCGAGCCCGGCGAGCGCATCGCCGGCTTCGTCTTCATTGGCCAGCCCGGCGTAGACCTCGAGGAGCGGCCCCGCCCGGCTTTGGGCGAGGTTGTCCGCAAATGGACGCCGCCTCTTTGAACCTCTTTTGAAAGTTGACGAAAATCCGCGCTGCTGTATTATGACAGCATGACGCTTCGCACCGGCCACGAGAAACCCGTCTATGTCCGCCTTCGCGAGACAATCGCCAACGCGATCCTCTCGGGGCGATACAAGGACGGCGACCCGCTTCCCTCGGTGCGGGCGCTCGCCGCCGACGAGCAGGCCAACCCGCTGACCGTCGCCAAGGCCTACCAGGGCTTCCAGGACGAAGGGCTGGTGGTCGTCAAGCGCGGTGTCGGGCTGTTCGTCGCTCCAGGCGCTCGCGCGCGGCTCAAGGATTCGGAGCGAAGCCGCTTCCTCACCGAGGAATGGCCGGCGATCCGCGAACGGATGCAGCGGCTCGGGATCGACCCGGCGCAGCTTCTCGAGAAAGAGCGGGCCTAACTTCCACCTGAAAGGTAAATCCTCTAGCGCCCCGGCGCGTGGATACGCTTGTTCAGCCCTTTAGCGAGGACGCGATCGCGCAAGCGACGCGGCTGATCCTCGCTGGCGAGACGGTCGCCGTCCCGACCGAGACCGTTTACGGGCTGGCGGCCGACGCGACCAACGCGCAAGCCGTCACACGGATTTACCAAGTGAAGGGAAGACCTTCCTTCAACCCATTGATCGTGCATGTTGCCAGTCTCGATGAGGCGCGCCGGATTGCGGCGCTCGGCCCACGCTTGCTGGAACTCGCACTAGAGCATTGGCCGGGACCGCTGACGCTGGTCGCCCCGCTCCGACCGGACAGCGCGATTGCTTCGCTGGTCACCGCCGGGCTTCCGACGGTCGCGCTGCGGGTGCCCGGCCACCGCGCCATTCGGGCGCTCCTGCAGGCGGTCGCAAGGCCTCTCGCCGCGCCGTCGGCCAATGCGAGCGGAGCGATCAGCCCAACGCGCGCCGAACATGTGCTCAAAAGCCTCGGCGGCCGGATCCCGCTGATCATCGACGACGGACCCTGCCCCGGCGGCATTGAATCGACGATCGTTGCCGAAAGCGATGGCGAACTGCGCCTGCTTCGCCGCGGCCCGATCGAGGTCTATGGCGCGATCCCGGCTCCGGCCCGCAAGATCGAAGCGCCGGGCCAGCTCGCCAGCCATTATGCGCCTTCCAAGCCGGTACGGCTGAACGCAACCGGCGCGGAGGCCGACGAATATCTGATCGGGTTCGGGAGGGTGGATGGGAATTCGAATCTCAGCGCATCCGGCGACCTGGTCGAGGCCGCGGCGCGGCTGTTCGACCTGCTTCATGAGGCCGATTGGTCGACGAACCCGAAGATCGCGGTTGCGCCGGTCCCCGATGCAGGCCTCGGCGCTGCGATCAACGACCGGCTTCAGCGAGCTGCGGCGCCGCGCTAAGCCTCGGCGTTCGCGCTTCTCACCCGCGCCTGGAAACTCTTCCTGAGCTTCTGCAGCTTGGGCGGGATGGTGGCGAGGCAATACGGGTTGCGCTGCCCTTCCCCTTCCCAGTAGCGCTGATGATAGTCCTCGGCCGGCCACCATTGCGACTTCGGCTCGATGCTGGTGACGATGCGGCCGTCCCAATTCGCCTGCGCCCTTTCGAGCGCCGCGCGGGCCTCCTCTTCCTGATTTTCGTCCTGCGGAAAGATGGCCGAACGATATTGGGTGCCGACGTCGTTGCCCTGGCGGTTGAGCTGGGTCGGGTCGTGGACCGCGAAGAAGATGTCGAGCAGTTCACCATAGCCGATTCTGTCTGGATCGAAGGTGATTCGAATCGCTTCCGCGTGGCCGGTATCGCCGCCGCAAACCTGCTTGTAGGTCGGGTTTTCAACGCTTCCGCCCGTATACCCGCTCTCGACCGACCTGACGCCGATCACGTCGTTGAACACCGCCTCGGTGCACCAGAAGCAGCCGCCCGCCAGAACCGCGACCTCGTCAGCCATCGCCAGTCTCCTTCAAGGGGACGAGATAGGCGCGGATGCGCGGGATTGCGAGACGGTCAGGAGCGGCCGCTGGAGGCCTTGAGGCTCGCGAGCTCGAGCCTCTTGCCGACCCATTCGGCAAGCTCTTCGAAGTCGAGCGGCGTGTTGAAGACGATCCCGGCGCGCCGGTCGCAATACCAGCGGACCTCCCCCTTGATCGGCCTGAGGCTCTCGACGACCACTGTCACTTGCTTGCCAACGCAATATTCCTCGATCGGCTCGACCTTCATCCCGCCGAGCGAGATGTCGTGGACATCGACCGTATAATAGGTGCTTCCGAGCCGGACCGATGCCTTGCAGTCGACGTCGAGCCGAGGCGGCCGCGGGCGGAAGCCGTGACGCGGTTTGCGCCCGGCCAGAAGCTCGCCGAGGTCGACGCTCTGGTCGAACTTGATCCCGACCAGCCCATCCCGGATCCAGATGACGCTCGAGGGAATTTTCTGCGACGACAGCTCGACCTCGACAGTCTCTCCGACCGCCGGGCATTCGGCGACTTCGGCCATCAACCCCCCGGCGGTGATGTTGCGCACGCGCATCAGCCACTCGCCCGAGGATGTGATCAGCTTGGCAACCTTGAGCAGCGGGATCAGGCGATCGTCGGCGCGGCGCTCCACCGGGCGCGGCACCGCGGTCGTCAACGAGAAGGTCGTCGACTCGAACGCCGTCAAATCGTCAGTCAATGGCTGCGCCCGTTTACGCTGGATCAGCGATGCGAACATCCGCTGCTTCCCCCTCCTCCTTGGTGTGCCTGTCTCCCTTTTGGACGGCTCACGGTTAAAAAGCGGTTTCAATCCGGCTCGGCTAGGAGCAAAGCGCCGCCAAGATGCAGGTGGGAAGGCAGGAATGAAGCGGCCGCAGCTGCTTGTGATCGACGACGAACCGGCGCTTGCCGAGTTCGTCGCCCAGGTCGCGGCGGAGTGCGGCTTCAATCCCACCCTTACCGCCGACGATTCAGGATTTCGCGAGCAGTTTGTCGCCGGCCGGCCCGACGTCGTCGTGCTCGATCTCGGCATGCCGGGGATGGACGGGGTCGAGCTGCTTCGCTTCCTTGCCGCCGAGGAGCACAGGGCGCCGGTGCTGATCATCAGCGGATTCGACAGGCGAGTCCTGGATTCCGCCTTCCGGCTCGGCGAAGCGCTTGGACTTGAGATGGTCGGTCCCCTGGAAAAGCCCGTCCGCTTCCAGGACCTCGAACGGCTTCTCCAGAGGCTCAAGGCCGATATGGTGCGATGAGCGCGCAGCCGGAACGCAACCTGATGCGCGGCTTCGAGCGGGCGCTCAAGCGCGGCGAACTGCGCATGCTCTACCAGCCGAAGGTGCGCGCCGACACCGGCGCGCTCACCCGCCTTGAGGCGCTGGTGCGTTGGGACGAGCCCAGGATCGGCCCGGTCGAGCCCTCGCGCTTCGTGCCGCTCGCGGAAAAGCACGGCCTGATCGCCCCACTCACCGAATGGGGGCTACGCACAACGCTCATGCAATGGCGGTCGTGGCGCGAGCAGGGCCTCGACACCAACATCGCCTTCAACATCTCGGCGATCAGCCTGCAAAGCCTCGACTTTCCCGACCTCGTCGAGCGGATCTGCCGCGAGCTTGAAGTGCCGACTGACCGGCTGGTGCTGGAGCTGACCGAGGGCGCGACGCAGCCGCTGATCAAGCTGATGGACACTTTGACCCGGTTCCGGATCAAGGGCATCGGCCTCGCCATCGACGATTTCGGGACCGGCTATTCCTCGTTGATGCAGCTACGCCAGCTTCCCTTCACCGAGCTCAAGATCGACAAATTGTTCGTGAAGGATCTGCCGCGCGACCATGATTGCAGCGTCATCGTCAAGTCGATGATAGATCTGGCGCACGGGCTGGGCCTGAGCGCCACTGCCGAGGGCGTCGAAACGCCCGAGCAGCTGCGGCTTCTTCGCGCGCTTCGCTGCGACGTCATCCAGGGCTTTCTCGTCGCCGCGCCGTTGGAACCGGACGCGCTTGCCGAGTGGCACGCGGATTTCGAAGGGCGCTGGCCGGCGCTCGTCGGCGGGGACTAGCGCAGGGCCTAGGGCGCGACCTCGAAAGCGATTCCCTGCGCGAGCGGGAGATCGTCGCCGTAATTGATCGTGTTGGTCTGCCGCCGCATGTAGGCGCGCCAGCTGTCGGAGCCGCTCTCCCGCCCGCCGCCGGTCTCCTTCTCGCCGCCGAACGCGCCGCCGATCTCGGCGCCCGACGGGCCGATATTGACGTTGGCGATCCCGCAATCCGAACCGGAGGCGGAAAGGAAACGCTCGGCTTCCTTGAGGTCGTTCGTGAAGATGGACGAGCTAAGGCCCTGCGAAACCGAATTGTTGAGCGCGATCGCCTCGTCGAGCGTCGAATAGCGCAGCACGTAGAGGATCGGTGCGAAGGTCTCCTTGAGTACCGCGCCTTCCTGCGAATCTGCCTCGACCAGCGCCGGCCGGACATAATAGCCGCCGGCCACCGCATCGACCCGCTCGATCCGCTCACCGAGCACGCCGCGCATCGCCTCGAACGCCGCCTCGTCGATCAGCGGCCCGACGAGGACGTCGGGATCACGCGGGTCGCCGACGCGGATGCGTGCGAAAAGCGCCCTCACACGGCCCACCAGCGCGTCGGCGATGCTGTCGTGGACGATCAGACGCCGAAGCGTCGTGCAGCGCTGCCCGGCGGTGCCCGCGGCGGCGAACAGGATCGCCCGCTCGGCGAGATCCAGGTCCGCGCTCGGCGCGACGATCATTGCGTTGTTGCCGCCAAGCTCGAGCAAGGTGCGGCCGAACCGCTTCGCGACCCGCGGCCCGACGTCGCGACCCATCGCGGTCGAACCGGTGGCGGAAAGCAGCGCAACGCGCGGGTCGTCTGCAAGCGCCGCGCCGACGTCGCGGCCGCCCTGGACGCATTGCAGCAGCCCTTCGGGCGCATCGCCGAACCGCTCCAGCGCCCGCCTCGCGAGCGCCATCACCGCCTCGGCGCAAAGCGGCGTCTTTTCGCTCGGTTTCCAAACGACCGGGTCGCCGCAAACCAGTGCCAGCGCCGAATTCCAGGCCCAGACGGCGACCGGGAAGTTGAAGGCGGTGATGACTCCGACCGGCCCCAGCGGATGCCATTGCTCCATCATCCGGTGGTTGGGGCGCTCGCTGGCGATTGTGAGACCATAGAGCTGGCGCGACAGGCCGACCGCATAGTCGCAGATGTCGATCATCTCCTGGACCTCGCCGAGGCTCTCCTGGACGATCTTGCCGCATTCGATGGTCACTAGCCTGGCGAGCGGCTCCCTGGCGGCGCGCAACTCCTCGCCGAGCAGGCGGACGAGCTCGCCGCGGCGCGGCCCCGGCACGGTTCGCCAATCGAGGAAGTCCCGGTGCGCGCGCCCGCAGGCTTCGGCAACGTCGCCGGGCCCGGCTTGCGCGACTTTGCCGATCAGGGATCCGTCGATCGGCGAGCGGCTCTCGAGCGCGCCGCCACAGCGCACTCCGAGCCGCTGGAGAATCTCCCGCGTTTCTTCTGCCGGGCTCATGCGAACAGCTCCCGCGCGCGCGCCATCGCCTCGACTCCCGCGTCGATCGTCTCGTCGCGCTTGGAAAAGCACAGGCGCACCAGGTGCCTCGGCGGGTCTGTTTCGGCGAATACGGAGAGTGGCACGACGGCAACGCCTGCTTGCTCGACCGCGGCCGCAGCGAAGGTCTCGTCGTCCATCGCAATTCCCGAGGCGGCAAGGTCGACACACAGGAAATAGGTCGAAGCCGGATGAAGCGTGGCATAGCCAGCGCTTCTGAGCCCTTCGACCATGCGGTCGCGAGCGCGGGCAAAGCGCCGGCGCATCGGCTCGATCCAGGCATCCCCTTCCGCCATCCCGAAGGCGACCGCCGACTGCAGGTTCGGGGCTGTCGAGAAAGTCAGGAACTGGTGGGCGCGCGCGGCTACTCCCGTGAGCGCTGGGTCTGCGGCGATCCAGCCGACCTTCCATCCGGTCAGCGAGAAGATCTTGCCAGCCGAACCAACCTTCAAGGTCCGCTCCGCCATTCCGGGAAGCGTTGCGAGCGGCGTGAAGCGCTGTCCGTCGAGGAGGATATGTTCCCACACCTCGTCGCTGATGACGATAAGATCGCGCGCCTGCGCGGCATCGGCGATGACCTGCAGCTCGTCTCTGTCGAACAGCCGTCCCGCCGGGTTGTGCGGATTGTTGAACAGGATCGCCCGCGTCTTCGGTCCGATCGAAGCTTCGACTGCCTCCCGCTCGATCCTCCATTCCGGGGACTTCAGCGCGACCTCGCGCACCATCCCGCCGGCGCGGCGGATCATCGGCGCATAGCTGTCATAGGCGGGCGTGAAGATGATGACCTCGTCGCCCGCCGCAACCGTCGCGAGGATGCACGCGCCGAGTGCCTCAGTCGCTCCGGAAGTCACGCAGACATGCTCGGCATCCATCGCCTGGTCGAAATGCCGGCCGTAATGGCCGGCGATTGCCTGCCTGAGCTGCGGCAGCCCGCGCGAGGGCGCATATTGATTGGAGCCCTGCTTGAGCGCCGCAGCCGCTGCGTCGAGGATTTCCTCTGGCCATCCGAAGTCGGGGAAGCCCTGGCCGAGGTTCACCGCGCCATGTTTGACGGCGAGCGCCGACATCCGCTCGAACACGCTGGTCCGCATCTGCTCATACAACGGGTTCAAAGAAGCGCTCCTTCGTGGCGTAGCCCGGCAATTTCGGCGGCCGAATAGCCGAGATCGGCGAGAATATCTTCTCCGTCCGCGCCGGGTGGCCGAGGCGGCATCGGCTCATCGGTCGGGGTTGCGGACCAGCGTGGCGCCGGGCCCGGCTGGACGACTCCGCCGAGGCGGATGAAGGTGCCCCGCGCGCGGCTGTGCACATGCTCGGGCGCCTCGCCCAACGTCAACACCGGCGCGGCGCAGGCATCGAGACCGGCAAGATGCGTGACCCATTCGTCGCGGCTTCGGGTCGCGATCGCTCCGGCCACCTCCTCGCGCCCGGCGTCCGCGGCAAGGCCGAGCCCGTCGAACAGCGCCTCGCGGAACTGCGGCTCTAGCGCCCCGACCGCGAGGAAGCGCCCATCGCTACAGGCATAGACGCCGTAATAGGCGGCGCCGCCGTCAAGCAGGTTTGACTCCCGTTCATCGTTCCACAGGCCGGCCGCGCGCATCCCGTAGGTGAGCGCGCCGACCAGCGCCGCCCCGTCGCTCATCGCGCAGTCGATCACCTGCCCTTCCCCGCCGTTACGGACCGAAAGTAGTCCGGCGACCATGGCAAAGGCGAGCAGCATCCCGCCGCCGGCGAAATCGGCGAGGTAATTGACCGGGACGACCGGCCGCTCCTTCGGGCCGATCCCGTGCAGCAGCCCGGACAGCGCGAGATAATCGATATCGTGGCCTGCCGAGGCGGCAAGCGGGCCATCCTGCCCCCAGCCAGTCACCCGCCCGTAAACCAGCTTCGAATTGCCGGAGAGCAGCTGCTCCGGGCCCAAGCCGAGCCGTTCCATGACTCCGGGGCGATAGCCCTCGATCAGCCCGTCGGATCGCGCCGCGAGTCTGCGGACCACTTGGCGCGCGCTCTCAGACTTGAGGTCCAAAGCGATGCTCCGCCGCGATCGCAGCAAGGGGTCCTCTGGGATGCCGAGCAGCCCTTCGCGCTCGACCCGTACAATCTCGGCGCCATGGTCGGCCAGCATCATTGCGGCAAAGGGTGCCGGGCCGATGCCGGCCATTTCGACGACCGTCAGTCCCTGGAGCGGCCCAGCCATCGGCCGGGTTCATGCACCGCTGGGCGCGGCATCATCAAGCGTGTTGGACCAGCTCAGCCACCGCCAAGCGCGAAAGCCACCTCGGAGAGCGATCGGCCGAGCGATTCCACCACGGCCGCATAGGCGGCGCTGGCCAGCGCCGCTCCGAGCAGGCCGACTGCGACGAACTGCGCGAGGCGGGCGCGGACGCGGTTGCGGTTGGCCGTCCGCAACAGCCGGCGCCGCTCGAGCCCGAGCGTGTCCGCGGCCCGTTGCAGTGAAGGAAGCTCCTTGCCGCTGATTACTTGCGCGACTTGCAGCCGGCGCTGGCTCAGGAGCCCCATGCGGTTGTTGGTGCGCCAAACGACGCGGGCGACGATCTCCTGCGCGCCGCGGCGGATCTCGACGTAGCTGCCCGGCTGCGCCGGTGAGGAGGAATGAATCATCAGGCCGCGCTGCGACAGGTTGAGTATGCAGACATCGTCCCAGCCGCCGCCTGCGCGCATTCGGGCGGGGAGGACGACGCTTCGCCGTTCCTCCCTGGGCTTCGTCCGCGACTTCACTCCACCGGCCAGCATGCCGCAGCCGTGAGCGCTAAGCCTCTAGCAAAGCTTAATTTTCCGACCAAAGCGGAGGGATTGGCTGGGGCGGCAGGATTCGAACCTGCGAATGCCGGTACCAAAAACCGGTGCCTTACCACTTGGCGACGCCCCAGCAGTGCCCGCGCGCATATAGACCCGCCGGCCCGAGTTGAAAGAGGTCAGTCGTTGACGATCCGGCCGTTGACCAGGTCGTCATAATCCTTGGCGAGCTGGCGGGTCAGGTCGCCGACCTCGAAGCTCCACGGACCGACCGAGCCCACCGGAGTCACCTCGGCGGCGCTACCGGTCAGGAACATCTGCTGGAAACTCTCGAGCTCGTCGGGCCAGATCGCCCGCTCGACGACCTCGATCCCGCGCCTTTGCGCGAGATCGATCACCGTCCGCCGGGTGATCCCGTCGAGGAAGCAATCCGGGGTCGGCGTGAAGAGTGCCCCGTCGCGAACGAAAAAAACGTTGGCGCCCGTGGCTTCCGCCACCTGCCCGCGCCAGTCGAACATCAGGGCGTCGTCAAAGCCGGATTCCTCCGCATGCTTCTTCGACAGCATCGCGATCATGTACAGCCCCGCGGCCTTGGAATGGACGGGCGCCGTGTATGGCGCTGGCCGCCGCCAGGGAGCGATGGTCAGGCGGATCCCGTCCTTCGCCTTGTCGGGATGGAAATATTTGCCCCATTCCCAGGCCGCGATCGCCATGTGCGGCTTGGCGCCTTTGGGCGAAACGCCCATCCGCTCGGACCCGAGCCAGGCGACCGGGCGCATATAGGCGTCGACCAGGCCATTGGCCTTAAGCACCTCCTTCGAGGCAGCGCTGATTTCTTCGACCGACCACGGGATCTCGAAACCCAGGAGAGCGGCGCTCCTGCGAAGCCTGGCGCTATGCTCGTCGAGCTTGAAGATCTCGCCATTGTAGGCGCGCTGCCCCTCGAATACCGACGAGGCGTAATGCAAGGCGTGGGTGAGGACGTGAATGTTCGCGTCCCGCCACGGCACGAGCTTGCCGTCCAACCAGATCCATCCTTCGCGATCGTGATAAGGCTGCGCCTCGGACATATTAGGTCCCTGTTGCTGATCCGAAACGGCCTAGGACAGCGTTTCGCGGTCGGCAACCGCTACGCGACCTGCTCGCCGCGCGCTTCGGCGGCAAGCTCGGCGCCGCGCCTGCGCGCCGCGTCGATCGTCGCGCCGATGAGCTGCTGGAAGGCGCCTTCGCGGTCGAGCACGCCGAGCCCGGCTTCGGTCGTGCCCTTGGGGCTGGCGACGCGCCTGACGAGCTCGTCCATGCCTTCCCTGGTCGAAGCCGCGAGCCAGGCCGTCCCGAATACGGTTTCGAGTGCGATCGTCGCCGCCAGCTCCTGGGGAAGCCCCTGCTTCACTCCGGCTGCAGCGAGCGCGTCGACGAAGCGCGCGACATAGGCTGGACCGGCACCGGCGACGGCGCCGATCGCGCCAAGCGCCGTCTCACCTTCGGCCCACAACGCAAGGCCGAGCGCAGCGAAGATTTCGGAAAGCTGCTTGCGAACGGCCTCGTCGGCATTGTCGCTGTAGAGCCCGATAACGCCGCGCCGGACCGCGACCGGCAGGTTGGGGACAGCGCGGACGATCACCGCCTTGCCGAACCGCCGCTTGAGGCTTTCGACCTCGACCCCGGCAAGGATCGAGACGACGATCGTCTTGGAAGTGAGCCAGGGCTGAAGTGAAGGCGCGATCTCGTCGAGCGACTGCGGCTTGAAGCCAAGCACGATCATCCGCGGCGCCGCGCCAGCCTCCTTCAGCGAACTGACGGTGCGCACTCCCTCGACGGGCTTGCCGCTCGGCCGGATCGCGGTCGCCATCGACAGGTCGAGGCCGGCAAGTCGCCAGCCCTCCACCATCGCTCCGGCCATGTTGCCGCAGCCGACGAACCAGGTCGGGGAAGGGAGTTGCATTCGAATTTGCTCCTAGGCTTCGCCGTGCGTGTCGATCAGGGCCGCGGCAATTGCCTCGCCCGGGCTCTTGCCGCCCCACAGCACGAACTGGAAAACTGGGTAGAATCGCTCGCATTCCTCGAGCGCCGCCTCGGCGATCGTCTCCGCCTGCTCGAGGGTCAGGCCCTCGCCGTCGCGTGTGTCGAGCACGGTCGAGTGGCGGAACACGATCAGGCCCGAGCCCGACCACATTTCGAAATGGCCGAGCCAAAGCTGCTCGTTGATCAGTGCGAGGGCTTCGTAGATCGCCTGGCGCTTTTCGGGGGCGACCTTGATGTCGGGGAAGGAGAGGAACTGCAGCACCTGGTCTTCCGGGCGCCAGACGCCGCGAAGCTCGTACTGCGCCCAGCTGCCCGTCGCCGAAGCGACGATCTCGCCCTCGCCCGAACGCTCGCACGCCCACCCGCGGGCCTCGAAATATTGCTCGAGCACCTCGATCGGAGCGCCGTCGTCGCGCTCGCTGGTGACGTCGTCCTCGCTCAGCGCCCGGCTCCCGGCCTCTCGACTTTGCTCGAGGCAGGCTTGCGCTTCGGCTTGGGCGCGGCCTTGGCAGCGGGCGCCGGCCCGGCGGACCTCGCCTCGAGCGCGGCGATCCGGCTCTTCAAGATCTCGTTCTCCTCGCGCGCCGCGGCGGCCATTGCCTTGACCGCTTCGAACTCGTCGCGCGAGACGAAATCCATCCCGCCCATCCATTCGCGCATCTTTTCGCGCGCGGACGCCTCGGCTTCACGGCCCACGCCGGCCATGGTGCCGGCAAGGCCGTTCACCATCTTCACGAAATCGTCGAACAGCCGATTTTCCGACTGCATATCGCTTGTCTCCTGTCAGCCGAGCAGCGCGTCGGCGCCCGGGTTGAGCGTTTCGATCGCGGCGTTGAGCGCCGCCGCGAAGCACAACCATGCCAGATAGGGAAGCATCAACGCGCCCGCTACCCGTCGAATTCGCCAGAATTGGCCTGCCGTCATGGCGGCAAGTGCGGCCATGACGAAAATCGTCATCAGCGCAAGCTTCACCGCGTGTGCGGCGAAGAACAGGGGCGACCAGGCATAGTTCAGAGCGAGCTGCGCCACGAACAGGACGAGCGCCTTGTTGCGCGCCGGCGAAGCCGGTTCGGCGAGGATCATCGCCACCGCCACCCCGAGCAGCGCGTAAAGGATCGGCCACACCACTCCGAAGGCCCAGCCCGGCGGCATGAAGAACGGCTTGTCCAGCCCGTCGAACCAGGCGTTGCCATAGCCGGAATTGGACAGCCAGCCGCTCGCCGAGCCCAGGACGATGATCGCAGGCACGGTGACAAGCGCATATTTCCACCACGGCGCGCGCTGTGCGGGTTCACCCATCCTTGATCGCTCCAAGCAGGAATTCGACATTGCCTTCGGGCCCGGTGATCGGGCTCTGCGTGACACCAACAACGCGCCAGCCCCGGCTTTCAACCCAGTCTTTGGCCCCGGTGCAAACGCGCTCGTGGATCGCCGGGTCCCGGACCACCCCGCCCTTGCCGACCTCCTCGCGCCCGGCTTCGAACTGCGGCTTGACAAGGGCGATGAGCTTCGCGCCGGGCCCGGCGAAGTTCAACGGCGTTTCCAGCACTTTGGCCAAGGATATGAAGCTGGCGTCGCAAGTGATGACGTCGACCGGCTCTGGAATGTGCGCGGCCGTCAGATGGCGCGCATTGACCTGCTCGAGAACGATTACGCGCGGGTCTTGGCGGAGCTTCCAGGCAAGCTGGTTGGTGCCGACGTCGACCGCATAAACCTTGGCGGCGCCGCGGCCGAGCAGCACGTCGGTGAAGCCGCCGGTCGAGCTGCCGACATCGAGCGCGACTGCGCCGCTAACGTCGAATCCGAAATGGTCGAGGCCGTGGGCGAGCTTGATTCCCCCGCGCGAGACCCATGGATGGTCACGCCCGCGCACTTCGAGCGGCGCTTCCTCGGCGAGCATCTCCCCGGCCTTCGCCAGCTTCCGCTCCCCGCTGAACACCGCACCGGCCATGATAAGCGCCTGGGCGCGGCTGCGGCTCTCCGCCAGCCCTCGGCTCACCAGCAGCTGGTCTGCGCGGATTTTGGCTACGCCCGCACCTCCTCGACGCCGGCGCTGTTGACGCGCAGCGCCTTGAGCACCGTATCGACGATTTGCGGGGCGTTGAGGCCCGCCTCATCATATTGCTTCTCGGGCTTGTCCTGGTCGATGAAGCGGTCGGGCAGCCGCATGGTGCGGATCTTGAGGCCCGCGTCGACCAGCCCTTCGTCGCTGGCGAAGGTCAGGACATGCGCGCCAAGCCCGCCGATCGAGGCCTCCTCGATCGTCACCGCGACCTCGTGCGTCGTCAGCAGCCTGCGGATCAGCGCCTCGTCGAGCGGCTTAGCGAAGCGCAGGT
Source organism: Sphingomicrobium sp. (assembly GCA_035710105.1). Lineage (GTDB taxonomy): Bacteria > Pseudomonadota > Alphaproteobacteria > Sphingomonadales > Sphingomonadaceae > Sphingomicrobium. The sequence goes on along the minus strand of DASTDZ010000010.1, from coordinate 15,704 downwards.
CGGCGACCGTCGTCGACAGCCCCCTGGCCTCGAGCTGGTCGGCGGCCTTCTCCGCTTCGGCGAGCCTTGTCCCGAGCGAGAGGATCGCGACCTTGGTGCCTTCGCGGACTATCCGGCCCTTGCCGATCTCCAGTCGCTCCGGGACCTGGGGCAGCGGCACGCCCCTGCCCTCGCCCCGCGGGTAGCGGACGGCGATCGGTCCGCTGTCGTGGAGCGCCATGGTGTGGACCATGTTGACGAGCTCGGCCTCGTCGGCCGCGGCCATCACCGTGAAATTTGGAAGCGTGCACAGGTAAGCGAGGTCGAACGAGCCCGCGTGGGTCGCCCCGTCGGCACCCACCAGTCCGGCGCGGTCCATCGCGAACCTGACCGGCAGGTTCTGGATGGCGATGTCATGGACGACCTGGTCGTAAGCGCGCTGAAGGAAGGTCGAATAGATCGCGCAGAACGGCCGGTAGCCCTGCGCCGCCAGCCCGCCGGCGAAGGTCACCGCATGTTGCTCGGCGATGCCGACGTCAAAGGTTCGGTCGGGGAACTTCTCCGCCACCTTGTCGAGCCCTGTCCCCGAGGGCATCGCTGCGGTGATCGCGACGATCTTGGGGTCGCGCTCCATCTCGCCCAGCATCGCCTTGGCGAAGATGCCCGTGTAGCTCGGAGCGCTCGCGGCGGCCTTGGCCTGCTCGCCGGAGATGACGTCGAACTTCACGACACCATGATATTTGTCGGCCGCGTTCTCGGCAGGCGCATAGCCCTTGCCCTTGTGCGTGACGACATGGACCAGCATCGGCCCTTCCTCGGCGTCGCGCACGTTCTCCAGCACTTCGACCAGCGCCTCGACGTCATGGCCGTCGACCGGGCCGACATAATAGAAACCGAGCTCGTCAAAGAGCGTGCCACCGGTCACCAGGCCGCGCGCATATTCCTCCATCTTGCGTGCGGCGACGTGCAGCGGCTCGGGCATCGCCCGCGCCAGCTTCTGCGCAAGCCGCCTCGGCGCCAGATATTTGCTGGAGCTGACCAGCCGGGCGAGCGCGTTGCGCAGGCTTCCGACCGGCGGCGCAATCGACATGTCGTTGTCATTGAGGATGACGATCAGACGGTTGCCGGCCGCGGCGGCATTGTTCATCGCCTCATAGGCCATGCCGGCGCTCATCGCCCCGTCGCCGATCACCGCGATCGCCTTGCCCGGGTCGCCGCTCAGCTTGTTGGCAATCGCAAAGCCGAGCGCGGCCGAAATCGAGGTCGAGCTGTGTGCCGCGCCGAACGGGTCGTATTCGCTCTCGCTGCGCTTGGTGAAGCCGGATAGGCCCCCGCCCTGCCGCAGGGTGCGGATGCGGTCGCGGCGGCCAGTGACGATCTTGTGCGGATAGGCCTGGTGGCCGACGTCCCAGACCAGCCGGTCGCGGGGCGTGCTAAACACGTAATGGATTGCAACCGTCAGTTCGACGACGCCGAGCCCGGCTCCGAGATGGCCCCCGGTCACCGAGACGGCCGAGATCGTCTCCTGCCTCAACTCGTCGGCGAGCTGCGCGAGCTGGTCCTTGTCCAGCCTGCGAATGTCTTCGGGGTACGAGACTGCGTCGAGCAGCGGCGTTTCGGGACGGTCGGACATCGGGGTGCGCCCTAGCGCCTAATCCCCGCCGGCGAAAGAGAAGCGCCTAATTCTCCCCGCAATCCCCGCACTTGCCGCGCACCTCGATCACCGGCCGGCTCGCCGAAAAGCCGGCATTGCGCGCGGCGTCTCGGATCCCGCCGCTGACGGCGTCGTCGTCGATGTGCACCGCCTGCCCGCAATTGTCGCAAATCAGGAAGATGCAGTCGTGCAGGCAGTCGGGATGCTGGTTGGCGACATAGGCGTTGGCGCTTTCGACCCGCCGCGCCAGGTTGGCGCCGACGAACAGGTCGAGGATCCGGTAGACGCTGTTGGCCGCGACCCGCCGGCGCTGCGACTTGGATACGGCCTCGGCGATGTCATAGGCGCTCGCCGGCCGTTCGAACGATGCCAGCGCGTCGAACACCGCGGCGCGCATGTCCGTCCACTGCTCGCCTTTCGATTCGAGCCGTCCGCGAGCGGCCGAGCGAAGGGCCTGGCCCTGATGCAGCTGATGGTCGTGTTGTGCCATTCCAACCCAGGGAAATACGCCGCCCCGGGGGCAGCGGCAAGCGCGCGGCTATTCGCTCGCCATGAAGTTGAGCCGGTGGCCGAGGGCGACGATGCCGATCCCGAGCATCGTGTAGATCGCCTCGCTGCCGTCGTGCGGGAGCGTGAGCGCCCCGGCCATCACGCCGAGCCCGAGCGAGCCGACCGCGACCGGCATCAGGAAGCCATGCTCGAGCGCGCCGCGGCCGAGCGCGACCGCGGCCAGCGCGATCGCAAGGCCCAACCCGATTTCGTGAACGATCGGCGCGCCCAGCAGCCCGCCGGCCGTGGCCAGCGCCGCAAGCACCACCGCGGTCGCCAGGCAATGGACGAGGCACAGGCCCGAAAGCCCGATCGCGAGCCGGTCCAGCCGGCCGGGTTTTGCAAGCAGCGCAACCATTGCGAAGCCGATATAGACCTGCTCGCGTCAGGTTACAACATCACATTCCTGCCGAATCGGCTCTTGCCGGGCTTCGCGGGACGCGGGCATAGGCGCCCGCGATGGACCTGGCCGCACCGACTCGAACCCCCATCCGCTCGCCCAGGCCCCTGGCGATCTCGAACTTGCTGTTCCTGGTCGCGGTGCTGGTCTTCGCGATGGTTGTCGTCGGAGGGATGACGCGGCTGACCGAAAGCGGGCTGTCGATTACCGAGTGGCGGCCGGTGACGGGCGCAATTCCCCCGCTCACCCACGACGACTGGTTGCGCGCCTTCGAGCTGTACCAGCAGACTCCCGAATACCGGCAAATCAACGGCCCCGCCGGGATGGGCCTCGAGCAGTTCAAGTCGATCTATTGGTGGGAATATGTCCACCGGTTGCTCGGGCGGCTGGTCGGGCTGGTGTTCGCGCTTCCGCTTCTGTGGTTCTGGGCCCGCCGCGAAATCCCCGCCCGCTATGGCTGGAAGCTCGCGGGCCTGTTCGTTCTCGGCGGGCTGCAGGGTGCGCTCGGCTGGTACATGGTGGTCTCGGGCCTGGCCCAGCGCACCGACGTCAGCCATTTGCGCCTGTCGGCGCACCTCCTGCTCGCGCTCGTCATCATGGGCGCCCTGATCTGGGTGGCGCTCGACCTTCGCCGCCTGGCGCGGACAGGCGATGACCGCCCGGCGCGGCTGACCGGCCTTTCGACCGCGGTCCTCGCCGTCCTCGCGCTCCAGGTCCTGCTCGGCGCCTGGGTTGCGGGGTTGAATGCTGGCCAGGTGTCGAACAGCTGGCCGCTGATGGACGGCCGCTTCTTCCCGCCGGGGGTCGATTGGTCTCACGGAATCCTGTGGGCAGCGGCCAACGACCCGTTCCTCGTCCATTTCCTCCACCGCTGGTGGGCCTGGGCCGTGGTCGCGGCGCTGGTGGTGCTCGCCAGGCGGGTTCGGCGACCGGTCCGCGCCGCCTCCATCGCCATCCACTCGGCCTTCGGAACCCAGATCCTCATCGGCATCGCCACCGTGATCGAGGGCGTGCCGCTGCTTCTCGCCGCGCTCCACCAGGCCGTCGGGGCGCTGGTCGTCGCGGCCGCAGTCTGGGGCGCGCACGTCGAGGGGAGCGTGCGCAGATGACGATTGTCTCCGTCTATGCGGTGTTCGCCAGCGCCGAGGAAGCCGAGCGCATCGGCCGGACGGTCGTCGAGGAACGGCTCGCCGCCTGCGTCAACATCCTTGGCCCCTGTCGGTCGATCTACCGCTGGCAGGGCAAGGTCGAGACGGCGCAGGAAGTGCCCGCGGTCTTCAAGACCCACGGCTGGAAGGCGGACGAACTTGTCGAGCGGATCGCCGCCCTGCATAGTTACGACGTTCCCTGCGTCGTCGTCTGGCCAATTGAAAAGCTGCTCCGCCGCTACGCCGACTGGGTCGAGGACACAGTCATCAGCGAGCGCTAACCGGTTGCCACGAAACACAAATCTGCTCTAGCCATTGCGGAACCGTCATGATAGGCTCGGTTTCCACTGGGGGGCGTACGGCGTTGCCGAGTTACAGGCATTATCGGCTCGACGGAGCCGGAAGTATCAGCAGCGCCGACTGGCTAGAAGCCGCCGACGATGCGGAAGCCGTGCGCAAGGTGCGCGAAATGAATCTCGCCTGCGTCTGCGAGATCTGGGACCGCAACCGCCTCGTCGCCCGTATCGATCCGCCCGAAGCGCCTGAGCCCAGCTGAGGGTTTCACTCTCCGGTATCATTTTACCCGTCAGCAAGAGCCCGCATTTGCTTGACTTTCTTGGTCGCTGCCGCAAATAGCGCGGCCAGCGGCGGCGCGGGAACTGCGTCGCCTTTCGCATTTCAACGAAAGGATCAACGCCATGAAGGCGCTGATGAAAACGACCAAGTCGGCAAAGCCGGCCGAGGTCGACAAGAAATGGCATCTAATCGACGCCGACGGCCTGGTCGTCGGCCGCGTCGCGACGATCATCGCCAACATCCTGCGCGGCAAGCACAAGCCGAGCTACACCCCGCACGTCGATTGCGGCGACCATGTCGTCGTCATCAACGCCGACAAGGTGCGCTTCACCGGCCGCAAGCTCGACCAGAAGAAATATTATCGGCACACGGGCTATCCCGGCGGCCTCAAGGAGATCACCGCGGGCAAGGTGCTCGAGGGCCGCTTCCCCGAGCGCGTGCTCGAAAAGGCGGTCGAACGGATGATCCCGCGCGGCCCCCTCGGGCGGCAGCAGATGCGCGCCCTTCACCTCTACAACGGCACCGAGCATCCGCACGGAGGCCAGAACCCCGAAGTCCTCGACGTCGCGTCGATGAACCGCAAGAACAAGGTGGGCGCATAAGATGGCCGACAAGAAGAGCCTTTCCGACCTCGCCGAGCTGACCCGGGAGGAAGCCCCGGCCGAAGCCGCCGCGACTCCCGAATCCGACGCTCCCGTGGAGGCTGCCCTGCCGCCTGCCGAACCCGCTCCGCTTCGCGAGCAACAGATCGACAAGCAGGGCCGCGCCTATGCGACCGGCCGCCGCAAGGACGCCATCGCGCGCGTCTGGCTGAAGCCGGGCTCGGGCCGGATCCTGGTCAACGGCCGCGAGCAGGAGGTTTATTTCGCCCGCCCCTCGCTTCGCCTGGTGATCAACCAGCCGTTCGACATCGCCGACCGGCGCGGCCAGTATGACGTCGTCGCCACCGTCAAGGGCGGCGGCCTGTCGGGCCAAGCGGGCGCGGTCAAGCACGGGATCAGCCAGGCGCTGACCCGCTACGAGCCGGCGCTGCGCGCGGTGATCAAGCAGGCCGGGTTCCTGACCCGCGACCCGCGCGTCGTCGAGCGCAAGAAGTACGGCCGCGCCAAGGCGAGGCGTTCCTTCCAATTCTCGAAGCGCTAGTCGTCATCGCGAGGCGCGAAGCGCCACGGCGATCCAGCTGGATTGCTCTGCTTCGCTCGCAGTGACGGGAAATCAAAGGGCGGTCCGGGCTTCCGGGCCGCCTTTTCTTTTACCAAGCCGCCGGGCCTCTGTCTCATCAATGGGCAGCTCGATCCGTTTATGTCGGCCCGTCTCGCCAGACAGGATCCGTATCGAGCTTTTCGGCACACCCAGCGCCTTTGCCAACAACCGGACGACAGCGGCGTTCGCGGCGCCGTCGGTCGGCGCCTCGGACACGCGCACCTCGAGCTCTTCCCGTCCATCCGCCCCGGTTCGCCAGCCTCCGATCCCCGGCTTGGCTGATCGCGGCGTCACTCGGATGGCAATCTGGCCCATGGTGCGCAAAGCGCATAAGTGAGCGCCGTGGCCAAGGACAAGCAGCGCGGCGACACCAGGCTCGTCACCGGCGGCCGCCGCAAGGAATGGCGCGGGCAAATCGTCAACCCGCCGATCCACCGCGGCTCGACGGTGCTGTTCGACAGCGTCGCCGAGCTTCGCGCCCGCAAGCCCGAGCCGGGCACTTATTATTACGGCCTACACGGAACGCCGACTCATTGGGCGCTTGCCGAAGCCGTGACCGGGCTCGAGCCGGGCGCTGCGGGCACCGCCCTCACGTCGTCGGGCCTCGCGGCGGTCACCACCGCGCTGCTCGCGGTGCTGTCCGCGGGCGACGAATTGCTGATGGTCGACAGCGTCTATGGTCCGACCCGGCGCTTCTGCGACGAACTTCTCACCCGGCTCGGCATATTCACCCGCTATTACGACCCGCTGGCCAGCGCCGAAGACCTGGCCGCGCTGGCAACCGACAAGACCCGCGCGATCTTCCTCGAAAGCCCGGGCTCGCTGACCTTCGAAGTGCAGGACGTGCCGGGCATTTGCACGATAGCGCGGCAGCGCGGGATCGTCACGCTGCTCGACAACACCTGGGCGACCCCGCTCCTGTTCCCGGCACTTGAGCACGGCGTCGACATCACCATCCTAGCCCTGACCAAACATGTCGGCGGGCATTCCGACCTGCTGCTGGGCGCGATTTCGGCCGGCGACCGCTGGTTCGACAGGGTCCAGCGCACCGCTTTCGACCTCGGCGACGCCGTCAGCCCGGATGACGCCTGGCTCGCGGCGCGCGGTTTGCGCACGCTCGCGCTTCGGCTCAAGCGGCATGAGGAAAGCGGCCTCGCCGTCGCCCGCTGGCTCGCCGACCAGCCCAAGGTCGCGCGGCTTCTGCACCCGGCCTTCGAAAGCTGCCCGGGCCACGAGTTTTGGAAGCGCGACTTCGCCGGCTCGTCGGGCCTCTTCTCCTTCGTCCTGAACGGCGGCGATGCGGCCGCCCGCGACGCGTTTGTCGACCGGCTCGAACTGTTCGGCATCGGCTACAGCTGGGGCGGGTTCGAAAGCCTTGCCGTGCCCGCGGACCCGGTCCGAACCGCGTCGAGGTCCGAATGGGAAGGACCGCTGGTGCGGCTGCACGTCGGGCTCGAGGACCCCGAAGACTTGATCGATGACTTGGGCCGCGCGCTGGCCGCCTATCGGGCAGGCTAGCGCAGGCGGGCGACCAGCAGGTCGAAGACCGCGGGGTGGATCGGCCGGGTGAACTCGACTCCCACGCACAGGCCTTCGACCCAGCAGACCGTCGCCTCGAGCAGTTCGAGCCCTTCGAACTTCACCCAGACCGTCTCGTCGAGCTGGGGCCGTTCGAGGAACTCAAGCTTGCAGCCCTCGCGCGACAGGTCGAAGACCTGGACGGTGAAATTGTGATGGCCGCGGCGGCGGAGCCTGACCATGGCGGCGGTGCTGACGCGCGGGCTCTTTCGGGGCGCCTGCGGGCGAGCCCTTGCAAAACCGCTGTCCAGCTCGCGCTTCATCTCAGCCGCCCTCCCCCGCTCGTTTCGCGGGAGAGACTGCAGCAATCGCGCTCCAAGCTCAATTGCGATCTGCAGCAGCATTCCAGGGGTGGAAGGCCGCGTTGACGCTGCCTTGCCGAGCACCTAATTCGGCGCTGCCGTAAGCGGGTATGATGTAGTGGCAGCCTGTCAGCTTCCCAAGCTGAACGCGCGGGTTCGATTCCCGCTACCCGCTCCAGCCTAGCCAGTCCGGGGGACTGGCGTACGGCTGGAGCGCCCGGAGGGGGAAAGCCAAATGATGGAAAACCGGCGCCTTTTCCTCTTCGCTGCCGTGCTCTTCATCATCGCCATGATCGGCTACATCCTCGGCGACTGAATCAGCCCGCCTCAGACACTTCGACCTTCGCCTTTTCAAGCCGCCCGCGAAGCGCCTTCGCGCATCTTTCGACGAGTTCCTGCTCGTCCGAGCGCACTACGAAATCCGCGCCGTACATGCCGTCCCGGTAAAAGGGATAGCTGCCGATCGACACGCCGGGATGCTCGTCCTGGACTTCGCGCAGCAGCTCGGCGACGTCGCTTTCGGCGGCATGGGCGCGGACGGTTGCCGACACCATCGGCTTGCCGCCCTGAAGCTTGCCATCGAGCGCAGCCAGCATTGCCTTGGCGATGTTGGGCACCCCGGCGAGGATATAGACATTGCCCATCCGCACCCCCGGCGCCCCGGAACTCGGATTGGGGATCAGCTCGGCGCCGGCCGGCGCCCGCGCCATCCGCAGGCGCGCTTCGGTCAATCCGCCCGGTCGGTCCTTGTAATAGTCCTCCAGCACGTGCCGCGCCTCGGGGTGAACGATGACCGGTACCCCGAAGGCCTCGGCGATCGAATCGATGGTGATGTCATCGTGGGTCGGTCCGATCCCCCCGGTCGTGAAGACGTAATCATAGAGCGTTCGCAGCGAGTTGACGGCGATGACGATCGCCTTTTCCTCGTCGGGAACGACGCGGACCTCGGCCAGGCGGATGCCCTGCTCGTTCAGCCAGCGCGCGACCTGGGCAATGTTGCGGTCCTCAGTCCGCCCCGACAAGATCTCGTCACCGATGACGACCAGCGCGGCGGTCCAGACTTTCTGTTGTTCGGCCACGTCGCGCCTCCGGTGACTTCGCGACCCCGAATGCCTATTTAGGGCCCATGACTCAATATATCACCGTCGCTCCCGACGACCGGGTCGAGGCCAAGAACGGCGTCATCAAGCTGCACGACTCGCAGGCCTTCGAGGGCATGCGCCGCGCCGGGAGGCTGGCCGCGGAAATCCTCGACGCGCTGGTGCCGCACGTCGTCCCCGGGGTGACGACCGCGGAAATCGATTCGATCGTGCAGCGCATGACGCTCGATGCGGGCGCGGTCCCGGCAACGCTCGGCTACCGCGGCTTCACCAAGAGTTGCTGCACGTCGATCAACCATGTCGTCTGCCACGGAATCCCGGGCGACAAGGCGCTGCGGGAGGGCGACATCGTGAACATCGACGTGACCCCCATCGTCGACGGCTGGCACGGCGACACGAGCCGCATGTACCTGGTCGGCGACGTTCCTCTGAAGGCCAGGCGGCTCATCGACGTCACCTACGAATGCCTGATGTTTGGAATCGAGCAGGCAAGGCCAGGCAACCGCATGGGCGACATCGCCCACGCCATCCAGAGCCATGCCGAGAAGCACCGCTACAGCGTCGTTCGCGACTTCTGCGGCCATGGCCTGGGCCGCCTGTTCCACGACAGCCCCGAGGTGATCCACGCGGGACGGCCGGGCACCGGGCCGGAGCTAAAGCCCGGCATGTTCTTCACCATCGAGCCGATGATCAATATCGGCCGCGCCGACGTGAAGCTGCTCGAGGACGGCTGGACGGCAGTGACCCGAGACCGCTCTCTGTCAGCCCAGTTCGAGCATTCGATCGGCATTACCGAAACCGGCTGCGAGATTTTCACCAAGAGCCCGAAGGGCCTCGATCGGCCGCCCTATTATTGAGGCCTAGCGGAAAGGCGCGATCAGCGCCCGGCCGACCGGGAGCCACCATTCGCTCTCGACGAACCCTTCGGCATTGAGCCGGGCGAGGTGGACGAAAAGCCCCGCTGCCATCACCGCAAAGACCTTGCGGCGCACGGCCAGGTCATAGACTATGACGATAAGCAATGGCGCCAAGATCAGCGGCTGCCACACCCACGGGCTGTCGTAGCCGAGGCGCGCGACCAACCGCCCCCAACCCACCACCGCGATCGAGAAGGTGGCGACGAACATCGCCCGCTTGTGGATTTCCGGCTTTTTTCGGAACGCAACGGCAACCGCCAGGAAGCCGGCGAAATAGACCATGTCGATGAGCGGGAAGAAGACGAAGGCCGCTCCGGCCTCGAAGTCGCGCATCCGCTCCCCGAACCGGGCGGCGAGCCGCGAGGCTGCAAACAGCCCGACCAGCGCGATCGTGAAACCGAATCCCGCCAGCCAGGGCCCCGTCTTCAAGTGGATGGCGGTGCGCCCGGACAGGACCAGCGCCGACTGGACGATGTAGGCGACCAGCCAGGCGACGAAGAGCGCGGCGTGCAGGTGGATCAGCCAGAACCGAGTCGTCGGCTCGGCCGTGCCGCCGATCGCGGCGCTGAAATATTGGGGCCAGAAGCCGCCGATCGCCAGCACCAGCAAGAGCAGGCCAAGCAGGGTGAAGAAGGGCGAGCGGGACCGGCGGCGAGTCCTGGCCGGCGAGCGATTGCTTCGGATTACGGCTGTAACCACTCCCTACCCCTCGCCAACCTCCTGCCAGGATAACCTGTCCGCCGGGCATGGCGAGTCCGACCGCGCGCAACGGCTGGACGATGGTTGCAGTCCGGCTAGAAGTAACGGATCGACTTCCCGACCGAGGACAAACCGTTGAAGCCCACTCTCCCACTCGTCGCATTTCTGCTCGCAACCGGCGCCTGTACGACCGCTCCGCCGCCCGCGCCTCCGGTTTCGCCGGTTGCGGCGGTCGCTCCCGCGCCGCTCGTCGATCCCGCGGCCGAGGACGCGCGGCTCATGGCGTTCGTCGATTCCGCGTTCGATGCCCAGGTCGCGCGCAGCCCGCAATTCCTGACGGCGCTCGGAAGCAAGCAGCGCTATGGCGAGCTCAACACGTTCACGGACGAGTTCCGGCGCGAGAGCCTCGCCCTCGCCCAGGCGCAGCTGCAGCAGCTTCGCGCCCAGTTCGACCCGGCGCGCCTGAGCCCGGCAGGGCAGCTGACATACGCGCTGTTCGAGGACGAGGTCGGACGGGACGTCGAGTCGTCCCGCTGGCGCTGGCACGAATTCCCGGCAAGCACCAACGGCAGCCCGATGGGGTCGATCCCGGTCTTCCTGATCAACCAGCACCGGATCGACAATGTTGCCGACGCCGAAGCTTATATTTCCCGGTTGCGGGAGGTCGAGCGGGTCATGACCGAGGTCTCGGCCAATATGCGCGCTCAGGCGGCGATGGGGATCATTCCGCCGAAGTTCAATTTCAAGCCGGTTCGGGAGGACGGCAAGCGCGTGCTCGCGGGGGCGCCCTTCACGGAGGGGCCCGACACTCCGGTGTTCGCCGACTTCAAGGCGAAGGTCGGCAAGCTCGATATCGCCCAACCGGAAAAGGACCGTCTGGTCGCCGCGGCGCGCGAGGCACTGACCGGCCCGTTCCAGCGCGGCTATCGCACGATGCTCGAGACATGGGACTGGCTCGAGCCGCAGGCGAAGGGCAACAATGGCGCGTGGAGCCTGCCAGATGGGGGCGCGTTCTACGCCAGCCAGCTCGAGGAATCGACGACCACCAAGCTCACGGCAGAGCAAATCCACCAGATCGGGCTCGAGCAGGTCGCCCGGATTCATGGTGAGATGGAGCGGATCAAGGTTCAGGTTGGCTTCAAGGGCACGCTGCGGCAGTTCTTCCGCCACATCACGAGCAGTCCCCAGTTCAAATATCCGAACACCGACGCCGGCCGGGAGCAATATCTCGCCGACGCGCGACGCTACATCGCGCAGGTGATGGCGGTCGCGCCGCAATGGTTCGGCCGACTGCCCAAGGCGCCGCTCGAGGTTCGGGCAGTGGAAAAATGGCGGCAGGAAACCGCGCCGGTCGCCTTCTACAACCGGCCCGCGCCCGACGGATCGCGGCCTGGCATCTATTACGTGAACCTCGCGGACATGAATCAGGTGCTGAAGCCGCAGACCGAGGCGATCAGCTATCACGAAGGCGCGCCTGGCCACCATTTCCAGTCCGCTCTCGCGCAGGAGCTTCCGAACGTCCCCAAGTTCCGCCGGTTCGGCGGCTATGGCGCCTATGGCGAAGGCTGGGGGCTCTATTCGGAAGGCCTCGGCAAGGAGATGGGCTTCTACCAGGACCCTATCTCGGAATTCGGCATGTATTCGACGCAGCTGTGGCGGGCGATCCGGCTGGTGGTCGACACCGGCATCCATTCCAAGCGCTGGAGCCGCGAGCAGGCGATCCAATATTTCCGCGACAATGGCCTGCTTTCCGAGCGCGACGCCGCCAAGGAGGTCGAGCGCTACTTCAACAATCCGGGCCAGGCGACCAGCTACATGATCGGCCAGCTCAAGATTCTCGAGCTGCGCGACAGGGCGCGGCAGGCGCTCGGGGACCGGTTCGACATCCGCGAGTTCCACTCGGTGGTGCTGGAAAACGGGGCGGTGCCGCTCGACGTGCTCGAGCAGCTGGTGGATTCCTATATCGCCCGAAAGCGCGGCTAGGCGGCCTTCCTCGCAGCATCCCAGCCGGCGACGAGCGCGCGGGCCCGGTCGACGTCCTCGGGGAAGTCGACTTCGCCCCATTCCTCGCCGGCGATGTCGAGCGTCCACACTTCCGATCGTTCAGCGAGGTGGTGGATGACCCGCAGGTACCAGATGGTCGTGCCTTCGGGAGTTCGGATATCGCGCTCGATCGCTTCGAGGAACCGCTCGGCGCCCTCCCCGCGAAAGGCGAGCAGCCCGATCGACTCCCCGTTGACGCCCTTGCTGATTCGCTTGCCGATGGCCTCTAGCCGCCCGTCGTCGGCGACGACGACCTTCATGTCGTCCTCGTCGTAGGAATCCTTGCGGTCGATGGTGACGCAGACGCCCGGCCGGTCGTTGCCCACGACCTTCGCCATCAGCCGGTCCGAAACCAGCGTATCGCCGTTCCACACCAGGCAATCGCCGGCGAGCTCGTCGCGCGCCATGAAGAGCGAGCCGAGATTGTCGGCGACCTTGTAGAAGGGATTGTAGACGGTGCGCACTTCCGGCCCGCCGCTGCGCCTGGCGAGCGATTCCTCGACGAGATCGTCGCGGAAGCCGGTCACGACCACCGCTTTCCCGACCCCGCAGGCGGCAAGCGTGTCGAGCTGGCGGTCGAGCAGCGAGCGGCCGCCGAACTCGATCAGGCACTTGGGCTTGTCGTCGGTCAGGTGGCCGAGGCGCGAGCCCTGCCCCGCCGAAAGGATGATCGCCTTGTCCATGTTGAGCGCGCTCCTGCCTTTCAAATGCGGCGGCGATTGGGCATTAGCGTGATGCCATCCAAAGGGGCCCCGGCGTGAAGAAGATCGAAGCCGTCATCAAGCCGTTCAAGCTCGACGATGTGAAGGACGCGCTGCACGAGGTCGGCGTGTCCGGGATCACCGTGACCGAGGTCAAGGGCTTCGGCCGGCAGAAAGGCCATACCGAACTCTATCGTGGCGCCGAATATGTGATCGATTTTCTGCCCAAGGTGAAGGTCGAGGTGGTGGTCGAGGACGTGATGGTCGAAAACGTGATCGAGGCGATCACCCATGCCGCCCGGACCGGCCGCATCGGCGACGGCAAGATCTTCGTCATGCCGATCGACGAGGCGGTCCGAATCCGGACCGGCGACCGCGGGGCGGACGCCATTTGACGATGGGCGACGCCCGGCCGAACGAAATGCTCGCTTCGATGGCTCCGGACGAGCTCAAGACCGCGATGCGGACATTGGGCTACCGGACCCAGGCGGACCTCGCCAATGCGATCGGAGTTTCGCGCTCGGCCGTCAGCCTGTGGTTGGAAGGCAAGGTCGGGGTCCCGCGGCCGGTGGCGATGCTGCTGCGGATGCTCGTCGCGGCGCAGCGCCGCGCCTATTGACGGGAGCCGCCTCGCCACTCCCAATCGCGCTGTCACGATTCCGGCCCTGCTCATCGCAAGTCGATGATCGGAAAGGCTTTTCCTTCGTTCTGATCGCTTCCCCACGGATGTACGGGGTGCGCAATGCCGCGCAGCCCGTCGGTCATTCGAACTATGGAGAAGCGTATGCGTAGAATCCTATTTGCAGCGGCTCTCGCCGCGACCGCCAGCGCCCCGGCTCTCGCCCAGCTGGATACCTCACAAGGGCTCGTCAACGTCAGGATCGGTGACGTGACCATCCTCGACGACTTCCTGAATGACACCCAGATTGCCGCGCTCAACAACCTTGGCGTGCCGATCACAGTCCAAGTGCCCGTCGGCGTGGCCGCGAACGTGTGCGGAGTCGATGCGAATGTGCTCGCCAGCCAGAAGAAGGCGGGCGACGCCACTTGCGACGCGACGAGTGGCTCGCAGGCGCTTGCCCAGCACACCGTCAAGCAGAAGCTTGGCCAGATGAAATAACCGGCGTTCCCCCTGCGCCGGGTCGAAGGCCGGAGCTGCAAACGCCGCTCCGGCCTTCTTCACGTCGATCCGGCGTGAAAAGTTCACGGCCTTCTGGATTCGCCGCCGCAGCCGAAGGACAAGGCCTTCCCAAGCTTCGGATTCGCAAACCTCCCCCGCGCCGCCTTCGGCTCCGCGGGCTTGGCGGTTTTCGAGCCGGTCGAATCGCATCACCAGGGAGCGGCAAAAGATGGCAGGGCAAGCGGGCAAGGTCCTTTCGAAGATCAAGGACGAAGAGATCGAGTGGGTGGACCTGCGCTTCACCGATCCCAAGGGGAAATGGCAGCATTTGACGATGGCCTCGGGCGTGGTCGACGAGGACCAGCTGACCGACGGCTTCATGTTCGACGGGAGCTCGATCGCCGGCTGGAAGGCGATCAACGAGTCCGACATGATCCTCAAGCCCGACCTCGACGCAGCCTATGTCGACCCGTTCAGCGCGACGCCGATGCTGATCCTGTTCTGCAACATCGTCGAACCGTCGACCGGCGAGCTCTACGGCCGCGACCCCCGCTCGACCGCGACCCGCGCCGAAGCCTATCTCAAGCAGACCGGCGTCGGCGATGCCGTCTATGTCGGCCCGGAAGCCGAATTCTTCATGTTCGACGACGTCCGCTTCGAGGACGGCTATTCGACGAGCTATTACCGAATCGACGACATCGAGCTGCCGACCAACACGGGCCGTGACTATGAGGGCGGTAACCTCGCCCACCGGCCGCGCGCCAAGGGGGGCTATTTCCCGGTCGCACCAGTCGATAGCGCGATGGACATCCGCGGCGAGATGGTCTCGACGATGCTCGAGATGGGCCTGCCGATGGACAAGCACCATCACGAGGTTGCCGCCTCCCAGCATGAGCTCGGCCTGACCTACGGAAGCCTGGTCGAGACTGCCGACCGCATGCAGATCTACAAATATGTCGTGCACATGGTCGCCCATGCCTACGGCAAGACCGCAACCTTCATGCCCAAGCCGATTGCCGCCGACAACGGGTCGGGGATGCACACCCACATGTCGATCTGGAAAGGCAACAAGCCCCTGTTTGCGGGCAACGGCTATGCGGGCCTTAGCGAGACCGCGCTCTATTTCATCGGCGGGGTGATCAAGCACGCGCGCGCCTTGAACGCCTTTACCAATCCCACGACCAACAGCTACAAGCGGCTGGTGCCGGGCTTCGAGGCGCCGGTCCTGCTCGCTTATTCAAGCCGCAACCGCTCCGCCTCGTGCCGAATCCCCTATGGCGCCGGAGAGAAGGCCAAGCGGGTCGAGTTCCGCTTCCCGGACGCGCTCGCCAACCCATATCTCGCTTATTCGGCGCTGCTCATGGCCGGCCTCGACGGGATCCAGAACCGAATCCACCCGGGCGACCCGATGGACAAGAACCTCTACGACCTGCCGCCCGAGGAGCTGGCCGGCGTGCCGACCGTGTGCGGAAGCCTGCGCGAGGCGATGGGCCATCTCGATGAGGACCGCGACTTCCTCAAGAAGGGCGAGGTCTTCTCGGACGACATGATCGATTCCTATCTCGAGCTGAAATGGGAGGAGCAATACGCCTTCGAACACACGCCCCATCCGATCGAGTTCAAGATGTATTACTCGGTGTGACGGGGACCTGAGCCGACGCCCCTCCCGGCCGGCGGGCGCGGCCGGGAGGGCGAGCGGGCATTCATTCCGAAAGGGTCCTCATCCTCAAGGAGC
>DASTDZ010000009.1:0-18642 GCA_035710105.1 Sphingomicrobium sp. | reverse complement strand
TTGCCGCCGCCGCTGCCCTGCTGGCCGGCAGGTGTCGGCGACGCTTCGGCCGCAACTTCCAGCAAGTCGTTGTCGTCGTTGCGTTTCGCCATCTCGGCGCGGGTGTTGCCTCGATCACCGGTCATCTGGTCCTCCTTGCCTTGCACGATCCCGATAATCGAACGGGGTCGGCAAAGAGGAGTTCCGCTAGCGGAGCCGTTTGACCAGCAGCCGGCCGTCCGCGCCGGGCTTGACGTCGAAATTGGGGATAGAGCGCAGCAGGTCGGACAGGCGTGTGAAGCCATAGTTGCGGGTGGCGAAGCTCGACACCGCCTTGGCGCGCTGACCGAGCTCGGAGAGCGCGGTATAGCCCTCCTCGTCGCGCTCCGAGGCCTTGTAGGCGTGGCCGAGGACCTCGAGCAGCTCGTCGTCGACGGGACAGGACTTCGGGGCCGGCCGGGCTTCACCTTCCGCCGCCTGGCTGGTGACGAGCGCGGCGACGTCGAAGAAGCGCGTGCACGCCTGGCGGAAGCCGAGCGGGGTCTTGGACGTGCCGAAACCGTAGACTGGAAGCCCGTCCTCGCGGATGCGCTGGGCAAGTGGCAGGAAATCGCTGTCCGACGACATGATCCCGAATCCGTCAACATTGCCCCGGTAGAGCAGGTCCATCGCGTCGATCGTCATGCGCATGTCGGTCGCGCTCTTGCCCTTGACTACATCGAACTGCTGCATCGGGATGATCGAATGCAGGCCGGTCAGATTGCCCCAGCCCTTGAGGCTCGCCTTGGCCCAATTGCCGTAGGCGCGGCGGATATTGATCGTCCCAAGTTCACCCAGCACGAGGAGAACCTCGTCGAGATGCTCCGGAGAGGCATTGTCGGCGTCGATGAGCAGCGCGATGTTCGATTCGCGGCTGCTCTCAGTCCCGTTGGTCATTTGGCCGAATCCTGTCTGTCACCGGACTGCCTCTAGCGCAGCATCGCGGAATGGCCACAGCCCGCCGCGCATCGTCGCGCGTACATGAACCGTACATGATCGATGCGGGAACGAAACGCCTTCTCACGCACTGAACCTGCATGGGAAGCACCGGGGGTGCGTTTTTGGAGGACTAGGGCGATGAAGAAACTTGCACTTATGGCGGCGGTTGCCGGAAGCATCGCGGTGACCGGCTGCGCGACCAACCCTTATTACGGTTACAACGATCCCTATTATCAGAACGATCAGGCCCGCCGCGCGGCGACGGGCGCTGCGGTCGGCGCGCTCGGCGGCGCCGCGGTCGGGGCGGTTGTCCCGGGCGTGAGCACGGTCGAAGGCGCGATTGCCGGCGCGGTGCTCGGCGGCGTTCTCGGCGCGGTGGTCAATGGCCGGCAATATTATCGCGACACGCGCGGCTATTGCTATTGGGTCGACCAATACGGCCAGCCGCACTACGACTATAACGTTCGCTGCTAGGCGGGTGAGCGGCTAGGCGGGGCGGAAGCAGCCTTCCGCCTCGTCGAGCACGTACAGCCGGCCTTCGGCGATCGAGAAATGGGCGCCGTGAAGCTTCAGGCGCCCGCTTTTCTCGCGCTCGGCGACCCAGGGGAATGTCCTCAGGTTCGCGAGGCTGAGCTTGACGGCCTCCCACTCCATCTCGAGAGCCGCCTTGCTGTCAATCGCCCCGTGGCGGGCGAGAACTCTCTCTCTCGCGGGTGCGAGCATCGACACCCAGTCGGCGATGAACCGACCCTCGCCCGACCGAGTCCCCTCGAACTGCCGGGTCAGCGCCGCGCTGCAGCCGCCGCACGAGCCGTGGCCGAGCACGAGCACTTCTTCGACCTCGAGCTGCGTGACGGCGAACTCGAGCGCGGCGGAAACGCCGTGATAGCCCCCGGTCGTCTCATAGGGCGGGGCGAGATTGGCGACGTTGCGGACGACGAAAATCTCGCCCGGATGGGTATCGAAAATCTGCGCCGGATCGACTCGGCTGTCGGAGCAGGCGATGACCATGACCTTTGGGCTCTGGCCCTCGGCGAGCTCGGACCAGCGTTCGCGCTCTTTCGGCCAGCGCTCCTCCCGGAAGCGGCGGTAGCCTTCGATCAGTCGGGTGAAACGGGGCATGGCGGCTCCGCTAGAGTGACGGCGCGGGGGTGGCAAGCGGCCGCTTGCGTCGCTATCTGGCGCGCATGAACGCTCCCGCCGCCGTCCCGAAGCAGCGCAAGCCGGACTGGATCCGGGTCAAGGCGCCTGTCAGCGAAGGCTATCACAAGACCCGCCGCCTCATGCGCGAGCTCAACCTCGCGACGGTGTGCGAGGAAGCGGCCTGTCCCAATATCGGCGAGTGCTGGACGAAGAAGCACGCGACGGTGATGATCCTGGGCGACACCTGCACGCGCGCCTGCGCATTCTGCAACGTCAAAACGGGCATGCCGCGGGCCGTCGACCCGCTCGAGCCCGAGCATGTTGCGGCCGCGGCGGCCGAGCTCGGCCTCGAGCATATCGTCGTCACCTCGGTCGACCGAGACGATCTGCCCGACGGCGGCGCCTCGCAGTTCGTCAAGGTAATCGAGGCGCTTCGCCGCAACACGCCGGGCACGACCATCGAAATCCTGACCCCTGATTTCCGCAACAAGTCGGAAAGCGCGGTCGACGCGATCGTCGAATCGGGCCCCGACGTGTTCAACCATAATCTGGAAACGGTACCGCGCCTTTATCCGACCATCCGCCCCGGCGCGCGTTACTATGCCTCGCTCCGGCTGCTCGAGAGCGTCAAGCGCAAGGCCCCGCACATCTTCACCAAGTCGGGTCTGATGGTGGGCCTCGGCGAGCAGCGGCTCGAAGTCCACCAGGTGATGGACGACATGCGCTCCGCGGGCGTCGATTTCCTGACCATGGGCCAGTATCTGCAGCCGACCCCGCGCCATGCGAAGGTCGAGGAGTTCGTCACTCCGCAGGCGTTCGACGCTTATGCCGCGATCGCCAGGGCTAAGGGATTCCTGCTCGTCGCCGCTTCGCCGCTGACGCGCTCGAGCTATCACGCCGGCGACGACTTCAAGAAGATGCAGGCGGCGCGGGCGGAGCAGCTGGAGCGGGCTTCCGGCTGATGCCAAGGCACAGCGAAACGCGCTATCTTCCCTACACGCCCGAGCAGCTCTTCGACCTCGTTGCCGACATCGGACGCTATGACGAGTTCCTGCCCTGGGTGGTCGCCGTACGGATCCGCTCATCGAGCGAGACCGAAACGGTCGCCGACCTCGTCGTCGGCTTCAGCGCCTTCAAGGAACGGTTCACCAGCCGCGTGAAGAAGGAGCGGCCCGGCCTGATCTGCGTCGATTATATCGAAGGGCCGCTCAAGTATCTGCACAACGAGTGGCGTTTCGAGCGCGCCGCCGACGGCGGCACGAACGTGCATTTCTCGGTCGATTTCGCGTTCCGGTCGCGACTGTTCGAGAGCCTGGCCGGGCAAATGTTCGACCGCGCGCTCAGGCGGATGACGGGTGCATTTGAGCAGCGCGCGGCCGCGCTCTACGGCATCAGCAGGTCGAGCGCGCAAAGCGCCGCCTGAAACCGCACGCCTGTGCGGGTCTTTTCCTCGAACAGTTTCTGGTCGGCGACGATCTGCGACGGGTCGGCATCCGCCTCGGCGCGGGCGAAGACGACCGTACCGACCGGCTTGCTCGGCGTTCCGCCACCCGGCCCGGCAATGCCGGTGATCGCGACCGCGACGTCGGCGCCCGACGCTGCGAGCGCGCCTCGCGCCATCGCCCAAGCGGTGGCGACGCTGACGGCTCCGAATGTCTCAACGACCTCCGAGCTAACCCCGAGCTCGCCGATTTTCGAGGCGTTCGAATACGTGATGTAGCCGGCTTCGAACACGTCCGAGGAGCCGGGGATTTCCGTCAGCGCCGCGCAGACGAGACCGCCCGTGCAGCTTTCGGCGACGGCCACCCGGCGCTCGAGCTTGCGGTTGGCCTCGATGACTTGGCGGGCGCGGTCGACAAGCTTCTTCGGGAGAAGCGATTCGCTCATTCACTCAGCTCCATTCGAATGTTTGCGACCGCCTGGGCGGCGATGCCTTCGCCGCGCCCGGTAAAGCCCAGCCGCTCGGTCGTGGTCGCCTTAATGCTCACCTGGCTTTCAGGAATGTCTAGGATCCCGGCGACCCTGGCCCTGATTGCCAAGCGATGCGGGCCGACTTTCGGTTCCTCGCAAATGACCGTGCAGTCGATATGGTCGATGATGCCACCCAGGCCACGTATGAGGCCGGCGGCGTGCGACAAGAAGACTTCGGAGGAAGCGCCTTTCCACTGCGGGTCTGTGGGCGGGAAATGCTGCCCGATGTCGCCCAGGCCGGCCGCTCCCAGCAGCGCGTCGGTGATCGCATGCAGGACGACGTCGGCGTCGCTGTGCCCGGCAAGGCCGCGCTCGTGCGGAATCGTCACGCCGCCCATCATGATCGGCCCTTGGCCCGAGAAAGCATGGACGTCGAAGCCGAGCCCACTCCGCGGGACGAGCCGCGCTACCAGCCACTGCTCGGCACGGGTGAAGTCGGACGCACTGGTGATCTTCTCGAGCGCCGGGTCGCCTGCGACCGCCGCGACCTTGAGCCCCGCAGCCCTGACAACGGTCGTCTCGTCTGTCGGCGCGGGCCCGGTCCAGCTCTCGTAGGCGCTGCGCAGCGCAGCCAGGCGGAAGGCCTGCGGCGTCTGCACCCGGACCATCCCGGCGCGGTCGATATTCTCCTCGATCCGGTCAGTCGCCCGGGCCAGCGTGTCGCCGACTGCGAGCACCGGCGCCGCCCCGTCGAAGAATTCGAGCGGAGCGAGCAGCCGGTCGATGACCTCGGGCGGGCAGAAGGGCCGCGCCGAATCGTGGACGAGGATCGCGTCGCCCTCTGCCTCGGCAAGGCCGGCACGGACGGAATCCGCCCGCTCGGCGCCGCCTTCGATCAACTCTCCGACGTCGAGGCCGGCCAGCGCTTCGCCGGCCAGCGCCTGCTGCCCGGGCCCGACGACGACCCGCACGCGGGCGATTGCGGGGTGCGAGATCAGGGACTCGACCGCCCGCCGCACGACCGGTTTGCCGCCGAGCAGTCGAAACTGCTTGGGGACCGGCCCGCCGAGGCGCTCGCCTTTGCCGGCCGCGACGATGAGGGCGGTGACTGACATTGCCGCGGCGCTCTACGGCGGGTTGAGTTGCCCGCCAAGGCCCCCATCTGTATGGGCCAGCGACCTTCGATGACCAACGACCCCTCCTTGAAGCCGATACATATCGGCCCCGTTCGCATCGACGCGCCGGTGATCCTGGCGCCGATGACGGGAGTCACCGACCTGCCGTTCCGGCGGGCGGTGAAGCGCTATGGCGCGGGCCTGACGGTCAGCGAGATGATCGCCAGCCAGGCGATGATCCGCGAAACCCGCCAGTCGCTGCAGAAGAGCCTGTGGGACCCGTCCGAACAGCCGGTGTCGCTGCAGCTCGCGGGCTGTGAGCCCGAGGTGATGGCCGAAGCCGCCCGGCTCAATGAGCAGCGCGGTGCGGCGATCATTGACATCAACATGGGCTGCCCGGTGAAGAAGGTCGTCAACGGCTGGGCGGGCTCGGCGTTGATGCGCGACCTCAAGACCGCCGCGGCGATCATCGAAGCGACGGTGAAGGCGGTCAGCGTGCCGGTCACGCTCAAGACCCGCATGGGCTGGGACCATTCGAGCCTAAACGCCCCCGAGCTTGCGCGGATCGCCGAGGGCCTGGGCGTCCGGATGATCACCATCCACGGCCGCACCCGCTGCCAGATGTACAAGGGCGAGGCCGACTGGGGCTTCGTACGCAAGGTCAAAGAGGCCGTGTCGGTACCAGTGATCGTCAACGGCGACATCTGCTCGGTCGGGGACGCGCGAACCGCGCTTGAACAGTCGGGCGCCGACGGGGTCATGATCGGCCGCGGGGCTTATGGCCGCCCCTGGCTGCTTGCCCAGACCATGGCCGAGCTTGCCGGCGGCGCCTGGACCGGCCCCTCGCTCGACGAGCAGCTGGAGGTCATGCTCCGCCAGTATGAC
Organism: Sphingomicrobium sp.; assembly: GCA_035710105.1. GTDB lineage: Bacteria > Pseudomonadota > Alphaproteobacteria > Sphingomonadales > Sphingomonadaceae > Sphingomicrobium. Next base: position 12,631 of record DASTDZ010000009.1, on the reverse strand, counting down.
GAGATGCTGTCGCTCTACGGCACGCATACGGGCGTCAATCTCGCCCGCAAGCATATCGGCTGGTACACCAAGGGGCTTCCCGGCTCTGCCGAGCTTCGCAACCGCGTGAACCAGCAGGACGACCCGGCGACGGTGATCGGGATGCTACGCGAATTCTACGCGCCGTGGCTGGCCCGCGCGGCCGCCTGACACGACAGGCCGGGGGGGAATCGATGAGCCTGCCTTCGATCCTCTCGAACCTGCGCCTGCCGGTCATCGGCGCGCCTTTGTTCATCATCTCGAACCCGAAGCTGGTGATTGCGCAATGCAAGGCGGGAATCGTCGGCAGCTTTCCCGCTCTCAACGCCAGGCCCGCCTCGCAACTCGACGAATGGCTGCACGAGATTACGGAGGCGCTCGCCGCGCACGACCGTTCGAACCCCGACCAGCCGTCCGCGCCCTTTGCCGTCAACCAGATCGTCCATCGCTCGAACGACCGCTTCGAGGCGGACATGGCCGTGTGCGAGAAGTGGAAGGTTCCGATCGTCATCACGTCGCTCGGCGCGCGAGAGGAGCTCAACCAGGCGGTTCACGGCTGGGGCGGGATAACGCTCCATGACATCATCGACGACCGCTTCGCGAGGAAGGCGGTGGCCAAGGGCGCCGACGGCCTGATCGCTGTCGCGGCAGGGGCGGGCGGCCATGCGGGCCGCTGGTCGCCATTCGCGCTGGTCCAGGAAATTCGCGCCTGGTTCGACGGCCCGCTGGTTCTTTCCGGGGCAATCGCCACCGGCTCGGCGGTGCTTGCCGCCAGGGCGATGGGCGCCGACCTCGCCTATATCGGCTCCCCGTTCATCGCCACTCCGGAAGCGCGCTGTTCCGACGATTACCGGCAGGCGATCGTCGAAAGCGGCGCTGCCGATATCGTCAACAGCGCGCTCTTCACCGGAATACCCGGCAATTATCTTCGCTCGTCGATAGAGCGGGCCGGGCTCGACCCCGATGCGCTCGACAGGCTTGATTCACTTGCGACGGAGTTCGGTTCGGATGGGTCAGCCAAGAGCAAGGCGTGGCGGGACATCTGGGGGTCGGGGCAGGGGATCGGCGCGATCACCAGGGTTCAGCCGGCGGGCGATTATGTCGCTCAACTCGAGCGCGAGTATCGCTCGGCGCTTGGGCGCCTCTGCGAGCCGCTAGCCTAGGCCTGTCCGCTCAGGCCGCGCTCAAGCCGGCCCATCAGCGCCCTCGCGGGGCTTAGCGGCCGGTCCACCGCCGTGCCGCCCTCGTCCAGCCGCTTGACCCTCAGGTAGAGGTCGGAGCTGGCGATCACGAGCCGCCGGGCGGCTTGCGGAAGCCGCTCGACAACCGCCGGGTCGCTGTCTTGCGCATGGCCAAGCCTGCGCTCGGGCCGGCGACCGTCGGGATAGGCGATTTCGCCGCTCTCGATCGCGCGCTGAGTCAGCAGCCAGGCGACGATGTGCATGATCCGGGTCGTGACCTTGAGCGACTCGCAGGCGAAGCTGACCCGCACCAGCGGGTCGAGCCCGTCGCGTTCCTCTCGGCCAGCGTCGTCGAAATAGGAGCGAGCCTCGTCCGCCAGCAGCATCGCTTCCGTGTAAAGGGAATCGATCAGCCTCGGCGTGATCCGGACTTCGGCTTCCGGCGCTAGGGTCGAGTCGTCCATGAGCGTCAAAGTGCCACTTTCAGCTGGCCGAGGAAACGCCAATCCGCGTCGCCGAGTGCCTTCGGCGGGCGTCTGTCCCAGCCTGGGACGGTCACCACCAACGCTCCGGAGCACGATGGGCCGCAAGCCGAATCCGGCAGACGGTTGTTACGCAATCAAGACAAATCGAACGATTCGTGTTTTATTGGCGTTGCTGTCACCCATGTTCATGAAAGGAACGACACCGATGGACAAGGCACAGGCCGAAGCTCTCGCCTCCAAACATGCAGCGCTTCACGCGATGATCGAGGAAGAGGAGCATCGGCCGCATCCCAACGAGGATCTTCTCCATCAACTCAAGAAGGAAAAGCTGAGGCTCAAGGACGAGCTCGCCGGCCACATCCACCATTAGCGGACGGCGCGGACGCGCGACGGCGCAAGCTGCGCGCCGGCCCTAAGCCGAGTCGGCGGCGCAGCGCTCAGTCGTCGCGCGATATTTTCTCGATTTTCTCGTGGCGCTCCTGCGCCTCGAGGGTCATTGTCGCCACCGGCCTGGCCTCGAGGCGGGCAAGCGAGATCGGGTCGCCGCTAACCTCGCAATAGCCGTATTCACCCTCGTAAAGGCGACGAATCGCACAATCGATCTTGGCTATCAGCTTGCGCTGCCGGTCGCGGGTTCGAAGCTCGATTCCCCAGTCGGTCTCGCTCGACGCCCGGTCGGCGAGATCGGGTTCGCGAAGCGAGTCGACCTGGAGCTGCGCCATGGTCTGACGCGACTCCTCGACGATTGCCTCTTTCCATTCGCGAAGCTTCTTGAGGAAATAAGCGCGGTGTAGGTCGCACATGAATTCCTCGTCGTCCGAAGGACGATAGGATTCCGGCACGATCAGCCGGTCGAACGGTACCGGTTTTTCATTGAAAAGATCGACTAGAGCAGTCGCCATCACACCCCTCCCACTCTTGCCGCCGGGCCAGGCCCGAGGGCACCCCGCAAGCCCGCCATCGCTGCTGCGACCGGGCCCACCGGTGCAGCCGGAGGCGGATTCAACTAGACTTTCCCGGGGTTTAGCACCTTGGAAAAGTCGGCAATCCCCCGACCGCGCCCTATAATTAAGGGGCCGGGTCTTAACAAGCGCTGACAAAAATCATCCACAGAAAAGGGCAAGCTGTTGCCCATATGGCGCAATTTCGCCCGAACTGGACGTTCGGTTGCCCGGTCCGGCTGGGCCGCTATGAGAACGCGGGATGCGCATCCTCCTCACCAACGACGACGGGATCAACGCGCGCGGGCTCGACCTGCTGGAGACAGTTGCGCAGACCTTCTCCGACGACATCTGGGTGGTTGCTCCCACCGAAGAGCAGTCGGGCGCCGGCCATTCGCTGACCCTGACCCAGCCGATCCGCGTGCGCCGCCACGACAAGCGCCGCTTTTCCGTCACCGGCACGCCCACCGACGCCGTGATGATGGCGCTTGCGCATATCATGAAGGATTCGCCGCCTGACCTCATCCTGTCAGGGATCAACCGCGGCGCCAACTTGGCCGAGGACGTCACCTATTCCGGGACCGTCTCGGCAGCGATGGAGGGCGCGCTCGCCGGCGTTCGCTCGATCGCGCTCAGCCAGAGCTATTCGCGCGAAGGGATGGGCGACACCGTGCCCTTTGCCGCGGCCGAGGCCTGGGCGCAAAAGGTACTCGCGCCGCTCGTCGACCTCGAGCCCCCGCCCGGCACCCTGATCAACGTGAACTTCCCGGCGCTTGCGCCCGAGGACGTGAAAGGCATCCGCATCTGCAGGCAGGGAATCCGCGATTACGGCCGGTTGAGGATCATCGAGCGGACCGATCCGCGAGGGTACAAATATTATTGGTTCGGGCTCGGGCCGATGGTGCAGACCCCGGGCCACCTCACCGACCTGGAAGCGATCGACGACGGCTATGTCAGCGTCACGCCGCTGCACCTCGACCTGACCCACGACGCCTCACTCGAGCAGCTTCGTGACCGATTTGGTGGAAACAGCGCAGCACAGGCATCAGCGCCGTAACCTTTGGGCGGCAACGGCGTTTTCTGCTGGGTGACAAGACGGGGGACGGAAACTTTGCGCGTTTTTGTGGGGGGTCTGGGTGTCGTCGCGGTTGCGTTCCTCACGCGCCTGGCGTTCGATCCGATTCTCCACGACCAGGCGCCGTTTCTGTTCTTTGCTCTCGCGGTGCTCATTGCCGCCGCCTGGTTCGGCCTGCACGCGGGGATCCTGGCAACGGCGGCAAGCGCGCTTCTCGCCACCTATTTCTTCGTCGCGCCGCGCGCCGCCTTCGGTCCCTTGCGGATGGAGGATGTGGCGAACCTCGTCTCGTTCCTGCTCATCAGTGGAGGAATCCTCGCCTTCGTCGAGCTACTGGTGCGCTCGCGGGCGCGGGAGGTTGAAAGCCGCGAGGCAAAGGTCGCCAGCGAGTTTCGCGAACAACGGCTGATCGACGCGGCCCAGGATTATGCGATCTACGAGCTCGACAGGGAAGGCCGGATCCTGACCTGGAACAAAGGCGCCGAGCGCCTGAAGGGGTGGAAGGCCAGCGAAATCATCGGCAAGCCCTATCATATCCTTCATACGCCCGAGGCCCGTGCCACCAACGCGCCCGGACGCGAGCTAAGGATCGCCGCCGAAACCGGCCGCTTCGAGGAAGAGGCGCCGAGGATGCGCAAGGACGGCTCAATCTTCGCCGCCCACGTCAGCCTGTTTCCGCTGCGCGACGATCGCGGCGACGTGACCGGCTTCGTCAAGGTTACGCGCGACATCAGCGATCGGAGCAAGGTTGGCCGGGCGATCCTCGAGAGCCGGCAGCGGCTCGAGGGGATCGTCAATTCGGCGATGGACGCAATCATCACGATCGATGAAGAGCAGCGCGTTGTTCTCTTCAACCCGGCGGCGGAAAGGATGTTCGGTTGTTCAGCCGAAGAGGCGCTCGGCAAGTCGGTCACCCACTTCATCCCCGAGCGTTTCCGCGCCGGACATGACGAGCATATCCGCCGCTTTCGCGACACCGGAGTCACAGACCGCCGCATGGGTGCGCTCGGCGCGATCAGCGGGCTCAGGGCCTCGGGCGAGGAATTCCCGATCGAAGCGTCGATTTCCCAGGTGACGGTCGGCGGCGAAAGCCTGTCGACGGTGATCCTTCGCGACATCACCGAACGCAAGACGAGCGAGGAAGCGCGAAACCTGCTGGCCCGGGAAGTTGACCACCGCGCCAAGAATGCGCTCGCGGTCGCGCAGGCGCTCGTCAGCCTGACCAAGGCGGATAGCGTTGAGCAATTCGCCGACGCGATCCGCGGCCGGATTGCTTCGCTTGCCCGGGCGCATTCGCTGCTGTCCCAGTCCCAATGGCGCGGCGCCCCCCTGGACCAGCTGATCCGCGACGAGCTGCTCCCCTATGCGAAGGAATCGCAGCTCACCATCCGGGGTCCGGCGCTCAGCTGCAGCGCCGGGGCCGTGCAATCGATGAGCCTGTTGATCCACGAGCTGGCGACTAACGCGGTCAAGCATGGAGCGCTCGGCAGGGAAACCGGCCATGTGACCATCAGCTGGAAGCTGGGGCCAAAGCATCTCGCGATCAGCTGGGTCGAGGAAGGGGGCCCGAAGGTCAGCAAGCCGAGGCAGGAAGGTTTCGGGACCAAACTGTTGAAGCAGGTCACCGGCCGCCAGCTCGATGCCAAGATGACATTCGACTGGAAGCCGAGCGGGCTTCGCGTCGGCATCGAGGCGCCGGCCCATCTGTTCATGCACGCGGCGGAAGACGAAGCCGCCGACTCGATTCGGGGCGACGCCCGGGCGGCGGCCTACTCCGGTGGCGAACGCCGGATCCTGATCGTCGAGGACGAGGAGCTGATCGCGCTCGAGCTGAGCGCGGAACTGTCAAGGCTCGGTTGGTCGATAGTTGGACCGGCAGCGACCCTGGCCGAAGCGCAGGCGCTGCTTTCGAAAGGCGTCGACGCCGCCGTGCTGGATGTCAACCTGCGCGGTCGGCCGGTCTATCCGGTTGCGCAGGCACTTCAGAGAAAGCGGGTCCCGTTCCTGTTTTGCACCGGTTACGAGATGGTCGACCCCGAAGGCCGGTTCGCCGACGTTCCGGTGCTCCGCAAGCCCGCGCATCCGGCGGCGGTCAGCGCGGCCTTGTCCGATCTTCTCAAGTCGCGCGCGAACTAGTGCAGGGGCTCAGTCGGGCAGGCGCTGGCGGAGCTCCGACACTTCCCAATAATCGTTGCGGCTGAACGGGAGGAGAGCCTTCACGGCGGCGAAGATGCTCTTGCCCATCGCCCGGCGAAGCCCCGCCATCTCGTCGAACGCCGCGCGAACCTCGACAACGTCGAAAACTGCATCGCCCGAAGCTTCCTCCAACATGGTTTCCTCGGCCTGCACGACGAGCCAGGCCTGAAGCTCCCAATAGCGTTTCACCCGCTTGACCATTTCTGGATCGAGCCGCTGACAGAGTGCTTCGATTCTGTGCGCGGACTGTCCCTTCGGCCACTTGCCCGACCGAAGCGCGTCGAGCTGCGCCCTGTGCTCCTTGCACTCGGCGGCGAGCCACTTTCCGGCCTCGGCGGTTCCGAACTGGAAGATCGCCATGATCGCGACCGGAGTGAACAGCGCGGCGCCCATCATCGCCAGCATCGGTCGGTCGGGGAACTGGTTGAACGCCGTGTGCAAAACGACGGCGATCAGAAAACCGGGAAGGAACCAGAGCAGGTTGAACTTGAAGTCGCCCGCGGACTCGCGGTTCTCGCGCTCGGCGAGCTCGTGCGCGAGCGCGGCTAGGATTGCGAGCGTTGCCCCGTGCATCACCGCGGTGCCGAGCCCGCGCACCAGCCAGGTGCCGGCTCCGTACTCGGGAAAGCGGGTGAGGTAGATGATGTTCTCCACGACCGAGAAGCCTGCGCCGATCGCAAAGCCGGTAATGACTGCGTCAAGCTTGTAGCCGACGCGATTGAACCAGAAGAGCAGGATGATGACGACCGCCTTGATCGCCTCCTCGATCCAGGGCGCGACGAACCGGCTGTAATCGGAAAAGCCGATCGGAAGCGTGTCGAGGAAGGCGCCGCTGAGTGGATAGGAGGCGATCGCTGCGACTCCGCCGAGAAAGAGCAGCAGAAGGATTTCCTTGGAGTTCATCAGCCGGAACGCGTCGAGCCAGTTGAAGACGGCGAGCAGCACGAGGACCGGGATGAGCGCCAGGCCCCAGTGCGCGACGGTGGCGACGAACCACTCCATGATCACATGATCTTCAGCGACACCAGCCATTCGGTGGCCTGGTAGCGTTCATCCTTCCAGCCGCTCGCAACCCCAACTGACAGGACCATTGGCAGTCGCATCGCAACCGTGAAGCTCAGGTCGAACTGCGCCCCCACATCGTAATAGCGATGGTTCGAGCCGAGCGGGCTCTGGGTTGCCATCGCGCCGGCGAACAGCGCCGGGCGGATATAAGCGAGATAAAAGGCCGCCGTGCCGACTTCGGCGAAGCGCAGCGGCGGAAGGTTCACCTCTCCCGTCACCCTCGCGAAGCGCCGCGCCTCGATCTCATTGATCTCGAAGCCCGGGAAGCTCTCCAGTTCACGGTAACGCTTCTCGGCCCGGTCATCGACGTAATTGTTGCGGAACGCGCCCATATAATAGGCCGCGAGCGGGCTCAGGCGCGGCCCACCGACCATCCCGGCGTGGAGGTAGACCCAGGCCGAGCTGTTCCCCCAGGGGAGCGCCGTGCCGAGATCGACCCCGCCGTGTAGCTTCGGGAACCAATTCCCCTGCGCCTGGTCGAAGCCGGCGACGATCCGGCCGGCGATTCCCTTTTCATGGTCGACGCCGCCCAGCGCCTTGGTGGTGTTGGTGTAGCGGACCCCGAGCTCCCCGGAGCGGATTTCCTTCGGGCTGACGATGTCCTGCGCGCTGGGCAGCTGGTCGAGCCCGAAATAGGCCGCGGCCGACCCGAAGACGTCGAGCTGCCTCGGGGGGTCATAGATCAGCGGCTTGGAATAGCTGACGATGAAGGCATCGCCCTTGCGGCTCCTGAGCACCGGGCCCGCGAGGTCGTAGACGTCGGCTAGATTGTGCCAGTAGGTGAACTTCCAGGTCGGGGTCTGATATTCGAGGTTGAGGTGCAGCCGCTCGCCGCCCTTGACCTTGCCGAGCGGTGAAATGGCGATCGACGCGCTTAGCTGGCTGAACTGCATCGGGTCGGCGAGGTGGAAATAGTAACCGAAGGCGGGCGAGCGGTCGTAGCCGGAGATGATCGGGTAGTGGGCGTCGAAACGCATCCGCTTGATCGGGACATAGCTTCCGCGCTCGGTAATCAGCTCGTCGAGCGGCACCTTGGCGGGCGAGCCGATGCCCCAGGCCTTGAGCTCCGGATGCGCCTTGACGACCTCGGTCCCGAGAAAGCGGACGTTCGCGAGGTCGGTCTTGACCTCCGGCACGACGATCGCCGGGTTGAAGCCCTCGCCGGTGTAATCGTAGACGAGCAGGGTGCCATCGGGCCTCAGCTGCGGCCGGAAGAAGCCGGTCGGAGCGTTGGTCAGCACATCGTATTTTCCGGTTGCAACGTCGACCCGAAAGACGTTGGAAACGCCGGTGTAATAGCTGTTGCCGAGCAGTGCCGTGCCGTCGGGCGTAAAGGTGAAATTCTCCGGAACCGAGGCCGGCAGCGACACCGTCACCACCGGATCATCGGCATTTCCCTCCTCGAGGTCCGAGCGCTTCCACACCTTGAGTGACTGTTTGCCGTCAACCGTCCCGTAGGAGCCGGAAATCAGCTCGCCGTCCGGCGAGACGTCGAGGTCGAAGACGATCTCGCCGTAGCGAAATGTCTTGACCTGGTTGAACTCGGTATAAGGCGGGGCAAGCCGTACCAGCGTCACATAGCCATTCTGGTGGCGGATCCCCCAGAGGCTGTTGTCGGCCCGGTTGAAGGCGAGGTCGCCGATGCGCGCGTCGGTCAGCAGCCGGCGCTTCCTGCCCGTGTCCACATCGATCGCCTTGAGGTCGCGATAGGCGTAATTCTGGTCGGTGTAGAAGGCGGTGCGTGTCGCCGGATCGAAGGCGACGCTCGTCACCTTGTAGAGCATCATCCCGTCCAGGTCGGTGAGATGCGTGAGCTTGCCGGTCGCAAGATCCATTCGGCCGAGGAAGCCGATCCGGCCCGGATAGCGGAAGGCGGCGACCAGGCTGTTCGTCTTCTCGTCGACGAAGCCACGCGACATCGACCCCAGGCCCCGCGGCGACAGGTGCCGCGCCTCGGTCAGCGGATACCGGGCGAGCGAGGCGAGGTTGTCGGCCTGGAACTTGCGCTCGAACGCGAGCCACTCGTCCCATGCGTCGTCAAGCGGCTTGCCAAAGACGTGGCGGAACTGGCTTGCGTAGAATGCCTTGCTGTCCTCCGAGCGGCGAAGCCACTCGACGGTTCTTTCCGGCCCGTAGGTCAGAGCGAGGTAGGAGAAGAAGCGCGTGCCGTAGAGGTAGCTGTTGGCGCCGACCTGGAAATCGGTCGACGTGCCCTCGCTTTCAAGGCCGAGCGGCGAGAAGACCCGGACCTTGTCGCGGATCTTCGCCCGCCAGACCATTTCGTCATAAGCGCCCTGGGCGCGGCCGAGGCCGCCCGCCATCCAGGTTTCGAAGAAGACCGCGCTTCCTTCCATGTACCAGCGGGGAGTCAGGTTCCGCGGGCTGGTCAGGAAATTGTAGAGGATGGATTCCGGATGCTTCTGAAGCGGCATCGGCTTGCCGCCCAGAATGCGCCGCCAAAAGGCATCGCGCTTGTTCCACACGTCGATCGCTGCGACGTGCGCGAGCTCGTGATTGGTCAGCGTGAAGAAGCGCTCGCCCGGCGAGAAAGTCTCCATCGACAGCGACAGCGGCGCGACGTCGAGCAGCACCATGTTGCTGGGCGAAGCCAGCGCCGCCGCATTTCCGTAATCGGAGAAGTCCTTCAGCAGGATCGTGGTGCGATCCCATGGCTCCCAGCGGAACATCTTCTTGTGGAATTCGAGCGCGTTCTCGAACGCCCGGCCGAGGTAGGGCGTCAGATAGGTCTGGATCGGGTCGATGTAGAGGAGCGAGAGGTTCTTCGTCTCGAGCGTCGAAAGCAGGAACCCGGACGCGTCGCGCGGGACATGGTCGGGCGCCTTCTGCTCGGTCGATTCCGGCTCGGGCGCGTCGGGCTCGGTCGGCAGCGGTGTGACGGGTTCGGCAGGTGGCGGGTCGGCCGGTGCCGGCGGTACGGCGTCGGGATCTTCGACGATCGTCGTCGTTTCAGGGGCGGGCGGAGGCGGCGGGTCCTCGCCGACCTGCGGCTGGGCGAAGGCCTGTGTGGATGTAGCAGCGAGGAGAAGCGCCAGCGCGCGAACTGCGAACCGACGCTCCCCCAACGCCTTTACACTCATGCGCCCCCCGAGACCGGCGCTAGCTTGAGCGAGCCTGGGACGCGATCCCTGACTGGCTGAGCGCCGCCGCAAAGCTCGGGTTGGCCATCAGCGCCGCCAAATTGGGCTGCGCGGCAAGCGCTGCCATCGCCTTCTGGTTCGACGCCAGCGCCGCGAGCGCCGCAGGACGGGCGGCAAGCGCTTCGAATGCCCGTGGATTGGCCATCATCGCCGAAAAGGCCTGCGGGTTCGCCATGATCTGCTGCGCCGCAGAGGCGTTGAGCCGGCCGGCCGTGGCCGCGGCGGCCGCCAGCGACTGGGCTTCGAAGGCCTGCAGTGCCCCGGCCGCACCCGCGAGCTGCGCCGCGCTGGCAAGCCGGGCGAACGCCGAGGCATTGCTTCCGATCGCGGACATGAGCCTGGCGTTGAGCATGGCCGCGTTGCTGGCCAGGCTCCCGAACGCAAGCGCATTGTTGCTCAGCGCCGAGAAGACCCGCGGGTCGGCGGCAAGCGCACGCATCGCCGCATTGTCACTGGCGAGACGGGCGAAAGCTGCCGCGTTCCTTGCCATGTGCGCGTTCGCGGCAGCGTTGGATGCAGCCTTTGCGAATCCGGCCGGGTTGCTCGCATAGCTGCCGAACGCCGATGCGTTGGACATGATTGCAGCGAGCGCCTGCGGGTGCGCTGCAAGCGCCTCGAACGCCTTCGAGTGCGAAGCGATCGCGGCCAGCGCCTTCGGCTGCGCCGCGAGTGCCGCAAACGCCGCGCTGTGCGACGAAAGCGCCGACAGCGCCGCGTTGGAGATGCCGGCAGATTGCAGCTGACGGGCGGCAGCGGCGGCAGCATTGACCGAGGCTGCAAGCGCTTGCGGTTGCGCCGACATCGCCTTGAATGCGGCGGCATTGGCGGCGAGCGCACTGAACACCCTTGGATCGGCATTCAGCGCATTCATCGCCGCATTGTCGCTCGCAAGCCGGGCGAAAGCCGCGGCGTTGCTCGTCATGTGGGCGTTGGCGGCCGCGTTGGACACGGCGGCGTGCCAGTCGACAGCGCTGGACGCATAACGCGCGAATGCCGCGGCGTTGCTCGAGATCGCGGCAAGCGCCTGTGGGTGCGCGGCGAGCGCCTCGAACGCTTTTGGATGCGCAGCGATCGCGCTCATCACCGCGGCGCTAGCCTGGCGCGCCTGCGGCGCCAGGGCCGAGGCGTTCCGCGCCGACCTTGCGAGCCCTTCGAAGGCCTTAGGATTGGCGGCAAGCGCGGCGAAGGCCTTTGGATTGGCCATTAGCGCGGCCATCACCTGCGGGTTGCTGGCAAGGGCCTGGAAGCCGGGGCTCGCAGCGAGCGCCCGGAAGTTCGGATCCTTCACCATCAAATCGAACGCATCGGTCTGCATCAGCTCGGCGACGGACGTGTCACCGAGCGTGACGTCGCCTTCCCCGACCTGGCTTTCCTGATAGCGCTCGGCCGGAGCGATCGTGCCGGAGCTTGGCCCCAGCGGCGGATACACCCGTCCGAGCCCATAGGCTCCGATTGCAACGGCGAGGATCGCCGCGCCAGTTGCAAGATATTTACGATTGTTGGCCGTGGTCCCGGTCATGGCTCAACCCCCTCTTTCAACGTCAAGCCCAGGAGCGGGTTTGACGGGGAAAGCTACTACCAGTTAACCGCGATTCAACCAAATCGAACCGACGTTCGCGCAGGAAAAAGCAATGTCGCAAGAGTGTAAAACCGCTTGCCCCTGTAACTAAGTATCATCGCGCAGCCTCGGCTTTGAGTCGAGACGACTCGCAGCCCAAGTCACGTGCACTCGAACGGTTGAATCGCCCCAGTCCCTGTTCCGCAACGACACACTATTGTGAGAAAAAGGACTTGAACGGGATTAACAAAATCCCTTGTCCAAAATGGGTTAAGCTGCTCTAAACCTTTTCGATCCGGACGCGCGACTCGCGCTGCCGGGAGGGGAGGGGCGCCCTGAATGATTGCACGCATTGAACGAGGTTTTTGCGAGTCGCGGCACGGTCGCGGGCTGCGGAGACTGTTGCTGACGACCTTGCTCGTCTCTGCCTCTTCGCAGGCAGTTGCGCAGGTGCCGCCGCGTGTTCTTCCGCCCACGCGCGAGGAAGTGACGAGGCCCGAACCAAGGCCTTCAATCGACCAGCGTCCCCGGTTGGAGATCGAGGGCGGAATCGAACGCGCGCCCTGCGCGCTCGACAACCCGGAGTTCCAGAACATCCGCTTCACGGTCCGCGGCGCCCAGTTCGAGGGCCTGGAGGGACTCACGGAATCCGACCTGCAATCCTCTTACGCATCGCTGATCGGGACCGAGCAGCCGATCGCGGTGGTGTGCGAGATACGCGACCGAGCGGCGACGATCTTGCGCAACGCCGGCTATATCGCCGCGGTCGAAGTCCCCGAGCAGCGGATTGCCGACGGTGTCGTGCGATTCCGTGTGCTGATGGCGCGCCTCACCCAGGTCCGGGTGCGCGGCGATGCGAGCGGCGCCGAGCGGGTCATCGCCGGCTATCTCAACCAGCTGACCAAGCAGCCCGTCTTCAACCGCTTCGAGGCCGAGCGCTACCTGCTGCTGGCG
>DASTDZ010000008.1:0-12972 GCA_035710105.1 Sphingomicrobium sp. | reverse complement strand
TTCGCGATTCGACCCCGAAACCGGCAAGGAAGTCTTGCTTCTGTTCAACACCTCGACCGAGCCGCTTACGGCCAACGTCGTGGTCGAGGTCGCGAGCGAAAGCTTCCGGACGCTTGCCGGGCGCTGCCCGGTGCGATCGTCGGCGCCGGGAAGCGTCAGCGTTTCGCTTGCTCCACTGTCCTTCGCTGCGTGCGCCGCCGAATGAAGCTCGAGCTGGCAATGGCCGAAGCGAATCGCGCCGCCGGCGCCTTCCCGTGGTGGCACGGGGCCGCGATCTATCAGATCTACCCTCGCAGCTTTGCGGACACGAACGGAGACGGGGTCGGCGACCTTCCTGGAATAACCGACCGGCTCGATTATGTCGCGAGCCTCGGCGTGAACGGGGTCTGGCTGTCCCCGTTCTTCACCTCGCCAATGCGGGACTTCGGTTATGACGTCGCCGATTATTGCGGCGTCGATCCGGTGTTCGGGAGCCTTGGCGATTTCGACGCGCTCGTCCGAAAGGCCCACGATCTGGGCCTCAAGATCATCATCGACCAGGTCTATTCGCACAGTTCCGACCAGCACCCATGGTTCCAGGAAAGCCGGTTGAGCCGGGATAATCCGAAGGCCGACTGGTATGTCTGGGCCGATGCGAAGCCGGACGGGTCGCCGCCGAACAACTGGCAGTCGGTGTTCGGGGGGCCGGCATGGACCTGGGACGCGCGCCGCGGCCAATATTATCTGCACAATTTCCTTCGCGAGCAGCCGGACCTCAACCTGCACAATCCCGACGTGCAAGAGGCGATGTTGGGGGTTGCCTGCTTCTGGCTGGACCGCGGGGTCGACGGCTTCCGCTTCGATGCGATCAATTTCGCGATGCACGACCCGACGCTGCGCGACAATCCGCCGGCGGCGCCTGGCGGCGAACGCACGCGCCCGTTCGACTTCCAGCAGCACATTCACAACCAGTCGCACAATGCCATCACGGGCTTCATCGAGCGGCTGCGCAGCCTGATCGACAGCTACGATGACCGCTTCGCGCTTGCCGAGGTCGGCGGCGAGCGTGCGCTGCAGGAGATGCATGAATATACTGCAGGGACGAATCGCCTCCACAGCGCCTATGGCTTCGATTTCCTTTATTCGAAGGATCTCACTCCTGCGCTGGTGGCGGACATTGTCAGCGCCTGGCCGGATTCGCCGGGTTCGGGGTGGCCGACCTGGGCGTTCGAAAATCATGACGCGCCGCGCGCCATCTCGCGCTGGCTGAAGGGCGGCGACAGCAACGACTTCGCCCGAGCGAAAATGCTCCTCCTCTGTTCGCTTCGCGGCTCGATCATCCTCTATCAGGGGGAGGAGCTCGGACTTCCGCAGGTCGACGTCCCGTACGACCGGCTTCGCGATCCTGAAGCCATTGCCAATTGGCCGCAGACCTTGAGCCGAGACGGAGCGCGAACGCCGATGCCTTGGGAGTCAGATGCTCCGAACCTCGGTTTTTCAGACGGCGAGCCATGGCTTCCCGTCGGCGACAGCCACCGCCCGCTAGCCGTCGACTGTCAGCAGGACCGGCCGGATTCGCTGCTCAATTTCACTCGGCGCTGCCTTAGGTTGCGCGAGCAGATGCCGGCGCTTCGCCACGGATCGATGCTGGTGATCGAGGCCGGCGACCAACTGTTGGTGTTCGAACGGGCGCTTGGCTCGCAGCGGTTGCGTTGCAGCTTCAACCTTTCGCCCGAACCGGTCGGCTGGGTTTGCGCCGGCACGGTGCTGGTTGCAACCGGCGAGAACCGTTCCGGGTCGCTCGCGCCCTGGTCGGCAGTGATCGAGGAGATGCCCGCTTGAAGATTTTGCACTGGTTTGTCGCCGCTTTCTTGCTCTGGCTTGCCCAGCTGTCGCCGGCTCTCGCCGCCGACACGGTCGCAAGCGCGAGCTCGCCGGGCGGAGTTCTGACGCTCCACGTGACGGTCAATGGCGAAGGACGCGTCGGCTATTCGGTGACGAGGCTCGGCAAGCCCGTCATCAGCGAAAGCCAGCTGGGGTTTCTGTTCACCGACGCGCCGCAAATGCTGCGCAACTTCCGCCTCGTCGGGCAAGCAAAGCGCAACGTCGACGAAACCTGGGAGCAGGCGTGGGGCGAATGGCGGACCGTTCGCAACAACTACAACGAGCTCACTACGACCTTTCAGGAAAGCTCGCGTCTGCAGCGGCGAATGACCCTCGTTTTCCGGCTGTACGACGACGGCCTCGGCTTCCGCTACGAGCTTCCGGCGCAGCCGAACCTCAGGCAGGCCAACATCGCCGAGGAACTGACCCGCTTTCACGTCGCCGAGCCGGGCACGGCCTGGTGGGCGCCGGCGTTCGAGTCCAACCGCGAGGAATATCTATACAACCGCACGCCGATAGATGGCGTCGCGATCGCCCAGACGCCATTCACGATGCGCACCGACAGCGGAGTGCACATCGCGATCCACGAAGCGGCGCTTGTCGACTATTCAGGAATGAACGTGACCCGCGCCCAGAGCCGCGAGTTCAAGGCGATCCTCACCCCATCTTCATCCGGGCCCAAGGTGTCGCGCGCTACACCATTTGCGACGCCTTGGCGGGTCATCCTCATCGCGCCCGACGCGCCCGCGCTCTACCTGGCGAACCGGCTAATCCTCAACTTGAACGAGCCCAACGCGCTCGGCGACGTCAGCTGGGTGAAGCCGATGAAATATGTCGGCATCTGGTGGGGGATGCACCTCGACACGCAAAGCTGGGCGTCCGGGCCCAAGCACGGCGCGACCACCGCCTATGCGATGCGGATGATCGATTTCGCAGCCAGGCACGGGATCGAGGGGCTGCTGATCGAGGGCTGGAACAAGGGCTGGGACGGCGACTGGTTCGCGACCGGCGACGAATTCAGCTTCACCGAGCCCTATCCGGACTTCGACCTTGAAAGGGTCGCCGGCTACGCCCGGCGCAAGGGCGTTTCGCTGATCGGTCATCATGAGACTTCGGCCAACATTGCCCATTACGAGAAACAGCTCGAGGTTGCGCTCGACCTTTACCAGCGGCTCGGGATTCCGGCCGTGAAGACCGGCTACGTCTCGGACGCGGGCGGCGTGCAGGCACTCGGGCCCGAGGGGCAAATCCGGTTTGAGTGGCACGAGGGACAGGTGATGTCGCGCCATCACCTCAAGGTGGTGACCGAAGCCGCCAAGCGCAGGATTTCGGTCAACCCGCACGAGCCGATCAAGGACACGGGCCTCAGGCGCACTTACCCGAACTGGGTCAGCCGCGAGGGCCAGCGCGGGATGGAATATAATGCCTGGGGCGTGCCCAAGAACCCGCCTCAGTACGAGTCGGAGCTGATCTTCACCCGGATGCTTGGTGGGCCGATGGATTTCACGCCCGGAATCCTCAGCCTCAAGGGGCGCGGCGACACCGCCATATTGTCCACACTGGCGAAGCAGCTCGCGCTCTATGTGGTCATCTATTCGCCAATCCAGATGGCCGCCGACCTGCCCGAGAATTACGAGGCGAACCTCCCTGCTTTTCAGTTCATCAAGGATGTGCCGGTCGATTGGGACGATACGCGCGTGCTCGCGGGCGAGGTCGGGGAGCTGGCGGTGATCGCCCGCAAGCACCGGGGGTCGCCCAACTGGTATCTCGGTGCCGTAGGAGACGCGAGCGAGCGCAATGTCGATGTCTCGCTCGACTTCCTTGACCCCGGACGCCGCTACCGGGCTGAAATCTATCGCGATGGCGATGATGCCGACTATCGCACCAACCCGCGCGCAATCGTCATTGAAAAGCGCGGAGTAACTTCGCTCGACCGTCTGGCGTTCCGGATCGCGCCGGGAGGAGGAGCGGCCGTGCGTTTCGTTGCCCTCGGCCGCTGATGGCGGCGCCTCCCCGATCGGTCGTCATCCTCGGCGGCGGAAGCGCCGGCTGGATGGCGGCCAATTTGATCAATCATCGCTGGGGGGAATCGGGGACCAAGGTCACTCTGATTGAATCGAGCGACATCGGGATCATTGGGGTGGGCGAGGGCTCGACCCCGCAATTGAAGGCCTTTTTCGACGAGCTCGGGATCGAAGAGGTCGAGTGGATGCCGCGTTGCAACGCGACCTACAAGGCTGGGATCGAGTTCGCGGGCTGGTCGGACCGGCCTGGCCATGAGCTTTACTTTCATCCGTTCCCGACCGCGGTGGACGGCTTCACCCAGCCTAGTTTCTTCTACAACGCGCGCGCCCGGCGCACCGGCCGCGACGTCCCTGCGCACCCCGACCCCTTCTATCTTCCGACCCGGATTGCGCGCGAGGGCAGGGCGCCGGTCGCCCCTGCCAATTTCCCCTTTCTCGTCAGCTACGGCTATCATTTCGACGCCCAGCTGCTCGGCGCCTATTTGCGCGAGGTCGCGACCGCGCGCGGAGTCGAACATGTCGATGCGCGCATCGGCTCGGTCGAGCTAGACGACAAGGGCGAGGTAGCGGCGCTTGTCGCCGAGGACGGCCGCCGCTTCGAGGCCGAGCTGTTCGTCGACGCGAGCGGCTTCAGAGCGGTGATCATCGAAGGCGCGCTCGGCGAGAAGCACCTGCCGTTCGCGATCAACCTGTTCAACGACAGCGCAGTCGTCGCCCCCACCGAACTTCCGGAGGAAGGTGTACGTGCCTGCACGCGCGCGACCGCCAAGAGCGCCGGCTGGGTTTGGCACATCCCGCTGCAGCACCGGGTCGGCAATGGCTATGTCTATTCGTCGCGGTACATCGATGACGAGGCAGCGGCCGCCGAGCTTCGCGCCCATTGCGGCCTCCCGGCGGATTCCGAGGTCCGCCACCTGAAGATGCGGGTCGGACGGATCGAGCGGAGCTGGGTGAAGAACTGTTTGGCGGTCGGGCTTGCCCAAGGCTTTCTCGAGCCGCTCGAGGCGACGGCGCTGCATATCGTGCTGGTGACCGTCAACGGCTTCCTCGATTCGTGGGAAGCAGGTTCGCGAGACGCTTTCAACGCCGCCATTGCCCGCCGCTACGAGGGCATCCGCGACTATATCGTCTGCCATTATCGCGCCGCGCAAAGGTCCGACACCGAATATTGGCGCGACGCCACCCGCCACGACAATCTGTCGGACAGTCTAAAAGGCGTGATCACCGCATGGTTCACCGGCGCCGACCTTGAAGAGGAGATCGCCCGTCAGGACATCGCCGATTGCTATGCGCCCTTGTCCTGGCATTGCCTGCTTGCGGGCTACGGCAATTTTCCCGACCAGTCGCGGCTGAAGCCGCCCGGTGACGACATTGCCCTCGTAGACATGGGCGAGATCGAGCGGTTTGTCGGGGGCTGCGCGCTGAACTTTCCGAGCCACAGCGAAGCGCTTGCCAGGCTCAAGGAGGCCGCATGACCCGCCTTGTTCTCATGCTGTTGGCGGTGCTTTGGGCAGGCCCGGCGCTTGCGGGCGTGAGCGCCGGCACGCTCGTGGACCTCGGCACTCTCCAGTCGCGCTATGCGGACCCGCGACGGGTCACGGTGTGGCTTCCGTCCACGTATCGATCGGGCGGGCCCAGGCACGCGGTGCTCTATATGCACGACGGCCAGAACCTGTTCGATCCTGAGACCGGCTATGGCGGCATGGAATGGAAGGTCGACGAAACTCTCGACCGGCTGATCCGCGAAGGGAAGGTTCGCCCGACGATCGTCGTCGCCATCTGGAACACGCCCAAGCGGCTGCGCGAATATGTGCCGGCAAAGGCGTTCGCCCACCTGCCCAAAGCCTATATGGACCGGGTGCGCGCGCTCTATGGCGGCGATCCGCTGTCCGACGGATATTTGCAGTTCATAGTCAAGGAATTGCGCCCGATGATCGCGCGGCGGTTCCGGGTTAGGACCGACCGTAGCAACACCGCGATCATGGGCTCGTCGATGGGCGCGCTCATCTCGCTCTACGCGATCAACGAATATCCGGCGATTTTCGGCGGCGCGGGAATGGTCTCGACCCACTGGCCTTTGTTCTTGCCTGCCGACGGCGCCAAGGCGATCAGCGACGAGGAATATGAAATCGTCTCGGCGGCGTTTGAGCGCTACCTTGCGCCGGCGCTGCCAAGCCCGCGCACCCACAAGCTCTATTTCGATTATGGCAGCGAGACGCTCGATTCCATCTACGCGCGGTATCAGCAGAGGATCGACGCGATCGTCGAGAGACGCGGCTATCGTCAGGGGGTCAACTGGATCAGCCGGAGCTTCCCAGGCCATGCACACAACGAGCTGAGCTGGGCGTCGCGGGTGGAGATTCCGCTTCGCTTCCTGCTCCCCGCGGCCCATAGGCGCGCCCGTGACCGATAAGGTTTCGACCCTCATCCTGTTCGGCGCGACCGGCGACCTCGCGCGAAGAATGCTCCTGCCGTCGCTCTACGGTCTCGACCATGACGGCCTGCTTCCCGAAAATTTGAAGGTCATCGCCACCGCTCGCAGCGAGCTCAATGATTCCGGCTACCAGGCGCAGGTCGAGGAGGCGCTTCGGGCCCATTTGCCGGGCGATTTCTATGATGCCGAGCTCGTGCGCCGTTTCCTTGGGCGCTTTCGTTATGTCCCGCTCGATGCGCGCGACCCCGAAGGCTTGGCCAGGCTCGCCGAAGCGGCCGCCGGTGACAATGGCGGGATCGCCATCTTCCTGTCGACCGCCCCCTCGCTGTTCAAGCCGACGATCGAAGGGCTGGTGAAGGCCGGGCTCGCCGGGCCAAACGTCAGGTTGGCGCTCGAAAAACCGCTCGGGACGAGTCTTGAATCGAGCCGCGAGATTAATGACGCGGTCGCGGCCGCCTTCCCGGAAAGCCGGACCTTCCGGATCGATCATTATCTCGGCAAGGAAACCGTGCAGAACCTGCTGGCGCTGCGCTTCGCCAATGTGATGTTCGAGCCGTTGTGGAACGCGCGCGCGATCGACCATGTGCAGATCACGGTCGCCGAAACAATCGGCCTCGAAGGGCGCGGCGACTATTACGACGGCGCCGGGGCGCTTCGCGACATGGTCCAGAATCACATGCTGCAGCTGCTGGCGCTGGTCGCGATGGAGCCGCCGGCGAGCTTCGACGAGACGGCGGTCCGGGACGAGAAGGTCAAGGTCCTGCGCTCGCTGCGCCCGATCAATCCCGAACGCATCGAATCCGACCTCGTCATCGGCCAGTATGAAGCCGGCGCGGTGGGCGGGGCACCGGTGCCCTCCTATGTCGAGGAGCTTGGGCGGAAGTCGGCGACCGAGACTTTCGTGGCGCTCAAGGCCCATGTCGACAATTGGCGCTGGGCGGGCGTTCCGTTTCACCTGCGGACGGGCAAGAGGTTGCCCGAACGAAGGACCGAGATCGTCATACAGTTCAAGTGCGTTCCGCATTCGATGTTCGCTGCCGGCGGCGCCCAGACGAAGCCCAACCGGCTGATCATCGCCATCCAGCCCGAGGAGAACATCACGCTCGAGTTGATGGCCAAGGTCCCGGGGCTCGACCATGGCGGCATCCGACTTCGCGACGTGCCGCTCGAGATCGGGCGCCCGGACGCCTTCTCCGACACCCGCCGCCGGATCGCCTATGAAAGGCTGCTGCTCGACTTGATCGAGGGCGACCCGATGCTGTTCGTGCGCCGCGACGAGGTCGAGGCGCAATGGCATTGGATCGACGGCATTCGCGCCGCCTGGA
This sequence comes from Sphingomicrobium sp., assembly GCA_035710105.1. Lineage (GTDB taxonomy): Bacteria > Pseudomonadota > Alphaproteobacteria > Sphingomonadales > Sphingomonadaceae > Sphingomicrobium. The sequence continues at coordinate 5,326 of DASTDZ010000008.1, read as the reverse complement.
CTCAGGCGGGAATCACGCCGAGCCCCTATGGCGCCGGCAATTGGGGCCCACAGGCTGCGACCGGCCTCGCCGAGCGCAACGGCGTAGGCTGGAATGACGGCCGATGACCCTCGATCCCCGAATCGCCGCGGTCACCGATCGAATCATCGAGCGCTCGCGGCCGACCCGCCGCCGCTACCTCGAGCTGATGGCCGAACAGGGCGAACGGGGCATTTCTAGGCCGCGACTGAGTTGCGGCAATTTCGCCCATGGCTTTGCCGCTGCCGACGACGACAAGGAGCGCATCAAGACTCTCGCCGGCCCGAACATCGCGATCGTCACCGCCTACAACGACATGCTCTCGGCGCACCAGCCTTACGGCCGCTTTCCCGAGCAAATGAAGATCTTCGCCCGCGAGGTCGGAGCGACTGCTCAGGTCGCGGGCGGCGTTCCGGCGATGTGCGACGGGGTCACCCAGGGGCAGGACGGAATGGACCTGTCGCTGTTCAGCCGCGACACGATCGCGCTCGGCACCGCGATCGCGCTCAGCCACGGCATGTTCGAGGGCGCAGCTCTCCTCGGCATCTGCGACAAGATCGTCCCGGGCCTGCTGATCGGCGCGCTTCGCTTCGGCCATCTGCCGATGCTGTTGGTTCCGGGCGGACCCATGCCCTCTGGCCTGCCGAACAAGGAAAAGCAGCGCGTCCGCCAGCTGTTCGCGGAAGGGAAAGTCGGCCGCGACGAACTGCTGGCCTCCGAATCGGCGAGCTATCATTCGCCCGGCACCTGCACCTTCTACGGGACGGCCAATTCCAACCAGATGATGATGGAGCTGATGGGGCTCCATATCCCCAACGCCGCTTTTGCGCCTCCGAACACGCAATTGCGGACCGCGCTGACCAGGGCCGCCGTGCATCGCCTCGCCGAGCTTGCGGCGGCTCGCGAACGCCCGCTGGCTCATTGCGTCGACGAGAAGGCGATCGTCAACGCCATGGTCGGGCTGCTTGCAACGGGTGGGTCGACCAACCATGCGATCCACCTGCCGGCCATCGCCAGGGCGGCGGGAATCCTGATCGACTGGCAGGATTTCGACGAGCTTTCCGAGGCCGTGCCGCTGCTGGCGCGGATTTATCCGAACGGGGCGGGCGACGTGAACGATTTCCAATATGCGGGCGGGATCGGCTTCGTCGCACGAGAGCTTCTCGCCTCTGGCCTGCTCCACGGCGACGTCCTGACCTCCGGGGCCGAGAACTTCTCGGCCTGGACCGCCAACCCCGATCTCGAGGAGGGGGCGCTTGTCTGGAGAGAGACCGGCGAGAGCCGAAACGAGACCATGTTGCGGCCCGTCGGCGACGCCTTCCTGCCAGACGGAGGAATGCGTCTCGTCCAGGGCAATTTGGGAAGGGCGACGTTCAAGACCAGCGCCGTCGAGCGCGAGCGCTGGACGGTGGAGGCGCCGGCGCGGGTCTTTTCCAGCCAGGGCGAGGTGCTGAATGCCTTCCAGGCCGGCGAGCTCGACCGCGATCTCATTGTCGTCGTGCGGTTCCAGGGGCCGCGCGCCAACGGCATGCCGGAGCTCCACAAGCTCACCCCGACGCTCGGCGTTCTCCAGGACCGCGGGCACAAGGTCGCACTCGTCACCGACGGCCGGATGTCAGGGGCAAGCGGCAAGGTCCCGGCGGCGATTCACGTATCTCCCGAAGCGCTCGGCGGCGGACCGCTGTCGCGACTTCATGACGGCGACGTTGTTCGGCTGTCGGCAGAGGAAGGGCTGCTCGAGGCGATTGGCGTCGACCTTGACTCGCGCGAGCCCGCACCGGCGCCGCCTCCGCCCCAGGGCACCGGGCGCGAGCTGTTCGCGATGATGCGGCTTTATGCCGACGATGCGGAGAAGGGCGCTTCGGCGATGCTCGCGCTGATGGATCGAGAACAGGGCCGACCGTGAGGCGGATCGTCACCACCGACATCGGCGGCACCCACGCCCGCTTCGCCCTGGCGACGCTCGACCGGGGCAAGGTTGTCGAGCTGTCGGAGCCGGTGACGCTTAGCACCTCGGAACATGCGAGCTTCCAGACCGCCTGGGAGGAATTCGGAAGGCGAAGCGGGATCGAGCTTCCGGACGAGCTGGCAATGTCCTTTGCCGGCCCGGTCCAAGGCGAGCTTCTCAAGCTGACCAACAACCCGTGGGTGATCCGCCCGGCGCTGATGCGGGAAAAGCTGGGCGTCGGCCGCTTCCGGATCGTCAACGATTTCGGGGCCATCGCCTTTGCCGTGGCCGAGCTTGGCGACGAGCATTTCCTGCACCTGTGCGGGCCCGAGATGCCGCTGCCGCGCGAAGGGGTGACGACGATCCTCGGGCCCGGAACCGGGCTCGGGGTCGCGCAACTGCTCAAGGTCGGCGAACATTCGCACGTGATCGAAACCGAAGGCGGGCATGTGGACTTCGCGCCGCTCGACAGCCTCGAGGACCAGATCCTCGCCCACCTCCGGCGCAGCTTCCGCCGGGTGTCGGTCGAGCGTCTCGTCAGCGGCTCGGGCCTCGTCAATATTTACAATGCGCTTGCTGCCATCGAAGGGAAAGCCGTCACCCCGCCGGAGGACAAGGCGCTGTGGGCTGCGGCATTGGAAGGCAGCGATGCGCTGGCCGCGGCGGCGCTCGATCGTTTTTGCCTGTCCCTCGGCGCGGTCGCAGGCGACCTGGCGCTCGCCCACGGGGCCAACGGCGTGGTGATCGCGGGCGGTCTCGGCTGGCGATTGCGCGACCATCTCCATCGCTCTGGCTTCGACGACCGCTTCATAGCCAAGGGTCGCTTCGAGCGGCGGATGGAGAGTATCCCGGTCAAGCTGATCACGCACCCGCAGCCCGGGTTGTTCGGAGCCGCGGTGGCTTTCGCGCGGGAACACCCATGACCGCGACGATCGACCGGATCATGCGCACGGCGCCGGTGATCCCGGTGCTGGTGCACGATGACGCGCTCGACCCGGTTGCACTGGCCGAAACCTTCGTTGCCGCAGGATTGCCGGTGATCGAGGTGACCTTGCGCACTTCGAATGCGCTCGATGCGATTCGCGCAATGGCCCGGGTGCCCGGGGCGATCATTGGTGCCGGTACGGTGCTCGACGAGGCGCAGCTTGCCCGTGCCGTCGATGCTGGCAGCCGCTTCCTGGTTTCGCCGGGCCTCACCAACCGCCTCGCACTCGCAGCCCGCGACAGCGAGGTCCCTTATCTTCCCGGCGTCGCAACCGCCTCCGACATCATGCGCGGGCTGGAAGTTGGGCTCGACCGGTTCAAATTCTTCCCCGCGGAAAGCTCCGGCGGGATTCCGGCGCTCAAGGCGCTGGCCGCGCCGTTCCGCGACGTGCGCTTCTGCCCGACGGGCGGGATCCGCGCCGACACCGCCGCCGACTGGCTGGCGCTCGATCCGGTGCTGTGCGTTGGCGGCTCCTGGCTCGTGAAGCCCGGAAGCAGCCTGGACGAGATTGCAAGGCTGGCCCGGGCTGCCGCGGCTCTGCCCGCTGGCGGCGACGCCGCTTAGCGCGGCGCCTCGGCGGCTGCGAGGACGGTTAGCTGAGGGCCAGTGGAGGCCGCGCCAAGCGGGTCCGGGGTGACCACCAGCGTCGTTCCCGGAGCGAGCACCGAGCGCATTTGCGCAGCAAAGGCGGGCGGAAGCTTCAACTGCTTGATCGGCGCGCTGTCGGCGCCCTGGCCCGATGCGCCTGCGACATCCACCGCAACCCAGTGATCGTCCGGCCCCCCGGCATAGGTCATGACCTGGGTTCCCTGCGGCGGTTGCGGGACTTCGGCGACCGACCGGCCGATCTCGACCCCGTTGCGCAACACGATCGCCTGGCGGTCGGCGAGCGAGACGATGATCGACACCGGGCCGGCGGGAGAGGCTGCCGGGTTCCAGCTGAATTGCTGGCCCGGGGCGAGCGGCGCTGGCGGCTCCGAGCCGGCCACCGCCGGTTCGAGAAGGCCAGCGGCCGGCCTCTTCACCGGGTCGTTGTGGCCGCCCGTGATGATGACCGTGCCGCCCAAGGATTCGATCCCGAACAGCAGCTTTGCGAACTCGAGCGGCAAATGCACGCAGCCGTGGCTTTCCGGATAGCCGGGAAGCCCGCCGGCGTGGAGCGCGACGCCGTCCCAGGTCAGCCGCTCCTGATAAGGCATGGGCGCATCATTGTACTTGCTCGAACGGTGGTTCGCGTCCTTCTGGAGGATTGTGAAAACCCCGGTCGGCGTGTCGTGGCCGGGCTTTCCCGACGAAATGGTGGTGACCGCGAAGCGCACGCCATTTCGGTAGACGGTGGCGAGCTGGCGCGTGAGATCGACATAGACAAGCAGCGGGCCGTGCGGGGCAAGCTCGGGCGCCCATACCCACTGGCCCGGCTTGAGGCTCGCGGGCTGGTCGAGAACCGCGGCCGGAGCCGAGGTCGGCGATCCCTGGGCAAGGGCGCCCGAAGCGGGCAGGGCGGCGGCCAGCACGGCGGCGCCGATCGCGCCCAGAAGCTTCGTCATTCCTTGTTCCCCCTGCTCGATGGTCAGTTCTTGCCGTCGTCGGCGTCCATTACCGTCGTTTGAAGTCCGGTCGAGGCGGCGCTGACGCTCGCCTGCGTGACGAGGACCGTCGTTCCCGGCGTAATGACCGAGCGCATCGCCGTGACGAAGGCCGGCGGAAGCCGCATTTGCTCGACGCGCTGCGTGCTGATGATCTCCGCGGGCTCGCCGGTAAGGTCGGTGACTCCGACCTGGATCCATTGTTTGTCCTTGCCTCCGGCATAGGTCATCACCTGCGATTGCGTCGTTTCCTGCTCGACATCGGCATGGGCGCGGCCGATCTCGACGCCGTTGCGAAGCACGACGACCTGCTGGTCGCCGGTCGAGATGATGATCGAGACCGGGCCGCTGGGCGAAGCCTGCGGAGTCCAGGTGAAGGTGCCGGTCGGAGTCAGAAGCGCGGACGGCGGAGTGGTGATACCGGCGATCGCCGGGGCGAGCACTCCTGCCGCGGGCCGCTTGACCGGATCCTCATGGCCGCCGGCGATCACCACCGTGCCGCCCTTTTCGGTGACCGAGAAGACCTTCTTCGCAAATTCCATCGGCAGGCGGATGCAGCCGTGGCTCGCCGGATAGCCCGGGAGGTTGCCGGCATGCATCGCTACGCCCTTCCAGGTCAGCCGCTGCTGATAGGGCATCGGCGCATTGTCATAGGTGCGCGAATAATGCTCGACGTTCTTCTCGAGGATGGTGAACACCCCGGTCGGCGTCGAATAGCCGGGCTTGCCCGATGAGATGGTGCTGACCGCAATTCTGACGCCGTTGCGATAGACGGTGGCGAGCTGGCGG
>DASTDZ010000007.1:0-13686 GCA_035710105.1 Sphingomicrobium sp. | reverse complement strand
AGGTCGTGCAGCAGCGCCAGCACCCGCTCGGCCTTCGGGTCGCACAGGCTGTAATAGACCGTCTGGGCCTGCTTGCGAGTGCGCACCAGCCCCTCCTCGCGAAGCCGGGCGAGATGCTGCGACAAAGCGGACTGGCCAAGGTCGACGCGCTCGGCAAGCTGGCCGACCGACAGCTCGCCGCTCGCCGCCAGATGGCACAGGACGAGCAGCCGGACCTCGTTGGCCATGGCCTTGAGCATGGCGGCCGCTTCGTGCGCCTGCCGGCCGAACTTCACGAGAAGATTCAGATTCGTCTGCTGGTTCATTAGCAGACGCTAATTTAGGATCAGCCGATCGAGCGTCAAGACCCGCGGCGGGCTTAGACATTGGCGAGCGTGTGGCGGAGAGGGTGGGATTCGAACCCACGGTACGGTTGCCCGTACGCCGCATTTCGAGTGCGGTGCTTTCGACCACTCAGCCACCTCTCCGCTCGAGGGGGATGCCGGGCGGATCGCCGGCCGGGTCGCGGCCGCGCTCTAGCAGCGGCCCCATTGCTTGCCTAGATAGGAAGCCATGACCCCTTTTGAACCTGCCGAACGTTGTTCCATCGTGACTGGAAATGGCGACATGCCCACGGCCCGCTTCGCGATCGGCGAGATCGTTCGCCACCGGCTGCTCGATTTCCGCGGGGTCATCTTCGACGTCGATCCCGAGTTCGCCAACAGCGAGGAATGGTACGAAGCCATTCCCGAGGGCATGCGGCCATCCAAGGACCAGCCCTTCTATCATTTGCTCGCCGAGAATTCGGAGACGAGCTACATCGCCTACGTCAGCCAGCAGAACCTGGTCCCGGACGACAGCCCCGAGCCCGTCGACCACCCGGCGATCGCGACCATGTTCGACCGTTTCGACGGCGGCAAATACCGCCTGCGCCCGCAGCACCGGCATTAGGTTGACAGGGGCATGACGCTGCCATAGGCGGCTCGCTTTCGCGCGCAGGCCCAGGCCGGCGCGCCGCACAAGCACAGAAGAGAAGTCCACATGTTCGCAGTCGTGCGCACGGGCGGCAAGCAATACCGCGTCGCCCCCGGAGACAAGATCGTCGTCGAGAAGCTGGACGGCAACGCCGGCGACACCGTCACGCTCGGCGACGTTCTCCTCGCTGGCGAGGGCTCCGACCTCAAGAAGACCGACGGACTCAAGGTCTCGGCCGAGATCGTCGCCCAGGCCAAGGGCGAGAAGGTTACCGTCTTCAAGAAGAAGCGCCGCCACAATTACCGCCGCAAGAAGGGCCACCGCCAGCAGCACACGATCTTGAGGATCGTCGCTATCGGCGATCACAAGGCGGAGAAGAAGGCCGCTCCGGCAAAGGCCGAGTCGAAGGCTGCGCCGGCCAAGGCCGAAGCTCCGGCCAAAGCCGAAACGAAGGCCGAAACGCCCAAGAAGGCGGCTCCCAAGGCAGAGAAAAAGGCCGCTCCCGCGAAGGCGGAGAAAGCATCGACAAAAAATGCTGCACCTGCTAAGGGCGCGGCCAAGAAAGCCACCAAGGCGAAGAAGTAACCGATCATGGCACATAAGAAAGCAGGCGGCTCGTCCCGCAACGGCCGCGACAGTGAAAGCAAGCGCCTCGGCGTGAAGAAGTTCGGCGGACAATCCGTCCTCGCCGGCAACATCATCGTGCGCCAGCGCGGCACCAAGTGGCACCCGGGCGACAACGTCGGCCTGGGCAAGGACCACACCCTCTTTGCGCTTACCGACGGCCAGGTCGCGTTCCGCGACGGCAAGCTGGGTCGAAAGTATGTCCACGTGATGCCGATTACGGAAACGACTGCATAGGAACGGTCAGAAAGGGACCGTTCCCACGAAGGGGCGGCCCGGACGAGATCCTCAGACGATCGAAGCCAGACAAGGGAGAAGGGGAGCCCCGGAAGGGACCTCCCCTTTTTCTTTGCCTTCTCCCGGAACTGTCACCCGCCGGCGCTAGGCGGCGGGCCGAGGAGAAGGACGATGTTCGCAAGGACGCAAAGACTGCTGCTCCGGCCAGGATTCCCCGAAGACGCGCCGGCGCTCGCCACGGCGATCGCCGACGAACGGATCGTGCGCAATCTTGCAACCGCGCCCTGGCCCTATGCGCTACGCGACGCGGAAGCCTTTCTCGCGGCGCCGCGCGATCCCACGCTTCCCGCCTTCCTGATCTTCGAGCGGACGAGCGGAGCGCCGCTCCTGGTCGGCGCCTGCGGACTTGGCCGGCGGCCATCGCGCGCAGTGGAGCTTGGCTATTGGGTCTCGCGCGCCCACTGGGGCCGCGGGATCGCCACCGAGGCCTGCACGGCCTTGATCGCCATCGCCCGGGCGCTCGGCTTGCACTCGTTGGAAGCGTCGCACTTCCTCGACAACCCCGCTTCGGGCCGGGTGCTCGAGAAGCTGGGCTTTGAGCCGACCGGGATCGTCGCTCCGCGGCTGAGCTGCGCGCGCCAGAACGAATCGCCGGCGCGGCTGCTCAGGCTGCGGCTAGCCGACGCGGCTTCGACCCCAGCGCGAGAGGAGACCCTGGCCGCCTAGGCGGCCACCCTTTCCGAGGCGTTCAGCTTTTCCCTTGCGCTTCCGCGACTTGCTGCGCAGTCTTCGGCGGATGGCGACAGGTGTGAAGAAGGCGGGCGCGAAAGCGGGGAAGGGTACTGCGACCGAGCCCAGCGCGCTGGGCGGGGGCCGGCTCCCGCCCGAATTCTTCACCGCGCAGGGCATGCATGCGCTTGCCGACCTGCTGCCCGTCATGACCGCTTATGTCGATTCCGGCCTTCGGCTGCAGTTCCTCAACAAGCGGCTTGCCGAATGGCTCGAGCGGCCGCGCTCCGAGCTGCTCGGCCAGCATATCCGCGACATCATCGGCGAGGCCACTTATGAGATGCGCAGGCCGCTTCTCGAGGCGGCGCTGGCCGGCGAACGCCAGTTTTTCGTCGCCGATTTCCACCACCCGACGCGCGGCCCGCTCGCCGTGCAGACCGAATATATCCCCTGGCTAGACCAGGGAGGCCGGGTGACGGGCTTCGTCGTCGTCTCCCAGGACATTACCGAGCAGCGGGTCGCCGAGCGCGCGCTTCGCGAGAGCGAGGAGAGGTTCCGCCGGATCGCCAATTCGGCGCCCGCAATGATGTGGGTGACCAGGCTCGATCGCGTCCGCGACTTCGTCAACGACTCCTATGTCGAGTTCGTCGGCGGGCCCGGGAGCAGCCGCGAGGCGGCCGAGAAGCTCGACTGGCGGGAGCGGCTCCATCCCGACGACCATGACCGAATCGTCGCCGAAAGCATCGCCGGCGAGGCGGCGCGCAAGCCGTTCACGCTCGAGGCGCGCTACCGCCGGCACGATGGGCAATATCGCTGGCTGCGGAGCGTGTCGCAGCCGCGCTTCGGCCCTGACGGCGAGATGATTGGCTTCATCGGGGTCGCCACCGACATCACGCTGGCGAAAGAGGCCGAAATCGAGCTCAAGCGGCAGGTCGAGGAGCGCACCGCCCAGCTTGCGCGGTCGGAAGCCCAGTTCCGCGCCGTGTTCGAAGCCGCGCTCGAGGTGCTGGTCCTGCTCGAACCCGACGGGACGGTCCTTGCGGTCAACCACCGCCGCGAAAGCTGGCGGCACCCCAAGCCGGACGAGGCGATTGGGATGAAGCTGTGGGACGCGCCGACGCTGAGAGCCTATCCCCAGCATATCCCGTTGATGAAGCGGGGCATTGCCGAGGCTGCGAAAGGCAAGCCGTTCAGCACCGAGGTGGCGATGGAGCGGCCGGGCGTCCCGACCGCCTACCTCGATATCGCCATCCAGCCGGTCCGGGATCCGGACGGCAAGATCCTTTACCTGCTTTTCGAGGCACGCGACATTACCGACCTGAAGGCGGCCCAGGAACAGCTGCGCCAGAGCCAGAAGATGGAGGCGCTCGGCCAGCTGACCGGCGGCATCGCGCACGATTTCAACAATCTCCTCACCGTCGTCGTCGGCGGCCTCGACGTCGTCGCAAGGAAGCTCGAGGACGAAAAGCTAAAGCGTTACGCGGCCAATGCCCTGACCGCGGCCGAACGCGGCGCGCGGCTGACCGGGCAATTGCTCGCTTTCAGCCGGGTGCAGCGGCTCGAGGTGCGCCCTGTCGAGATCGGTCCGCTCATCTGGAACATGCGGCCGCTCCTGCGCAACGTGCTTGGCCCAGGGATCACCAAGGAGTTCGAAATCGACGAGACGAGCGTCCCGATCATGGCGGACCCGACCCAGCTCGAGGTCGCGGTCCTCAACCTCGCGATCAACGCCCGCGACGCCATGCCGGACGGGGGAATCCTGAAATTCGTCACGCGCCCTGCAAGGATCGAGGGCGACCCCGAGCTCGAGGCGGGCGATTACGTCGAACTGAGCATCAGCGACACCGGCACCGGCATGGCCGAGGACGTCGCCAGCCGGGCGTTCGAGCCCTTCTTCACAACCAAGGAGATCGGCAAGGGCACCGGCCTGGGGCTGTCGATGGTTTATGGCATGGCGCGACAGTCGGGTGGGACCGCGCGGATCGAGACCGCACCGGGCGAGGGCACCACGATCCGGCTCTTCTTCAAGGTCGCGGCCGCGCCCGCGAGTGCCGAGGACGAATCGGAGCGTTACGAAAAGCGCGAACGAGCTCGGCGAAATGCCTCCGTGCTGGTCGTCGACGACGATCCCGACGTGCGCGGCTTCATCGCCGAAGCGCTTGCCGACGAGGGCTATCGGGTGCGCGAGGTCGCCGACGGCAAGACCGCGCTGTCCGAATTCGCCGCCGGGAAGCCGGACCTGGTCGTGCTCGACTTCGTGATGCCGGAGATGTCGGGCGCGGACGTCGCCAGGCGAATCCTCAAAACGTCGCCCGGCCAGAAGATCCTGTTCGTTTCGGGCTACAGCGAGACCGAGGCGATCCGCAAGGTTGCGCCGGATTCGCCGGTCCTGGCCAAGCCGTTCCGCTCGGACGCCTTGTGCCGGGCGGTACGCAACGCGCTCAGCTGAGCCTTACGGCACCGCCCCCGCGGCTCGGGCGTTGTAGGGCTCGATGACCATGCTCGCAGCCCTGCTTGCGCTTGCCGCCGCGCCTGACGCGGCGGACGATTACCGGATCGCAAACCCGCGCGCGATCGAGCTTTTCGAGCGCGACTCGGAGCTGATGCGCTGGGCTTTGCGCGCGTTCGACAGCGATGGCGACGGCCACCTTTCGATCCGCGAGGCGGACCGTGCCGCGCGCGAGTTCAAGACGATCGCAGACGGCGACACCGACGGGCGCGTGACCCCCAGCGAGTATCGCGCCGCCCGCGACTTTATCCGCGCCCGCTGGGCCGAGCGCTAGCTCAGGGCCCGACGTCGGCGGCGCGCCGTTTGACCGGCTTCGGCTGCCGCCGCTCGTAGCCGAGCGCGGCAGCGACGTCATTGTCCCAGCCGTAAACGTCCTCGACGAAACCGATCCGGCCGTCGCTACCGACGAAGGCGGTGTGATAGAGCAGCCGCACCGGGATTTCGGTTTCGAGGTCGACAAACTCCTCCTCGCCGCTCGCCAGCGCCTCGTCGAACTTGTCGAGAACGCCGTCATGTTCGGCAAGCAAACGGGCGAAATCGACCGCGCCCTGGACCCGGACGCAGCCGTGGCTTTCGTGCCGCTGGGGAAGCGCGAACAACGCCTTGGCCGGGGTGTCGTGGAGATAGATGGATTCGCCGTTCTTCATGTCGAACTTGACCAGCCCGAGCGAATTCTTCCGTCCCGGCTGTTGCACCCAGCGGCCGTTCTTGCGGACGAAATTGTTCTCCGCGAGCCAGGCGCCGCTCTTTTTCGAAATCTCCTCCTCGACGATCGAGTCCGGCACGGTCCAGGTCGGGTTGGCGACCAGCTGGAAGATCGGCGAGGCGAGCTGCGGCGTTTCCCAGCCCGGCTGACCGACGACGACCCGGCGCTCCTCTACGAGCCTGCCGGCGCGCCAGTATGCGAGCTGGGTCGCGGCGGCGTTGACGTCGATCCGGGTCGCCGGCGGGTCGCGTTCGAGCCAGCGCAGCCGCTCCAGTGCGACGGCCAGCTGCCGCGCCCGGTCCCTGGCGCTGGTGTTCACCGCGCGCAGGGTCTCGTTGCCGACGATCCCGTCCGCCTTCAGCCCGAAATCCTGCTGCATGCGCTTCACCGCGGCGGCGACCTCGGCGGTATAGAGGTCAGCTTTTGACTCTGTCGCCGGCGAGGCCTGCCGGTCCTCGTCCTTCGGCTGCTGCAGGTAGCCGCCGGCTTTCAAGGCTTCGACCAGCGCCGGGACCCGCGGGTCGCTAATCCCCTGCTTCATCGCCTTACCCGGCGGCAGGTTGGTGTCGGGCGTCTTGGAGGCGAGCTCAGCATAATGCACGAAGGCTTGCGAGAGCTTGCGATATTCCTCGGTCTGCGGGGGCAGCGTGTCGAGCCACTCGGCAAGCCTATTCTCGGAAAGCGCCTTTTCGAACCCGGCCTTCACGTCGACTTTCGGGCGCGGGATCGTATAGACTTCGCTGATCTTCGTGGGGTCGACCTTGCCCAGCGCCAGCGCCGACGCATAGGCGAGCACCGCTGCGTGAAGGTCGCTGCCGCTCGCCTCGTCGAGATCGCCCTTGAAGAACAGGTCGGGCGTCAGGCCCTGCCGGATCGAGCCCTTGAGCGCTTCTCTCAGCTGCTTGGCCTGCGAGTCGGTGACGGGGCTCCCGGCCTCGCCGGTCTCGCTTTGCCCGCTGAACGGGCCGCTGTCGCACGCGGCGAGGGCAAGCGCCGCCGCTGACGCCAGAAGGATGGGGATACGCAAGGGGTTACTCCAACACTGCCGTTTGGAGCGCTAAACCCGCGGTGCAGCAGGAACGATCCATGCCGCGCCGCCGCGCGAGCGAAAACGGACCGCGATCAGCCGGCGAGGCGCTTCTTGGAGAGCCCTTCGACCATCTCGTTGGCGCGGGCGTAGCTCAGCGGCTTGCCGAACAGATAGCCCTGGATGGTGTCGCAGCCGAGCTCGCGCATCCGCTCGAAGTCTTCCGGAGTCTCGACGCCCTCCGCAGTGACCGACATCCGGAAGCTTTGGGCGAGCTGCACGATCGACTGGATGATCGCCACGTTCTCGGGCCTGGTGCCGGCCTCGCGGACAAAGCTGCCGTCGATCTTCAGCTTGTGGAAGATCGCCTTGTTCAGATAGCCGATCGACGAATAGCCGGTGCCGAAATCGTCGAGCGCGATTCCGACCCCGAGCTGGCGGAGGCGCTTGAGGACGTCGAGCGTCTGGCCGTTGTCGCCCAGGAACACGCCTTCGGTGACCTCAAGCTCGATCCGGTTGCCCTGCACCCGGTGACGGCCGAGCGCCTCGCTCACCACGTTGGGAAGCGCGGGCAGGCTGATCTGCTTGGGGCTGACGTTCAACGACACGCTGATCGAATCGGGCCAGCTCGCTGCCGCGCGGCACGCCTCGTCGATCACCCATTCGCCGATCACGGGCATCAGCCCGATCTCTTCAGCGACCGGGATGAACATGTTGGGCGGCACCAGCCCCCGCTTGGGATGGTTCCAGCGGATCAGTGCCTCGAAGCCCACCAGCTTCTGGGTCTTGGCGGCGATCAGCGGCTGGAAAACCAGATGGAACTGCTTCGAGGACAGCGCCGAGCGCAGGTCGGCCTCCATCCGCACCCGGTCCTCCTTCTCGGACTGCAGCTCGGAGGAGAAATAGCGGGCGATTCCGCGCCCTGCGCCCTTGGCTTCGTAGAGCGCGAGGTCGGCCTTGAGGATGAGGTCGTCGACGGTCGCCCCGTCCACCGGCCCGAACGCGCAGCCGATCGAGACGCCGATGCTGATGCTGGTGCCGTCGATGTCGTACGGCTCCTTGATCGAAGTAATGATCCGCTGCGCCATCTGCTCGATCTTGGTGCGGCTCTGTGCGTCCGGCACCACGATCGCGAACTCGTCGCCGCCCATCCGCCCGACATGGCCGGAGGCGCCAACCTCGTCGAGAAGCCGCTTGGCGACGGCGCGAAGCACGGCGTCGCCCTTCGGGTGGCCGAAGGTGTCGTTGACCGGCTTGAAGCCGTCGAGGTCGAGGAACAGGATGGCACAGGCGCCGTTCGCGGCGGTTGCCTCGCGCAGCGCCTCGCCGAGCAGCTGGCGGACGCGCCCGCGGTTCGGGAGTCCGGACAGGACGTCCATGTTGGCGAGGTGCGTGAGCCGCTCCTGAGTCTGGCGGATCTCAGTGATGTCGGAGCCAACCCCGCGGAAGCCCTCGAAGCGGCCGGCGGTGTCGATGATCGGGTCTCCGGCGATCGAGATCCAGCGGGGGCCGCGCGCTGTTTCCAGCTCCATCTCGAGATTGGCGAAAGGCTGCTTGTCGAGGAGCTTGCGGCCGAGTTCCGCATGGCCACCAAGAAGCGAGGGAAGCGAATGGCCGAGTAGCTGGTTGGCGGGCCGACCGAGAAGCGCGACCATCCGCGAGCTGATGTAGGTGACCCGGTTTTCCGAATCGACTTGCCACAGCCAGCCGACGCCGCGCTGCTCATATTCCTGGAGCAGCAGTGACGCGCTCTCGCTCTGCGAGCCGACGTCTGCGTTGGTCTTGAGCTGGGCATAGGCCCAGCGGGCAACCGCGAGCACGCCGAAGATCGCCACCCCGAGCGTGAACATGATCGAGAGCATGTGCTCGAAGGGGACGCTGCTCCTGGCGATGAGCAGGGCGGCGCTGAGCCCGGCAGTGAATATCGCCATCCAGGCGATCACGCAGGGCAGGACGACGACCAGGCCGAGCGCGGCGATCCCCAGGCCCGAAGTGATCGAGGCGATCATCACCTGCGAAGCGGGCGTCAGCGACGGGAAAAGATAGAGCGGGAGCGACAGCCAGAGCCCGGCCCGGACGGCGATGTCGCCGACCATCATCCAGTCGGGAAGCCCGCGCCCGGAGCGGCCGACATGCGTGATCGACTGCCTGCGGGCAGCCTGCATCGCCGCAAAATTGGTAACCGCGACCGCGCCGGCCCATCCCGCCAGCCACAGGATCGACACCTCGTTCCACAGGCAGGCCAAGACCATCGCCGCGGCGACGACGTTGGCGGCCGCGAAGAAGGGCGCGAGGTGCGCGCGCGCGATCAGCTGCGCGTCGCGAAGCGGCGAATTCTCCGAATCGGCGCCGGCCGAAATGCCAAGCGATTCCCCGTCCGGAAGCCGGGCGGAGACCATCCTTTTGTAACGATCAGGAGCTTCGTACATCCGCGCCCCGCTTTGCTGGTCAGTCGAAGCGGTACGCCGGAGAGGGTGAAAACGCGGTTAAGAAGCCGCAGCCCGCCATGCCGAGGGCATGGTGGGACCGGCTTCTCTGGAATCAGCCCAGCCCGAGCTTGTCGAGGTCGGCGGTCGTCACCGAATGATAGAGCGGCCGCGCCTGGCGATAGATCCGCTCGGCGATCGGGCGCCCCCACTGACCGTCGGCGGCCAGTGCCTCGATCAGCGGCTTGACGAACTTGCGCCGGCCCTGGCTGGTGAGGAAGCGCTCGAGCGCGGGAACTGCCGGTTCGTAGCGGTTGGCGACAGCAAGCTCGAGCCAGGCGAACAGCACTTCGTTGTTGCCGGCCTCGTTGAGCTTCAGCCGCGTTTCGAGTTCGGCGAGCCGCTGGCGGTCAAGCTGCCGCGGAAGCCGGTTGAGGAACCGGATCTTCTCGGCCGTTGTCCAGCCGTCAAAGCCTGTGGGGGCCGGACCGCCGGCCGCAAAGGCGGCAACCGCCCGGTCGGTTTCGGCGAAAGCCGCCGGGTCGGGCCTGGCGACATTGGGCGGAAGCCCGGGCTGGTACACCCAGCGGTCGAGCATCAGCTTCTTCTCTAGTTCGGCATCGCCCTTGACGAGCTGGGCGCGCAGGTCGGCGAGGAAGCGGGCCGAGGTCATCGGCTGGAAGGCATGGCGGTCGAAATAGGAGCGCAGATAGGCATCCCAGCGCTCCCGGCCGGCGATCCGCTCGATCGTTCGCAGGAAGGCCGCGCCCTTGTCATAGACGATGCCGCTGGCGCCGCCCTCCGGTGACGCCTCGGCCGGCGGCAGGTGGAGGCTGGTGGTCGCGTCATTCTTCTCCTCCATGAGCGCCTCGGTCATGTCGTCGAAGCTCAGCGCCGCCTCCTGAGTGGCGCGGCGCGGCCCGTAAAGCGCCTCCATGATCCGGTTCTCGAAATAGGAGGTGAAACCCTCATTGAGCCAGCCGTCGGCCCAGGTGGCGTTGGTGACGAGGTTGCCTGACCAGCTGTGCGCGAGCTCGTGCGCCACCAGCCCGACCAGGCTCTTGTCGCCCGCGATGAAGGTCGGGGTGAGGAAGGTGAGCGTCGGATTCTCCATCCCGCCGTAAGGGAAGGACGGAGGAAGGACGATGACGTCATAGCGTCCCCAGCGATAGGGGCCGTAAAGCTTCTCTGCGGCCTCCACCATCTTCTCCGTGTCAGCGAGCTCGGCCGCGGCGCTGTCGAGCATCGACGGTTCGGTCCACACGCCCGTGCGGGGCCCGAGGTCGCGGAACGCGAGGTCGCCCGCAGCGATGGCGATCAGATAGGGCGCAACCGGCTTGTCCATGCGGAAACGGAAGACGCGCCGGCCCTCGCCCGCCGGCTCGCCGTCCGGAGTCAGCCGGTCGCCCGACATCACCACCCGGAGCGGCGCCGGCGCCGTCACCTTCGCGCTCCAGGTCTGGCGGATCCCGGGAGAATCCTGGGTCGGGATCCAAGTGCGGTTGAGAGTCGGCTGCCCCTGGCTCAGCAGATAGGGGTGCTTCTTGCCGGCGGTCTGCTCCGGGGTCAGCCATTGCAGGGCGGCGGCGTCCGGCCCCGAGCGATAGGCAATCACGATCCGCTTCGTGTCGGGTTTCAGCGCGATGGTCAGCGGCGCGCCCTTGGCCGGGTCGTCGGCGCCGACCGTATAATCGAGCGGCTCGCCCGTCCCATCGCTCACCGAGCGTATCTCGAGCCCGTCGTCGTCGAGCACGATCTCCTTGGCGTCCGGCTTGCGCTCGATGTCGAGCGTGGCTGTGCCGCCGACCCGCTTGGATTCGAAGTCGAGGTCGAGGTCGAGGTCGACATTGGTTACCCGCGCCTCGAGCGGACGCGCGTAGCTATGCGGGTCCCTGGCGTCCTCGCCGGTGAGAATGGGCGCGACCAGCGCCTGCGTGGGCCCCTCCGGAGCGCCCTCGTTCGCCTGTTTGGCGCCACATGCTGAAAGTGCCAGAGCAAGCGCCGCCGCAGCCAGACCCAATCGCGTCATTTCTTCTCCTCTTCGAGAGCAACAACCCCTGGGGCCGCCGCGGGTGCCGCAAAGCAGACGCGCGGGCGCGCGTCCAGACCTGCTCGCAAGACACGAAACTTGGCCCTATATCCCTGCCAATGGCGACCGACAGCGCAGCGCTGAGCACGCAGCCGCCCGCGCAGGCACCGGGGCGGCGGCGGCGGGGCGATACGCCCAAGATCGATTCACCCGCCCGCCCGATCCTTCAGGGCGTCGGCCTCGACGCGCCCTTCTTCGAGGACAAGAACCGGGCCTTCTGGTTCCTGCAGGGCCTCGGCTGGGCCGGCTATTTCCTGCTCCGCTCGCTGTCCGGCTTCGCCAATTCGATGGGCCCGATGTGGCTCGTGCACACGGCACTGCTGACGGCCACCGGCTATTCGCTCACGCTGCTGATGGGCGCGCTGTTCCGGCGCCTGATCAAGATGCGGGTCGTGTGGACGGCGGTGCTTTCGCTCGGCGCGGTGATCGTCGCCTCGATGGCCTTCTCGGTGATCGAGACGTGGAGCTACGCGACCTTCCTCAAGCCCGATTCGCGGCCGGTTGGATTCGAGTATCTGGGCGCGATCCTGCTCAATTTCGCGCTGCTCGCGGCCTGGACGGCGCTCTATTACGGGATCAACTATTACATCCTGCTCGAGGAGCAGCTCAACCAGCGCGAGAAACTCGAGAGCCAGGCCAGCTCAGCGCAGCTGGCGATGCTCCGCTACCAGCTCAACCCGCACTTCCTGTTCAACACATTGAACAGCATCTCGACCCTCGTGCTCCTGAAGCAGACCGAGCGGGCCAATGCCATGCTCGCGCGGCTGTCGTCCTTCTTGCGCTACACCTTGGCCAATGAGCCGACCGCGCAGGTGACTCTGGCCCAGGAGGTCGAGACCCTGAAGCTCTATCTCGAGATCGAGAAGATGCGCTTCGAGGACCGGCTTCGCCCGCATTTCCGCATCGACGCCTCCACCATCGGCGCGAGGTTGCCATCCCTTTTGCTTCAGCCGCTTGTCGAGAACGCCATTAAATATGCCGTGACCCCCAGCGAGACAGGCGCCGACATCTGGATCAAAGCGGAGCGGCAGGGGCGCGGCGTGCGGATTGAGGTGGCGGATAGCGGGGCGGGCACTTCCGCCGACCTCGCTTCCCATGCCTCAACGGGCGTAGGTCTCGCCAACATTCGCGACCGGCTGGCGCAGGCTTATGGCCCGGCGCACGGAATCGTCACTCGCCAGAACGAAAATGGCGGCTTCAGCGTTATCCTCGACATTCCGTTCGAAGAACGCGACGCTCGCAAACATAAGGAACCCGCATGACCATCCGAACCATCCTGGTCGATGACGAGCCGCTTGCCACCCAAGGGCTTCAGCTTCGCCTCCAGGCGCATGACGATGTGGAGATTGTCGCTACCGCCGCCAACGGCCGCGAAGCGATCCGCGCGATCAAGACCTACAAGCCTGATCTCGTTTTCCTCGATATCCAGATGCCCGGTTTCGACGGCTTCTCGGTCGTCCAGGGCCTAATGGACGTCGAGCCACCGCTGTTCGTGTTCGTCACTGCTTATGGCGAACATGCCATTCGTGCGTTCGAAGCGCAGGCGGTTGACTATCTGATGAAGCCTGTCGAGGAGGACCGCCTCGCCGCGACCCTTGACCGGGTGCGCCAGCGCCTCGCCGAGAAGCGCGGTGCGGAAGAAGCGGAACGGCTCAAGGAAGCGCTCGTCGAGCATGCGCCCGAAGCCGCCGAAGAGCTGGCCGACGCTGGCGGCGGAAGCGAGCCCGCCGCGAACCGGTTCGAGAAGATGATCAACATCCGCGACCAAGGCCAGATCTTCCGCGTCGACGTCGACTCCATTGAGCGGATTGATGCGGCCGGCGACTATATGTGCATCCAGACCGGCGACAATACGCTGATTCTTCGCGAGACGATGAAGGATCTCGAAAAGCGCCTCGACCCGCGGCGTTTCCAGCGCGTCCATCGCTCGACCATCGTCAATCTTGACCAGGTTCGACAGGTCAAGCCGCACACCAACGGCGAATGTTTCCTGGTTCTGGATTCCGGCGCCCAGGTGAAGGTCAGCCGCTCGTATCGCGACGTCGTCGCCCGGTTTGTCCACTGATCGAACGGGGCTAGCCCGCTCGAAACAGCGACTTTAGGAAGTCCAACCATGAACCATACCCGCTGGCTTGCCGCCGCCTCCGCATTGTCGATTCTCACGCTCGCCGCCTGCCAGCAGGGCCAGGCGCCCGCCAACGAAACCGCCGGCTCCGAAGCGGCGCCCGCGGAAACCGCCGATGGTCTGTCGAAGCTGGCCCGGATCGAGATGAATCCGGACGTCTCCTACCTCAGCGCGGAGGAAAAGGAGGTCGTCAACCTGCTCATCCAGGCCGCCGGCTATATGAGCGAAATCTACAAGCGCCAGAACACCCCCAACTACGA
>DASTDZ010000006.1:0-14677 GCA_035710105.1 Sphingomicrobium sp. | reverse complement strand
CCCTTGGGCGGCTCGCCCGCCGGCTTGGTCACGGGGGTGGCGGGCGGGATCGCCCGGAACAGCATGTGGATCCGGTACTCGCCGTCGGGCAGGCCCTTCGGCGGGCGCGCCGCGACCCGCACCGACTGCGGCTCGTTGGGAGCAAGCGTCACGCGTCGCGGCGCGTAGACGATCATGTCGCGCGCCGCTTTCTCCGCAGCGCTCGGCTCAGCGACCTCATCCAGGGTCCCGTCCGGCTTCATCCGCCGGAACTCGACCGAAATCCGGTAGGTCGCGGGCTCGTCGCCGATATTGTTGAGGATCACTTCGGCGCCGCGGCCGCCCTTGAGGATTAGCCGTGTCGGAGCAACCAGCAGGTCGCCGACTCCGGCCTCAGCCGGAGCGGACGGGAAAAGAATCGGCGCGGCGAGCAGCGCGGCCGCTGCGAGGGCTTTGGTCGGCAGGTTCATTTCGGCGGTCCCCAGTTTGCTCCGTTTCGGAGAGACCGCCGGTATGCCCCGGAATGGTTGATTTTCGGTTCACCATGCCCATTGAACGGCAATAAAAAAGGGGGCGCCGTTGCCGGCACCCCCTTACAGCGCGGCGCGACGGCGCCACGCCACCACTTGTCACGCTTACTGGTAGTCGGCCTCGACGTCGAACGTGCCCTGGTAGACACCGTCGAGGGTCGTGTCGCTGACGTCGATCGACCCGCCGATGTCGAACAGCACATAGCCGCTGCCGTCGAGAACGACCGTGGCCGGCGCGTCGACGTTCAGCGTCAGGTCCGGAGCGGCCTGGGTCTGGTTGACCAGGGCGAGGGTCGCCGGAACGGTGATGGTCAGCGTCTGGTCCATCGTCCCGGTTGCCTCGTACTGCGCCGTCTGCGTCGTGCCCGAACAGGTGACGTTGGCGCCGCAGCTGAACGTCCCGGCCTGGTCGATACCGACCGTGTCGGTGTAGGGACCGGTGCCGCTCAGAACGATCGTGCCAAGGTCGAGGTCGCGCACCGACGTCAGAGTCAGTGGCGTGTAGATGCGAGCGGTCGCCGTCGCGTTGGTCGTCGCCGGAACCGGCGCTGCGCTGGCGGGCGCGCTCGTCAGGGCCAGGGCGGTCACCGCACCGGCGAAGATCAAAGCCTTTTTCATTTCAATTCCCCACTGGTTCAAAAAAACAGCGGCTGCCCGACCGCTGGTCCGGTCACCCGTGAGCATCCCATTAACCGCTGCCGCTTACCCCTTCCCTCAAGGGCATGGTTACCGCTCCGTTAGGGATTCCTCCGATTCGGCGTGAACCGGTCAGAGATATTCGACCGTAACTGTGACTTCACCGCGATATTCGCCTTCGGCATCGCCGGTGATCGTCAGCCTGCCGCCGAACCGGAAGCTCAGGTTTCCGCCCGAATCGAGCCTCGGCATGGCCGGAAGGTCGGTTTCGAGCGAGTCGATCGCGATTCGCGAGCCGCCCAGCGTATAGAGGTCGATGCGGCGCGGGAGCTCGACCCGGACCGCCCGCCCGGGCTCGCCCCGCACCGTCACCGATCCCACCATCGCCCTTCCGCTGACCGTCGCCACCGTGCCGCTCACGCTGCGTTCGCCGCTCGGGAGGAGCGTGGCCGCGCCGTTTCCGGAGCCCAGCAGGACGAGCCGGTCGAAGTCGAGCATGGCTGAAACTTCCAGCTCGAGGCGGCTGCCGTCGGCTTGGGCGCTGCGCTCGGTAGTCGGGGTCGAACAGAGCCGGCACTGCGCGGACGCGGGGCCGGGCGCGCCGGCCATGACGATGGCGGCGGCAAGGCTGGTCGAAAGGGCGCACCGGTACGCCATGCCTGCCACTGCTATTGGGCATATTCTAAAACAGGGTTAATGCGGGCGTAACCTGCGCCGCGCGAATGGAGGCGGGATGAGCGACAAGGTCGAGCTTGGCGACGAGGAATGGCGCGCGCGCCTGACCCCGGAGCAATATCGGATTCTGCGGCGGGCGGGGACCGAACCCCCGTTCAGCGGCGCCTTGCTCGACGTCAAGGATGAGGGCGAATTCCGCTGCGCGGGCTGCGGCGAGCCGCTGTTCGATAGCGCAGCCAAGTTCGACAGCGGCAGCGGCTGGCCGAGCTTCACCGCGCCGATGGACGAGGACGCCGTCGAGGAACGGGTCGACGATTCCCACGGAATGGTCCGGACCGAGGTGCGGTGCGCCAGATGTTCCGGCCATCTCGGCCACGTCTTTCCCGATGGACCGGGTCCAGCGGGCCTGCGCTATTGCATCAATTCGGCGGCGCTCGATTTCCGCAAGTCCGGAGATGGCGAATGAGCGCCTTGCGGACCTGCCGCGGGCTTCCTATCGCCTGAGCTTCGATGGCCCGTTCCCAATCCGGCGCCGCGGGGCGAGGGCTCGCCACCGCGTTCAAGATCTTCCTCTACGCGGCCCTGCTCGGGCTGATCGCGCTTGCCGTCGCCGTCGCGGTCGCCGTCGCCTCCCTGCCCAGCTTCGCGCAGCTGTCCAAGCGGTCCGATCTCGGCCAGATGATCCGGGTTCATGCGTCCAACGGCGCGGTCCTGATCTCGCTCGGCCCGAGCTTCGGCCAGTGGCTGAGCTACGATCGGATTCCGCCGGAAATGCGCTCGGCTATGATCGCCATCGAGGACAAAAGGTTCCGCTCGCACCCCGGAATCGATCCGATCGGAATCGCGCGCTCGGTCGCCGTCCGGGTCGACACCGGCGAATGGCGGCAGGGCGGGTCGACCATCACCCAGCAGCTCGCCCGCAACATCTTCCTGACCAACAGCCGCACCTTCGGCCGCAAGATCAAGGAGGCGGTCCTCGCCCTCGCGCTCGAGCGCAAGTTCACCAAGGACCAGATCCTCGAGCTCTACCTGAACCGCGTCTATTTCGGCGGCGGCGCCTACGGGATCGACGCGGCCTCGCGCCGCTTCTTCGGCCATAGCGCCGACACTCTCTCGCTCGGCGAGGCGGCGATCATCGCCGGCCTGGTCAAGGCCCCGTCCAACTATTCGCCGACGGCCGACGTCGAGGCCGCGCGCAACCGCTCGCAAGTCGTGCTTCGGGCGATGGTCGAGAACGGCTTCATCTCCGCGGGCCAGGCGGTGGGGACCGATCCCGCGCGGATCCGCATCCAGTCGACGACCCAGCAGGACAGCGTCCGCTATTTCACCGACTGGGCGCTGCCGCAACTCGATACGCTGATCGACGAAACCTCAGACGCGATCGATGTCTACACGACCCTGAACCCGATGATGCAGCGGGCGGCGCAGCGGGCGATCATCGCCAACACGCCAGGCTCGGCGCAGGGGGCGCTTGTGGCGATCGACCGCGACGGAGCGGTGCGGGCGATGATCGGCGGCAAGAGCTACCCGCAGTCGATCTACAACCGGGCGACCCAGGCCGAGCGGCAGCCGGGCTCGGCCTTTAAGCTGTTTGTCTATCTCGCGGCACTCGAATCGGGGATGAAGCCGACCGACACGATGGTCGACAAGCCTGTCGACATAAACGGCTGGCAGCCGCGCAATTCGACTCGAACCTATGCGGGGCCCGTCACCCTGCGCGAGGCCTTTTCGCGGTCGATCAACACGATCAGCGCGCAGATCGGCGAACAGCTCGGCTTTTCGACGATCGCCGACATGGCCCGCCGGTTCGGCATCACCAGCCGAATCTCCACCTTCCCTGCGATGGTTCTCGGGACCAGTGACGTCAGGTTGATCGAGATGACCCAGGCGTTCGCCTCGGTCGGCAACGGCGGTGTCGCGGTAACGCCCTACGCGATTACCCGCGTGGTCACCGTCAACGGCCGCGAGCTCTATCGCCACGAGCCGTCCGAGCAGCGGGTGCTCGTCGCCCCATGGGTCGCGGCGGAAATGACCGACCTCTTGCAGTCGGCGGTCCTCAGCGGCACCGGCCGCGCCGCCCAGATCGGGCGACCCGTCGCCGGCAAGACCGGAACTACAAGCTCCAACAAGGACGGCTGGTTCATCGGTTTTTCGAGCGGGCTTACGGCCGGCGTGTGGATGGGCCGCGACGACGCCCGGCCCGTCGGCGGGCTGCAGGGCGGGACGGCGCCGGCCCGAGCCTTCCGCGATTTCATGACGGTGGCGGTCTCCAACCGCCCGGTCGAACAATTCCAGACCCAGGTGCCGATGCCCGACTGGGAGCTGGAGCCGGGGGAGGAATGGTTCGGCAACGAATATGGCGACCCCAACGCCTATCCGATGGTCGACGAATATGGGAACCCGGTGCCGCTACCGCCGGGCTACGACCCGGGGATGGTGCCGCCGCAGCAACAGCCGGGCCAGCGGCCGGATTCGGGGCTCAACCAGCAATGGCTCGACGAAGTGCTCGGCGGCGGGCGGCAGCCGCAACGCCCGCCAGGCCAGCAGCCGCCACCCGCGACGGCGCCGCCGCAACCGCCGCAGCCTCCGCAGCAGCGCCAGCAGCCGCCGCGATCAGCCCCCGATTCCGATCCGCCGCAGCCGGGGGCCGGCGCTTCGCAATAAGGTCTCGGCGGCCGCCGTGTCGCCGCCGAACAGCGCCTGCTCGAGCGCCCGGAACTCCGGCCCGTGATTCATGTGTCGCAAGTGCGCAACCTCGTGCGCGACGACGTAGCGGCGCGCCTCGGGTGGCGCGAGGATCAGCCGCCAGCTGAAGCGGATCCGGCCCGAGGTGCTGCAGCTTCCCCAACGGGTTCGGGCGTCGCCGACCGTGAC
The DNA here is from genome assembly GCA_035710105.1 of Sphingomicrobium sp. Taxonomy (GTDB): domain Bacteria; phylum Pseudomonadota; class Alphaproteobacteria; order Sphingomonadales; family Sphingomonadaceae; genus Sphingomicrobium. The sequence goes on along the minus strand of DASTDZ010000006.1, from coordinate 9,983 downwards.
CGCGACTGGGCGGCACTCCGCCCGCGCGGCGAACTCCGCGGTTTCCATCGACAGAGTGTCGAGGGCGCGGCGCCTGAGGAATAGTTCGATCCGACGGGCAAAGCCCGCGCGCGGGCCGCCGCAGGTCAGGATCCCGTTCGCCAATCGCGGGAGCCGCGGCGCGCCTTCGATCCAGCGCAGCGCGACGTCTGTGCCCTCGAGCGGGATCACGGCGCCGTCGGCCAGCGGCTCGGCCGGCAGGACCTGGTCCATCTGACGCTCGACCCAGGCTTTCTGGCTGGCTGTCCAGGCGAGCGCCGCCGAGGCGCGGACTCCGCGCGGATGCGTGACCTTGATCAGCCGCTCGCGCTCGTCGAGCCGGAGGCGCATCCGCCGCGCGCTTCGGATCGCGCACAACAGCACTGGCAACGGCAGGTCGGGATGACTGGAAAGGACCCTAGAGCTCACGCTCGACCAGGTGATGCTCGAGCTCGCCCGCGTCCACCTCGCTAACCGTCCAGCCGCGGGTCGACTGGCGCACCTCGTGGACCGTCTCGCGGCTGCCGCTGACCAGATAATGCCAGTCGGGGAGCGGCTTGCCCGCCGCGCGCAGCCGGTAGGCGCAGGTGTCGGGAAGCCAGTCGAGCGTGCCGAGCCTGTTGCGGTCGAGCACGACGCAATCGGCGACCAACTTGCGGCGGTTCGGATAATCGGTGCAGCGGCCGTTCCTGCGGTCGAGCAATCGACAGGCGACGTTGGTCGCGTAGAGCTCGCCCGTCACCTCGTCCTCGAGCTTGTGGACGCAGCAGCGGCCGCAGCCGTCGCACAGCGCCTCCCACTGGCCGCGGTCCAGTTCGGCCAGGGGCTTTTCCCAGAAAGCTTTGCGCGCATTCATGACAAGGCCAGCAATGCTCTGCTAACCGGCATGGATCAAGCGAACTTGCGGGGGAGTTTCCAAGGATGCGCGCGCTCAGGCAAATCATGGCCGCACTGGCACTGGCGGCAGCTGCCGTGCCCGCCGCCGCGCAAAGCACCGGCTATGACGGCGAATTGTTCGTCAAGGCGATCAGCGAGGACAATGGCGCCGAGGCGCTGAAGCTGCTCAAGGACAAGCCCAACCTGGTCAATGCCCGCAATCTTGAAGGCAAGACGGCGCTGGTCGCGGCGATCGAGACCCGCAACTATGACTGGACGGCCTATCTTCTGCAGAAAGGGGCGGACCCGAATCTTCGCTCGGCAGGCGGGGAAACGCCGCTGATTGCCGCGGCGCGCGCCGGCTTTGCCGATGCCGCCGAATGGCTGCTCAGCGTCGGCGCCAAGGTGGACGAGACCAACCGGCAGGGTGAAACCGCGCTGATCATTGCTGTCCAGCAGCGCCAGGTGCCGCTTGTCCGGCTGTTGATCAGCAAGGGCGCCGACCCCGACCGCGCCGATTCCGCCGCGGGCTATTCGGCGCGCGACTATGCGAAGCGCGACAACCGGACGCCCGAGCTGCTGCGGATCATCGAAGCCAAGAAGCCAGCGAGCTAGAGCCCTTCCCCCAGCGTCGGGTCGATCTGCGCCGACAGCCGCCGCGCCGCACGTCTCGCAAAACGGAGCAGCTCCGCCTTGCGCCGCGCTGGGGCGAGCGGGCGGTGGGCGGCGTCGCGCACGATCGCCGCATCGTAGCGGTCGGCGACGATCAGCCCGGCCTCGCCGGGAAGGAAGCGCGCGCCCTCGCAGATCGGTGCGAGGCCCGGGGGGACCGCCCAGAAGAAGCGGTCGCAATACTCGAGATAGTCGATCCACTTGCCGTCGCCGAGCAGGTCGCTCCGCGCGACCTTGATCTCGACGATCGTCAGGCAGCCCTTGGGGTCGATCGCCATCATGTCCGCGCGCCGCCCGTTGGGGAGCGGCACCTCGCAAATGGCGAACGCTTCCTGCCTGCACAGCAGGCGCGTGACCCCGCGCGCGACGTCGATCGCGGCCGGTGGGGAATCGCGGAAGCAAGTCTCGAGAATCGGTCCGGGGGCGGTGTTCACCGCGCAAGGCTAGAACAAACCGGGGACGCCGCCAATCCAGCGGATTCGCAGATTGTGCTTTGCGTCCGAATTTAGCGGTAGAAGATGTGGTTGCCGATCGAGGCGACCCGCTTCAGCCGCCAGCCTGGCCGCACCCTCTTGGCGTGGAAGAACAGCGCCTTTCCGACGCTTGATTCCTTGAGGTCGCGGTGGACGATCTTGGCGATCGCGACCGCAGTCTTCCACTGCTTGCCGGCCTTGGGGATGTGCGGCCAGGACTTGCCGCGCACGAACGAGAATTGGCCGCGCTGGAACAGCACGCCGCAATAGCTGCCCGGGAAGCGCCCACCGCTGTTGGCGCGGTTGGCGATGACGTGGCCGACGGCAAGCTGCCCCGCGAGTGGCTCGCTCTTCGATTCGAAATAGATGCCCGCCGCCAGGCATTCGAGCTGGCGGTCGCCCGGGTCCGGGCTGCGCAGCTGCGCGACCAGGGTCGCAAGGTCAGCGTTCGGGTCGACCGTCTCGGCGGCTTCCTCGATGGCCGTTTCCTGTTCGGCGACCGGCGCGGTCACCTCCTGCGAATTGCGGAGCAATTCCTCGGCGATCACCGACGGGCTCACCGAGCTCGCCAGCGGAAGCAAGGGCTCGGCTGTCGCTCCGACCTGTGCGGGAGCGACCGAGCTGGCGCTCATCGCAGCACAAACCAGCAGCGCCGAGCGAAGCGAAACCACCATTCTAACCGTTAGATCTTGCGGTGAACCGACCCCCACCTCGGAAGGGCTGCACGCGCGGGCCAATTTCCCGCTTCTGCCCCTGGTCGACTCTCCGTCTCGCGTGGCGGTCCCCGTCGCTTTTCCGACAGGGAACGCCCCCCGCTCTTTACCGTCGATCCATGCATTTTCCCGTCGCGACGGAGGGGTCAACCCGCGACGGTCGTTTCAGCGATGAATCGTTCCGGCTGCGCGATATCCAGTTCGATCAGCCACAAATCGGTGTCGAAGCGGAGCCGGCTTTGCAGGAAATCCGCAACCGCTTGCGGCTCCGAATCCTCGCCCGGCCCGACCCGCTCCCAGCGGTAGGTCCCGTCCATCGCGAGAGTCCGCTCGAGGCAGGCGACGTGTCGCTCTCGGCTTCTGACGACGAGCAGTAGCGCGCCCCGGTCGGGATCGCCCTTGCGCAGCACCGCGCCGAAACCGCCTTCGGCCTGTGCCCGGCGGAGCAGGCCCGAGGCTTCGACCGCTGCCGAAAGGCGCCTGCCGACCATCATGGAAGCTCAGGCGGCGTCGCGCTCGTCCGCGCCCATCAGCACCGCGGCAAGCGCATCGCGGCTTCGGGCGCCGCGCAGCTTTTCGAGCGTCGGGCCATGGCGGATCACCCGGCTCAGCGCCGCAAGCGCCTTCAAATGCTCCGCCCCGGCGTCTGGCGGCGACAACAACAGGAAGACCAGGTCGACGCTCTGTCCGTCGACCGCCTTGTAGCGCACCGGGTCCGACAGGCGCGCGAACAGGCAATAGATCCGCGGCAGCCCCTCGACCTTGCCGTGGGGAATGGCGACGCCCTGGCCGAAGCCGGTCGATCCCAATTGCTCGCGCTCGTTGATCGTCTCGAGGATCGCCGCTGGCGCGATTCCCAGGCGCCCGCCTGCAAGGGCCGCGAGCTGCTGAAACAGCGAGCGCTTGTTGCCCGCGGGAAGCGCAGGCTTGATCGCCTCGAAGTCGAGAAATTCGGTCAGGTGCATGTGCAAACTTTCACAGGGCGGCCGGCTTTGATGCGCGCCGGCAGCCGTCCTCGCCGTCGTCCTAGCTTCCGTTGGGTTCGACCCAGCCGATATTCCCGTCCTCGCGGCGATAGACCATGTTGAGCTCGCCGGTGTTGGTGTTGCGGAACATCAGCGCGTTGGTGTTGCGCAAGTCCATCAGCATCACAGCGTCGGCGACATTGGCCTGCGGCACATCGACCTTGGTCTCGGCGACGATCGTCGGGTTGGCCGGCGGTTCGCCCTCCTCCGGAGCGGCCGCGAAAATCCGGTACGCCGCATTGGCCTCGAGCCGCGGCGCGACGTCGTGCCCGCCCTTGCGCTCCTTGAGGCGCTTGGAATAGCGGCGCAGCTGCTTTTCGATCTTGTCGGCCGCGCATTCGAAGGCGATCTGCGCCGTCGGCGCGCGGTGCGCGGCCTTGAGCACGACGCCCTGCGCCACCGGAGCGACGATGTCGCAGGTGAAATCGTTCACCGGCCCCTTGCCGAAGGTGACGTTGGCGCCGACCGCGCGCGAGAAATACTTCTCGGTGATCTCCTCGATCCGCTGGACCGCATGTTCCTTGATCGAATCGCCCGTTTCGACCTGGTGATCCGCGACACGAACGTCCACTGGCGTGGCTCCTTTTCTAAGGCTTCGGGAAGCCGCTTAGGGCGGCGCTCGGCGCCCCGTCAACTCGCGGCGGTGAAGCGTGCCCAGAGCGGGTTGGCCAGTTTGGCGAGGAAGGCGCGATGGCGCTCGAGCTCCTCGATTGCGGGCTGATGGGGCCGCGGCGGGCGCGGCTCGCGGACGGAAACCGCGCCCAGCACGATCCGCGTTTCCTGCACGTCCTCGACAAGGCCAAGCCCGATCTGCCTTCCGCCGGTCAGCTCGATATAGACCTGCGCGAGCAATTGCGCATCGAGCAGCGCGCCGTGCCGCACCCGGTGGCTGCGGTTGACCCCGAACCGCGTGCACAGCGCGTCGAGGCTGTGCTTCGCTCCGGGATGGCGGCTGCGCGCCAGCGCAAGCGTGTCGACCATCCGGCTCGTGCAGACGGCCGGCCGGCCGCAAAGCGACAGCTCGTGGTTGAGGAAGCCGAAATCGAAGCTCGCGTTGTGCGCGACGAGCGGCGAATCCGCGATGAAATCGAGCAGCTCCTCCGCCCGTTCTGAAAAGCGCGGCTTGTCGGACAGGAAGACGTCGGTCAGGCCGTGGACCGCCTCGGCGCCCGGCGGGATCGGCCGGTCGGGATTGAAATAGGTGTGGAAGGTGCGCCCGGTTTCCCACCGGTCGACCATCTCGATGCAGCCGATCTCGACGATCCGGTCGCCGTCGGCGGGGCTGAGCCCCGTGGTTTCGGTATCGAAGACGATCTCGCGCATCGAGGGAATCTAACCACCAGGGGCCAGGCCGAGGCAAGCCATTATGTCGCGCACCTGCCGCTCAGTTGTGGATAGGTCGCCGCTCGTGTCGATGACGAAATCGGCGCGCTTCCTCTTTTCCTCGTCGGGCATCTGCCGGGCGAGCAGGGCAGTGAGCTTGTCCTCGGTCATGCCCGGCCGGCCGAGCACCCGCGCGCGCTGGACTTCGGGCGGCGCGGAGACGACGACCACCTTGTCGAACGCTTCGCCGCCGCCGGTTTCGTAAAGCAGCGGGATTTCGAACAGAAGCGCCGGCTTGCCCTGGTTCTCGAGGAGGAACCTGGCGCGCTCGCGGTGAACGGCGGGGTGAACGATCGCCTCCAGCCGGGCAAGATCCTCGGGATCGGCGAGTACGCGCTTGGATAATGCGTCGCGGTCGATCCCGCCGTCGGCGCCGCGCGTGCCTGGGAAATGCTTGGCGATCGCCTCGACCAGCTCGCCGCCCGGCCCCTGCAGCGCGCGGACGATGGCATCGGCGTCGAACACGGGCACGCCTGCTTGCTCGAACATGCGCGCCACGGTTGACTTGCCCATGCCGATCGAGCCGGTCAGCGCGATCCGGATCATTGGGGAATCGCCTCGCGCTCGCGAAGCGCCTTCAACAGCGGCAGCAACGGCATGCCGAGGATCGTGAAATAGCTGCCTTCGACTGCGTCGAACAATTGCACCCCCCGACCTTCGAGCCGAAACACGCCGACGCAATAGCCGACTTCGGGCCATTCCGCATCGAGATAGGATTGGATGAAGTGCTCGGACAGGGTGCGCACCGTCAGCCGGGCGCTGTCGGTCACGCTCCATTCCACCGCGCCGTCCCTCGCCAGTGCGACGGCGCTGGTGAGCAGCATCTCGCGGCCCGAGAATTGCCGCAGATGCGCGGCGGCCTCCTCGCGATCCCCGGGTTTGGCGAAGATCCGGCCATCGACGCTGACCACCGAATCGCTGCCGATCACAAGGTCGCCGGCGTGGCTCCGGCTGACCGCGACCGCCTTGGCGCCGGCAAGCGCGGCCGCGAGCGAGCCGGGGTCGGCGTGCCGGGCCTGTTCGGCCTCCTCGTCGATCCCGGCCGCGATGCTCGCGAACTCCACTCCCGCCTGCTCGAGGATCGCCCGCCGGATCGGGCTTGAGGAAGCAAGGACCAGCGCCATTCAAATCCTTGTCTTGGCAACATTGTGGAAAAGCCCGTTGGCGATCCTAGCCGAGCAACGGGGACAGCCTCAACGCCGCTCGAGTCCCGCGCCCGCACCCGCCTTTCCTCGATTCCATCCACGGCCGGGACAATCCACCCCCAGCCTGTGAATCACGGGAGGGGAATCGCGCGACTCGGCGGGATTCCGTCGCCCGGCACTATCGGCGTCTGTTGGCAAAAGCGGGAGCGCCGCCTAAACCCCGCGTCCAGCCGGACTACTAGTTCATCAAATTATTTCTAAAGAATCTAAAAGGGAGAATAAGGGGTGGCCGCTTCGCCGCGCGGAGAGAGGACCGCGAACGGAGCGGAGAAGCCTCTGCTCGCCGTTCTCAGGGGCGAGCGGGTCGACCCGCCACCGATGTGGCTGATGCGCCAGGCCGGCCGCTACCTTCCCGAATACCGGCGGCTGCGGGAAGAGACTGGGAGCTTTCTCAACCTCGTTTACGACAGCGATGCCGCGGCCCAGGTCACGCTGCAGCCGCTCGCGCGCTTCGCCTTCGATGCGGCGATCCTCTTTTCCGACATTTTGATCGTCCCCTTCGCGATCGGCCAGAACCTGACCTTCGTCACCGGCGAAGGGCCGCGGCTGACCCCGCCGCTCGTCTCGGCAGATCTCGACGCGCTGACCCCGTTTCCGGCGCGGCTCGACCCGATCTACGAGACGGTGCGCAAGGTGAAGGCGAGGCTTGCTCCGCAAGTGACCCTGATCGGTTTTGCAGGGGCGCCCTGGACGGTCGCGACCTACATGGTCGCCGGCCAGGGCAGCCGCGACCAGTCGGAAACGCGGCGGCTCGCTTATGCCGACGAAGGGCGGTTTGGGGAGATCATCGCGCGAATCGAGGAGGTAACGCTCGAATATTTGTGCGGCCAGGCGGCGGCCGGCGCCGAGGCGGTGCAGCTGTTCGACAGCTGGGCGGGCAGCCTGTCGCCAGGCCAGTTCGAGCAATGGGTGATCGAGCCGACTGGGCGCATCGTCGAGCGGTTCAGGGCGCGCCATCCACAGGTTCCGGTGATCGGCTTTCCCAAGGGCGCGGGGGGCAAGATCCTCGCCTATGCGCAGCGTACGGGGGTCGACGCGGTCGGGCTCGATGAAACGGTCGATCCCGAATGGGCCGCGCGCGAACTTCCCGACGACCTTCCCGTCCAGGGCAATCTCGATCCGCTGGCGCTGATTGCCGGCGGTGAGCGGATGGATCTGGCGGTGCGCCGGATTCTTGACGCTTTTCGCGGCCGCCCTCACATCTTCAACCTCGGCCACGGGATTTCGCAGGATACGCCGGTTGAGAACGTGGAGCGCCTGGTCGCGCTGGTGAAGGAGAAGGGATGACCGATCTGACCGGCTTTCTCGGCGCCGCCTATCCGTGGGTAAGGGCGGCCCACGTAACCTTCGTCATCTTCTGGATTGCCGGCCTGCTGCTGCTTCCGCGCTTTTACGTCTACCACCACGAGACGAGCCCCAGCTCGGCCGAGGATCGCGCCTGGATCGAGCGCGAGCGCCGAGCCCGCTCGATCATTCTCACCCCGGCAATGCTCGCGGTCTGGGTGCTCGGGCTCATGCTCGCCTTTCATCTCGACCTGTTCGGGGAGGGCTGGTTCAGCGCCAAGCTCGCGCTCGTTGTCGGACTGACCGGGTACCAGGGTTGGCTCGGCGGCTACGGGAAGAAGCTTGCGGCTGGCCAGCGGCCTGGCGACAACCGCACGCTGCGAGTCATGAACGAGATCCCGGGCATCGCCGCGGCGCTGATTGTCGTGCTGGTAATCGTCCGGCCGTTCTGAATTGCGTGCGTGCGGCGATTGACTTGGCGCAAGGCGCTGCCTAACTCGCCCTCGGCGGCTGCACCGGCCCGGTCTCTTCCCTCTGCCGTTACAGCCAACCGTCCAGTCCGCGGCGTTCTGCCGCAAGGCTTTTGACAGCTGAACCGTCCACCGCCTGAAAAGCGAATCCCGATGCACCTCAAGGACCTGAAACAAAAACCGCCCGCCGAACTGGTGAGCCTCGCCGAGGAGCTCGGGGTCGAGGGCGCCTCGACGATGCGCAAGCAGGACCTGATGTTCTCGATCCTCAAGGTCGAGGCGGAGGACGGCGCACAGATCATTGGCAGCGGCACGATCGAGGTGCTCAACGACGGCTTTGGCTTCCTTCGCTCGCCGGAAGCCAATTACCTCGCCGGGCCGGACGACATCTATGTCGCGCCCTCGATTGTCCGCCGCTTCGGATTGCGGACCGGCGACACTGTCGAGGGCGAAATCCGCGGACCCAAGGACGGTGAGCGCTATTTCGCCCTGACCCGGGTCACGTCGATCAATTTCGACGATCCAGAGGCGGTCCGCCACCGGGTGAATTTCGACAATCTGACGCCGCTCTATCCGGACGAGAAACTGACGCTCGACAGCGCCGACCCGACGATCAAGGACAAGTCGGCCCGCGTGATCGACATCGTCGCCCCGCAGGGCAAGGGCCAGCGCGCGCTGATCGTCGCTCCGCCGCGCACCGGCAAGACCGTGCTTCTGCAGAACATCGCCCGGGCGATCACCGACAACCATCCCGAGGTGTTCCTGATCGTCCTTCTCATTGACGAGCGGCCCGAGGAAGTCACCGACATGCAGCGCTCGGTGAAGGGCGAGGTCATCTCCTCGACCTTCGACGAGCCTGCTTCGCGCCACGTCCAGGTCGCCGAGATGGTAATCGAGAAGGCCAAGCGCCTCGTCGAGCACAAGAAGGATGTCGTGATCCTGCTCGATTCGATCACCCGCCTCGGCCGCGCCTACAACACCGTCGTTCCGAGCTCCGGCAAGGTGCTGACCGGCGGCGTCGACGCCAACGCGCTGCAGCGGCCCAAGCGCTTCTTTGGCGCCGCGCGCAACATTGAGGAGGGCGGCTCGCTGTCGATCATCGCGACTGCCCTCATCGACACCGGATCGAAGATGGACGAGGTCATCTTCGAGGAGTTCAAGGGCACCGGCAATTCCGAGATCGTGCTCGATCGCAAGGTCTCCGACAAGCGCATCTTCCCCTCGCTCGACGTCGGTAAGTCGGGCACCCGCAAGGAGGAGCTGCTGGTCGACCAGGCGACCCTCACCAAGATGTGGGTGCTGCGCCGGATCCTGATGCAGATGGGCACGGTCGACGCGATGCAGTTCCTGCTCGACAAGATGAAGGACGCGAAATCGAACGCGGACTTCTTCGCGTCTATGAACCAGTAGCGCCGCCGGCCGTTCGGCGGCAGGGAGCCTCCGGCAACAGGATATGAGCGACTGATGTTCGACATGTTGATCGCTGCGGCCGGGCAGGCCGCACCGGCCGGTTTCGGTTCGCCGGCGGACATCTGGGCCGACATCGTCACCGATTTTTCCAACATCGGCGAGCCGGCGGCGCTCGCCGCCTTCCTCAAGGTGCTGTGGATCGACCTGGTGCTCGCCGGCGACAATGCGATCGTCGTCGGCGCACTGGCCGCGGGCTTGCCGCCGGATCAGCGCCGCAAGGTGATAATGATCGGTGTCTTGGCGGCGCTGGTCTTGCGAATCGCTTTCGCGCTGGTTGTTACTCAACTCCTTCAGATTGTTGGACTAATCCTAGTCGGCGGCCTCCTTCTCCTGTGGGTCGCGTGGAAGATGTGGCGCGAGCTGCGCCACACCGGCGAGAGCCCGGGCTCCGCCG
>DASTDZ010000005.1:0-32760 GCA_035710105.1 Sphingomicrobium sp. | reverse complement strand
GTCCACGACCGGTGGTGAAAGAGATGGTCATAGAATTCCGGCGCCGCGGCGCGCACCGCCGGGAGGCGCGACCACGGCACCTGGGGGAAATCGTGGTGCTCGTTGTGATAGCCCATGTTGAACGCCAGCTTGTTCAGCGGGCCGTAGTAGGAATAAGTCTCCTGCCCCTCCCTGAACACGAAATGCTCCTGGATCCAGCGCGCGCCCAGCGGGTGAATGCCGAGCGAGAAAAGGGTCGAGGCGAACAGATAGGCCACCGGCCACCAGCCGAAGAACCAGACGATCGGCGCCATCGCCGCCGCCATCGCGACGACGTTGAGAATCACCCAACGGTCGACGGTCGGGATTGCCTTCACCGTAGACGGCCGAAGCAGGGCCTGCACCGCCCAGTACATGCCGAGCCACAAGGTCTTGCGCCACCAGCTGTTGCCCACCCACCGCGCCTCCCTGGGCGTCGGCAAGTCGGCGTCGAGGCCGGGAGTGCCGAGGAACTTGTGGTGCAGCAAGTGATGGTTGCGAAAGCCGATCGCGGCCGGAAAGACGATGGCGATATTGGCGAAGATCGCGCCCAGCCGGTTGGCGTTCGCCTTCCTGAACACGGCATTGTGCGTGAAGTCGTGGATCAGAACGAAGAGCGCATGGTTGGCGAAGGCACCGAACGCATAGGCGGCGAGGAGAATCGCCCACCACGGCGTGTCGAGGACGGCCAGCGCGATTCCGACGGCGACCTGCAGCGTGACCAGCAGCACGGTCCACAGCACCGACCAACGGTTGCGCTTGAACAGCCTGCGAACCTCGGGATGCGCCGCGAGAATCCGCTTCGCCCGCTCCCGGTGCGGGGCCGGCGTATCGCTTTGCGTGAACGCCGCACCGGGCGCTGTCTCGGCGACCATCCGGTCACATCCTGCTCGAGGGAGCTTGGGTTCTAGGACGAACGGGGTTCGCCGTCCATCGCCGCTGAGCGGGGAGGAGCAGAAGCGGCGTTCAATCGACCTTGCGGATGATTCCGTCGAGGCGGCCGAGGCGCACCCCGAGCTTCTTGGCGGCGACATGGTTCACCAGCGTGCGCTCGTCGCGCATGGTGAGGAGCTGGTGGATGCTGACGCCGCCTTTCATCTTGTAGCGGATCGTCGCCTGCCTGCCGTTGACTTCGATCCGCACCGGCCCCGTCGCCTCGGTCATCGTTCCGGTGAAGCTGTCCGGGCCGTTCCGGCGCATTACCCAGCGCCGGACTTTGGGCGGCTTTCCGTCTTCCTTGATATGATCGACCAGGATCAGTTCGCCCTTCGGCCCGCGCTTGCCGACGCTGTCGGTGACGTGGCGGACCGGCTTCTTGAAGCCGACCTTGATCTCGCTTTCCGCATGCGTCTTGCCGGTGAAGAAGGCGGGAAGGTCGAGCTTGTCCCTGCCCGGCGCGGATTCGGAGGCGGCCGCGGGCGCGGTTGCGGCGAGCGCGACGGCGGCGAGCGCGCCGAGCCGCCTCACTGCCGGCCCTCGAGAAGCGCCTTGACGACCCCGGGATCCGCCAGAGTCGAGGTGTCGCCGAAGCCCTGTGTTTCGCCTTCCGCGATCTTGCGAAGGATACGCCGCATGATCTTCCCCGACCTGGTTTTCGGAAGTGCCGGAGTAAAATGGATTTTTTCGGGCGCGGCAAGTGCGCCGATGTCCTTTCGCACTTCGGCGTTGAGCTCGCGCCTGAGATCGTCGTCCCCCTCCTCGCCGGCATTGAGGGTGACGAACGCGTAAATCGCCTGGCCCTTGATGTCGTGGGGCATGGCGACGACCGCGGCCTCGGCGACCTTCGGGTGGGCAACGAGCGCGCTTTCGACCTCGGCGGTGCCGATGCGGTGGCCCGAGACGTTGATGACGTCGTCGACGCGCCCGGTGATCCAATAATAGCCGTCGGAGTCGCGGCGGCAGCCGTCGCCGGTGAAATAGAGGCCGGGATAGGTCGTGAAATAGGTCTGGAAGAAGCGCTCGTGGTCGCCCCAGACGGTGCGCATCTGCCCGGGCCAGGACGAAGCGAGGCAGAGGTTGCCGCTGGCCTCGGTGCCAAGCACATTATGCTCGGAATCGACGAGCAGCGGCTTGATCCCCGGAAGCGGGCGGGTCGCCGAGCCGGGCTTGAGCGGAGTCGCGCCGGGGAAGGGTGCAATCAGGATTCCGCCGGTTTCTGTCTGCCACCAGGTGTCGACGACAGGGCAGCGCTTGTCGCCGACCACGCGCCAATACCATTCCCAGGCTTCCGGGTTGATCGGCTCGCCGACCGTTCCGAGCAGCCGCAGCGATGCGCGGCCGTGCTTCTTCACCGGCGCGTCGCCTTCGCGCATCAGCGCCCGGATCGCCGTCGGCGCGGTGTAGAAGATGGTGACGCGCAAGCGGTCGACCGTTTCCCAGAAGCGGGAGAAGTCGGGGTAATTGGGAACGCCGTCGAACATGACGCTCGTCGCGCCGTTCATCAGCGGGCCATAGACGACGTAGGTGTGGCCGGTGATCCAGCCGACGTCGGCGGTGCACCAGAAGATGTCCTCGCGCCGGTAGTCGAAGATCCAGTCGAAGGTGGTCGCCGCCCACACCGCATAGCCGCCGGTCGTGTGGACGACCCCCTTGGGCTTTCCGGTCGAGCCCGACGTGTAGAGGATGAAGAGCGGGTCCTCGGCGTTCATTACCTCGGGCTCGCACGTCGTCGCGAGGCTCTCGCGGACCGCCGAATAGGAGATATCGCGGCCGTCCTTCATGGCGACGTCGGCCCCGGTGCGGGTGACGACGATGACGGTTGCGACGTCGCGCTGGGCGAGCGCCTCGTCGACGTTCCGCTTGAGCGGGATTCGCTTGCCTCCTCGCACGCCCTCGTCTGCGGTGATGACGCACGAAGCGTCGCAGTCGGCGATCCGCCCGGCGAGGCTTTCCGGCGAGAAGCCGCCGAACACGACCGAGTGGATGGCTCCGATGCGCGCGCAAGCGAGCATCGCCGCCGCGGCCTCCGGGATCATCGGCATGTAGATCATGACTCGCTCGCCGCAGCCGACGCCGCGCGACTTCAGCAGGTTCGCGAAGCGGCAGGTCTCCTCGTAAAGCTCGCGATAGGTGATCGCCCGGCCCTCGCCCGGCTCGTCGGCCTCGAAGATAATCGCAACGCGGTCCCCTTTGGTGGCGAGGTGGCGGTCGAGGCAATTGACGGAGAGGTTGAGCGCGCCGTCGCCGTACCAGCGGATATGGAAATTCTCCTCGTCGAACGCCCAGTCGCCGGACTCGGTCGGGAATTTCGCCCAGTCGAGCCGCCTGGCCTGCTCGAGCCAGAAGCCGTGCGGGTCGCGCTCGGCGAAGTCGCGCAGCTCGGCGAGCTCGTCGGGCCCGATCCTCGCCGCAAAACCTTCGGGAACAGGGTGAACAAGCTCAGACATCGTTCGCCACTCCTCGCGCACGCTGCAAAACGCGCCGCGCCTGTTCGAGATGCGGCCGGTCGACCATCGCTCCGCCGACCGAGACGGTGCCGGAATCGGGATGCGCCTCGAACGCGGCGACCACCGCCTCGGCGTGGGCGATCTCCTCGGCCGACGGGGTGAAGGCGGCGTTGATGACAGGCACTTGCGCCGGATGGATGGCGAGCTTGCCGGTGAAGCCTTCGCGGCGGGCGGCCGCGCACTCGCGCTCGAGGCCGGCAAGGTCCCTGAAGTCGGCGAAGACGCCATCAACCGGCTGAACTCCGGCAGCCACCGCGCCGGCGAGGCAGAGCGAGCGCGCGAGCCGGTAGGTGAAGGAAAGCTCCCCGCTCTCGTCATATTTGGACGAGGCGCCGAGCGCGGCGGACAGGTCCTCGGCGCCCCAGCTCATCGCCACCAGCGGCGACTTCGGGTCGCGGTACGACAGCAAGTTGAACAGGCTGGCCGGGGTCTCGGTGACGATCGCGTGGACGGGGATATGGCCGGTGCGGTGGGCGAGCTCGATGACGTCGGCGCCGCTTTCGGCCTTGGGCAGGACGATTCCGCGAATGTCGCCGCGCGAGATCAGCTCGAGGTCGTCCTTGTGGTGCTCGCTCCCGATCGGGTTGATCCGGACCCACCATTCGGGGCCGCCGGAACGCTCGGGCAGGCCCTTGAGGATGTCGCGCGCCTTAGCCTTGCGCCCGGCAACGACGCTGTCCTCGAGGTCGAAGATGATCGAGTCGGCGTCAGATTCGATGGCTTTCGCGATCTTCTTTTCGCTGTCCGCGGGAACGAACAGCCAGCTTCGCGGCTCGGTCGTCACGCCGGCTTTTTCAGAAGCAAGGCGGTGCGCGTGCACTCGCAGACGAGCTCGCCGCGCTGGTTGAAGCTGCGGTGCGACCAGGTGACGATCCCGGCATTGGGCCGCGACTTCGATTCGCGGACCGCGACGCACTCGGTCTCGCTTCGAAGCGTGTCGCCGATGAACACCGGGTTGGGGAATTTCAGAGCGTCGTAACCGAGGTTGGCGACCAGGGTCCCCATGGTCGTGTCGGCGACGCTGACTCCGATCATCAGCCCGAAGGTGAAGACCGAATTGACGAGCGGCATCCCGAACTCGGACTGCGAGGCGATTTCATGGTCGAGGTGCATCGGCTGCGGATTGTGGGTGAGCGCCGAAATGAGGACATTGTCCGTCTCGGTGACGGTGCGCGTGAGCGCATGCTCGACGCGGTCGCCGACCTGCCATTCATCGAAGTAACGCCCAGCCATGGGCGCCCGTCTAGAACAGGAAGGGCGCCCAAGGGAAGGCGAGCGGCCTAGCCCTCGGGTACACCGCGGAAGGCGTCGATCGCGGCAAAGATGGAGGAGATGGCGCCGCGCTCCGCCTCGGTCAGCTCCGGCCGCCAGACGTCGAACAGCAGGATGATGCGCAGCTCGCCGCTCGGGTTTTTCGCCTCATGCTCGATGCTGTCGTCGAAGATCAGCAGCTTGCCTTCCTCCCACTGCCGGGTCTCGTTGCCGACCCGAAGCCAGCAGCCGGGCGGGACGATCAGCGGCAAATGGCAGATCAGCCGGCAGTTGAGCATGCCGCCATGCGGCGGGATGTGCGCGCCGGGCTCGAGCCGCGAGAACAGCACGGCCGGTGTGCGCGCGCCGATATGCGTCAGCGGCACCTTGTCGAGCGCTGCCATGGTGTTCGGGCAGCGCTTCGCATTCTCCTCGACCACCGCGCCGTCCTTCCACAGGTACAGCGCGGTCCAGTCCCGATTCTCGTTGAGGCCGTGGAAATCGCGATAGGGCCGGTCGGGATCGTTCTGGACATAGGGGCGGAAGTCGGCGTCGCCGAGCAAGCCCACAAGTTCGTCGCGGATCGCCGGCGTCGCGGCCTCGAGCGCCTCGGCCCAGGCGAATTCCTCGCGCTCGAAGAACTGCCGCTGGGCGAGGTAGGGATAATAAAGAACCGACGGCTGCTGGAGGAAGATCTGGCGCTCGCCTTTCAGCATGTCGAGCGCGTGGCCGAGCCGAAGCGCGGCATTCGAATCCTCGGGCGCGGCGGCGGAGACGGCGGCCTCGATTGCGGCCTGGAACTCGCGCGCCCGTTGCTGGATGAAGGCCTGCGCGGCGCGCAGCCGCTCGGCGGTCGCGGGGTCGGCGGGGCCGAGGTTGCGGGCGCCCTGGAGCGCAGCCTGGTAGAAGCTCATCGCCGCCCGGGCGTCGCCCCTGGCGGCATAATCATCGCCGCGCGCGAGAAGGTCGCCGACTTCGCCCCCCGGCCTGGTCACGCGGCTTCGCCGATCTCGCGCCGCGAATCGAACTTAGCCTGCGCCTCGTGGATGGCGCCGACATTGTCGAGCGCCCATCGTGCGAGCGCGCAGATCGGCTTCTGCAGCGAATGGCCGAGCGCGGTGAGCTCATAATCGACCCTGGGCGGAATGGTCGGGGTGACCGTCCTTTTCACCAGCCCGTCGCGCTCGAGGTTGCGAAGGGTCAGGGTCAGCATCCGCTGCGACACGCTCGGGATCTCGCGGCGAAGCTCGTTGAAGCGCTTCGAGCCCTCGGCGAGCGTGTTGACGACCAGTACCGTCCACTTGTCGCCGATGCGCTGCAGAAGTGCGCTGATCGTCTGGCAGACGGGGCTCGTTGGGTCCTTCATGGCGCTGCTCCGGTTACCTGGCTGTTCCCATCCCACAAATTTGTGCGTTCGCCACAGGAAAGTGCGTTCTTGCGGGCGATTCGCATGTGGTTATTTAAGGTGCCTCGGTATCAAATCCATACCAAGGAGGCAAGAGTGACCATTCTTCATATCGACAGCAGCATCAGCGGCGAGAGCAGCGTCAGCCGAACCATTTCCGGAGCCATTCTCGAGCGGCTCGCCCGCGAGGAGCCGGGCGCGAAGGTCGTCCGCCGCGACCTCGTCGCCCAGCCGCTGCCGCACCTGACTTTGGAATCGTTCAACGACAGCGAAGTGCTCGACGAGTTCCTCGCCGCCGACACAATCGTGATCGGCGCGCCGATGTACAATTTCACGCTACCGACGCAGCTCAAGGCCTGGCTCGACCGGATCCTGATCGCCGGCAAGACCTTTCGCTATACGGCGGACGGGCCCGAAGGCCTGGCCGGCGGCAGGCGGGTGATCGTTGCCCTCGCGCGCGGCGGGATCTACGATTCCGGCTCACCTGCCGCGGCGCTCGAACATCTCGAGACCTACCTGCGCGGGGTCTTCGACTTCATCGGCATCGCACCAGAGTTCGTCGCCGCCGACGGCTTGAACATTAGCCCCGAGCAGAGGCAGGAGTCGGTCAAGGCGGCGCTCGGCGAAGCGGTGCAACTGGCGGCTTGAGCTAGGCGCTGCTGAAAAGGAGCAACGATAATGAACACTCTCGGATTGAGCCGGTACGAGCCGGCGATGCTGAGCATCCTGCGCATCATGACCGGCCTCTTGTTCCTCGCGCACGGGACCCAGAAATTCCTCTCGTTTCCCGCCGGAGAGATGGCGGGCAGCGGCTGGGCCTTCGCCCACCCAGCTGCCTACGCGGGGCTGATCGAGCTGGTCGCGGGCGCGCTGATCGCCGTCGGGCTGTTCACTCGCGCGGCCGCGTTCATCGCCTCCGGAACCATGGCGGCCGCCTATTTCATCGCCCATGCGCCGCAGAATTTCTGGCCGGTCAACAATATGGGCGACGCGGCAATCCTCTATGCCTTCGTCTTCCTCTATCTGGTATTCGCCGGCCCCGGCCCGTGGAGCCTCGATGCGAAGCTGCGGCCCGGGAGCGACCGACGCTAGCTCAGCAAGCGCAGCGGGTTTTCGATCAGGCCCTTCATATCCTGAAGGAAGCTCGCCGCGTCCCAGCCGTCGACCACCCGGTGATCGCACGACAGCGACAGGTTCATCCGCTTCCTGACCTCGATGTCGCCATCCACCGGAACGAGCTTCTCCTCGATCCTGTTGACGGCGATGATCGCTACCTGCGGCGGGGCGATCACCGGGGTCGAGGTGACCCCGCCCATCGGCCCGAGGCTGGAGATGGAGATGGTGGCGCCGGTCAGCTCCTCGCGGCTCGCCTTGCCCGAGCGCGCCGCCTCGGACAGGCGCAGAATCTCGGAGGCGAGCTGCCAGACGCTCATCCGCTCGGCGCCGCGGATCACCGGCACCATCAGCCCATTGCCCGTCTGCGTCGCGATGCCCATGTCGACCGAGCCGCGGCGGGTGACGGTCATGGCTTCGTCGTCGAACGTCGCATTGAGCATCGGCCAGTCCGCAAGCGCGCGGCACATCGCGGTGACGAGGAACGGGAGCAGCGTCAGCTTGGGATTGTCGCCGCGGTCGCGGTTCATCATCGCCCGCGTGTCCTCGAGCGCGGTGACGTCGAACTCCTCGACCAGGGTGAAATGGGGGATGCGCCGGTTTGCCTCGGCCATGTTTTCGGCGATCTTGCGGCGGAGCCCGACGATCTTGATCGTCTCGTCCTGGCGCTTCGGCCCGGCGCCGCGGGCGGAAACTCCGCCACCTTTATATACAAGGTAGGAATCGAGGTCGGCGTGACGGATCCGCCCGTCCTTCGACTTCACCTGCGACAGGTCGATTCCGAGGTCGCGGGCGCGGGCGCGCACGGCTGGCGAGGCGAGGACGTGGGCGCGGCCGGGCGCCGCTTCCGACGGCTCCTCGGCCGGGGCCGGCTCCGCAACCTCCGGTTCCTTGCGGCCCTCGGTCGCTTCGTCGCCGGCCGTGATCGGAAGCTCGTTGGCCATTTCCGGAGTGGCCTCGACCGCGCCTTCGGCCAGCGGCCGCTCATCCTTGCTGTCTTCGGCCGTCTCCGCCGCGCGATCCGCTCCGGCGGTCTCGATTACCGCCAGTACCGAGCCAATCGGCACCATCTCCCCGACCTCGCCGGCGAGCTCGACGACCTTGCCGGCGACCGGCGATTCCATCTCGACGGTCGCCTTGTCGGTCATCATGTCGGCGAGCTGCTGGTCCTCCTCGACGGTATCGCCGACAGCCACGTGCCAGGCGACGATCTCCGCCTCGGCAATGCCTTCGCCGATGTCGGGCAGCTTGAATTCGTACCTCGCCATTATTCAGCCATGACCTTTTCTAGCGCCTTCTTCATTCGCTTTGGCCCGGGGAAATAGGCCCATTCGTAGGCGTGCGGGTAGGGCGTGTCCCAGCCGGTCACCCGCTCGACGGGCGATTCGAGATGGTAGAAGCAGCGCTCCTGGACGAGCGCGGCGAGCTCGGCCCCGAAGCCAGAGGTGCGCGGCGCCTCGTGCACGACGAGGCAGCGGCCGGTCTTTCGGACCGAGGCCTCGATCGCCTCAATGTCGAGGGGGACGAGGGTGCGAAGGTCGATGACCTCGGCGTGGATCCCCTGCTCCTCGACCGCGGCGAGCGCGACATGGACCATCGTCCCGTAGGCGAGAATAGTGAGGTCGCCGCCCTCGCGCACCACCGCTGCCTTGCCCAAAGGCACGGTGTAATGGCCCTCGGGCACCTCGCTTGCCGGATGCTTCGACCAGGGCCTGACGGGCTTGTCGTGGTGGCCGTCAAATGGGCCGTTGTAGAGCCGCTTGGGCTCGAAGAAGATCACCGGGTCCGGGTCCTCGATGGCGGCGAGCAGAAGCCCCTTGGCGTCGTAGGGGGTCGAGGGGATCACCGTCTTCAGGCCGGCGATATGGGTGAACAGGCTTTCGGGGCTCTGGCTGTGGGTCTGGCCGCCGAAGATGCCGCCGCCATAGGGCGAGCGGATGACCATCGGCATCGCCCATTCGCCGGCGGTGCGGTAGCGGATCTTGGCGACTTCGCTGACGATCTGGTCGTAGCCTGGGTAAATGTAGTCAGCGAACTGGATCTCGATTACCGGCTTGAGGCCATAGGCGGCCATGCCCACCGCCGCCGCGACGATGCCGCCCTCGGAAATCGGCGCGTCGAACGCGCGGCTCTTGCCGAACTGCTTCTGCAGGCCCTCGGTGACCCGGAAAACGCCGCCGAAATAGCCGACGTCCTCGCCGAAGACGACGACGTCCTCGTCGCGCTCCATGGCGACCTTGTGGGCGCTGTTGAGCGCCTGGATCATGTTCATGGTCGCCATCAGCGCTTGGCCTCGCCGAGCGCCTCGCCGCGCTGCTCGGCAAGGTTCCAGGGAAGCTCGGCGTAAACGTCGTCGAACATGCTTTCTATATTGTCCTTGCCCTGCTGCGGAAGCACGCCGAGCTTCTCGGCCTCTTTCTGCGCGGCGCGCACCTCGGCGTCGCATTCCTCGCGCATCGCCTCGTGGCGCGCCTCGTCCCACTCGCCGAGAGAAATCAGGTGCGCCTTCAACCGCTCGACCGGGTCGCCGAGCGGCCAGGCCTTGGCCTCGCCCGCGGGGCGATAGCCGGACGGGTCGTCGGAGGTAGAATGGCCCTCGGCGCGGTAAGTGAAGAATTCGATCAGGGTCGGCCCGAGGTTGGAGCGGGCGCGGTCGGCCGCCCAGCTTACGGCCGCATGGACCGCAAGGACGTCGTTGCCGTCGACACGCAGGGCCGGGATCCCGTAGCCGGTCGCGCGCTGGGCGAAGGTCGCCTTCTCCGCGCCGGCGATTCCGCAGAAGCTGGAGATCGCCCACTGGTTGTTGACCACGCACAGGATCGCCGGGGCGTTGTAGACCGCCGCGAAGGTCATTCCGGCGTGGAAGTCACCCTCGGCCGTCGCGCCATCGCCGATCCAGCCGACCGCGATCCGACTGTCGCCCTTGATCGCGCTCGCCATCGCCCAGCCGACGGCCTGCGGGAACTGGGTGCCGAGGTTGCCCGAGATGGTGAAGAAGCCGTGCGCCTTGTCCGAATACATGATCGGCAGCTGGCGGCCGTGCAACGGGTCGCCCTTGTTCGAATAGACCTGGCACATCATGTCGAAAAGCGGATAGCCGCGCGCGATCAGAAGCCCCTGCTGGCGATAGGTCGGGAAGTTCATGTCCTCGCGGTCGAGCGCAACGGCGGTGGTGATCGCGATCGCCTCCTCGCCCGTGCACTTCATGTAGAAGCTGGTCTTCCCCTGCCGCTGGGCGCGGTACATGCGGTCGTCGTAAATTCGCACCAGAACCATGTCGCGAAGGATCTTGCGCAGCGTATCGGGGTCGAGCTTCGGGTCCCAGGGCCCGACCGCGCGATCGTCGTCATCGAGCACCCGGATGAGCCCCGTCGCCAGCGGCGCCGTTTCCGCCGCGGAAGCGGCGATGTCGGGCCTCGGCGCCGAGCCCGCGGCGGGGATGGCCAGCGCCGAAAAATCGGGCTTGTCGCCGGGCCGGAAAGGCGGCTCTGGCACGTGCAGCTCGAGCCGCGGCCGGTTCGGCTTTTTTGCTTGTTCCTTGTCGCGCATCGGTTGAGCCGCTTAGTCGGCTGGCGGGCGAGCGGCAATGCCTGCAATAGCAGCGGGTTCGAGGAGGCTCGTGGATGAAGCTGAAAGCGCCTTTGTTGATAGCCGCCGCAATCGGCCTTGCCTCCTGCGCAGCGCAGCCAGTTCAACCCAACGTGGCTCCGGCCGCGAACGCGGACGTTGCCGCGCCAAAGCAGGTCTACGTCATCCGCCACCTGCAAAAGGCGCAAGGCGACGACCCGCCGCTGACGACCGAGGGCGCGGCCAACGCGCAGCGGCTCGCGGCCTTCCTCGCCGGCAAGGGGATCGTCGCCATCTTCGCGACTCCGACGCGGCGCACGATGCAAACGGCCGCGCCGCTCGCGAATCGGCTCGGAATTTCGATCCGCTCCTATGATCCGCACGATCCTGATGCGCTCGTAAGGGCGGTAGCCGCCGTGTCCGGCCCGGTGCTGGTGGTCGGCCACAGCAACACCGTGCCCGACCTCGTCGACCGCCTGGGCGGGCCTGCCCAGCCAGCGATGCGTGACGAAGATTACGGCACCCTGTTCGTCGTCGGGCTCGACGGCAGCGTGGAAACCCTGCAGGTGCGTTGACCGAAAACGCCGGCTCGGCGTAGGGCGCGGCCATGGCCGAAGACGACACCCTGCTCCCCGACCGACTGAGCCTCGACCCGCGCAGCCCCTGGTTCGATTCCGACATCCTCGAGAAGGGAGTCGGCATCCGCTTCAACGGGCAGGAACGGACCAATGTCCAGGAATATTGCATCTCTGAAGGGTGGATAAAGGTGCCCGCCGGCCGCAGCCGCGACCGCTACGGCAATCCGATGACGATCACCCTCAAGGGCAAGGTCGAGCCCTATATCGAGGGGACGGCCGAGCCTCCGTCCGGTCAGGACGAGGGCGGGGACGGAGCCGCGTCCGAAGGATAGGAGGGCGAGCGGCGGCGCTTGTCGCGCCACTTGCTGAACGCCCAGCCACCGAGCGCCACTGCCGCGAGCGCCGGCACGCTGCGGCGCGCGAGCGCGGCCGCGCCAAGCCCCAGGATGGCGCCTTTCGCGCCCGAGTGACGGCCGGCAACCTTGCTGCCAAGCCAAGCGCCCGCGATCTTTCCAAGCATTGCTGAATTCCTCTTTCGGTTCTCGTCCGGATCCAAGTCGCGAGCAGCCGCCGGGTTCCCCCCGCGATCCCACGCCGGGTTGGGAAATTGCGCCAAGCGCGGGTGGGACATCCTGCCAATTCCTGCCGATCCAGCCAGCGACGAACAGTATTTTTGGCGGTTTTGTGCGTTTGGCACGGCGCTTGAATAGGAATGTTCATCGGCCAGTAAGAATCAGACGGCCGACGAAAAGGGAGATTTGAAAATGTCCGGTCAGCAGACCATCACTCGGACCCTCATCGCCGCCATCGGCGCGCTTCTGATGAGCTCGGTCGCAGTCGGCTCCGCCGTTGCCCCGGCCCATGTGAACGCCGCTCCGGTCGAGGCGCCGGTCAATGCCTGAACTGGAGATCATCGAAGCCCGGGCGCCGGTGCGCACGCCGGCGCTGGCGCGGGAGCCCGAGACGGCGACGTCCCGGATGGCCCCGATCGCCGGCTGGCTGAGCGGCCCGGTGTTCAGCCGCGCAAGGGACATTTTCGCGGCGAACATGACCGAGCTTCTCGACCGCGCCGAAGACCCGGCGCGGATGATCCGGATGATCATCCTGGAGATGGAAGAGACACTCGTCGAGGTGCGGGCAACCGCGGCGCGTTCGATCGCCGACATCAAGGAAATGAAGCGCTCGCTCGTCCGGCTCGAGGACATCCAGGCCAATTGGACCGACAAGGCCGAGCTCGCGCTTTCCAAGGGACGCGACGACCTCGCCAAGGCGGCCCTCGCCGAGCGGAAGAAGGCGGCCGACATGGCCGACGGGCTGGAAGCCGAGATCGCCCAGATCGAGGACGTGCTGCGCGGCTACGAAGCCGACATCGGCAAGCTCCAGTCCAAGCTGCGGGAGGCGCGCGCCCGCCAGAACGCGATCGCGCACCGGCTGGAAAGCGCGGTCACCAGGGCGAGGGCCCGCGAGCTCGTGAACGGCAGCCGCACCGCAGACGCCTTCGCGAAGTTCGAGATCCTCGAGCGCCGCGCCGACTTCGCCGAAGGACGCGCCGAGGCGCTCGGCCTGACCGGGCCGAAGAGCCTCGAGGAAGAAATCGCCGAGCTCAGGGCGGCCGAGAAGGTCGATGCCGAGCTGCAAGCCATGAAGGCCGCGCTCGCGGCCAAGGCCAATTAGAGAAGGGGAAGGCAGATGGCCCGCAAATCCTATCGTTACTCGCTCAACCGGAAGGACGCGAAGCTGGTCGGGGTCTGCTCGACCCTCGGCGAGCGCTTCGGGATCGACCCGACCTTCCTCAGGATCGGCTTCGTCGCCTTCGCGATCCTCGCCGAATGGGAAATCGCGCTCGTCGCCTATGTCGCGCTCGCCATCTATTTCTCGATCCAGCGCAAACGCGCGGTCGACGGCGGCAGCAGGATGAGCGAGTTCGACCGAATGGAGCTTGCTACGAGCGTGCGGCCGTCGGTCCACGCGATGCGGACCGAGCTCGACCCGATCGACCGCCGGCTGATGGCGATCGACGACCATTTGTCCAAACCCAATGACGAGCTGGCGCGCGAAATCGAGGCGCTGCGGGAGGAGAAGTGATGGACCCCGTTTCGATCGGACTGATTGCAACGAGCGTGATGATGGCGACCGGAACCGCGGCTTATGCGGGGCTCAAGGGCTGGAATGCCTGGCTCGAGCTCAAGCGGATGGAGCTGACGCACGCGGCCGGCGACCGTCATCTGCCGCCGGCCGGCAACCGGATCGAGCTGGCCGACCTCAAGGAACGGGTCCGCAAGCTCGAGGCCATCGCCGCCGGAATCGACCTTTAGCCAAGCTCCCCAGCCCGCGTTTACTCCCCTTAAAACGCGGCAACCAGGTGGCCCGGAAGCCCCCTCCGGGCCGCCTTTATTTCGATAAATGTCGAATAGTGCTTGACTGGCCCGTGGCTCCATGACATTTCGAGATACGTCGAAATGAGGAGCCGCCGTTGCAAGCCGCACAAGCCATCCATGCGCTCGCCGCGCTCGCCCAGGAGCACCGGCTCGCCCTTTTCCGGCTGCTCGTCCAGGCTGGCGAGCAGGGCATGGCGGCGGGCGCCATCGCCGAGGCGCTCGGCGTGCCCAACAGCTCGCTATCCTTCCACCTCGCCC
This sequence comes from Sphingomicrobium sp., assembly GCA_035710105.1. Taxonomy (GTDB): domain Bacteria; phylum Pseudomonadota; class Alphaproteobacteria; order Sphingomonadales; family Sphingomonadaceae; genus Sphingomicrobium. The sequence goes on along the minus strand of DASTDZ010000005.1, from coordinate 18,746 downwards.
AGCTGCGCAACGCGGGGCTGATCGTCCAGGAACGCCGGCACCGCTCGCTCATCTACCGCGCAAACTATCCGGCGATGAACGCGCTCGTCGATTACCTCATGGAGAATTGCTGTGTCGGCGCCGAATGCCCGGCCGAAGCGGCTTGCGAAAACCCGAACCAGAAAAGGAAATCCGCATGAAGCGCATGCACGTCCATGTCGGGGTCACCGACCTCGACCAGTCGATCCGTTTCTATTCGACCCTCTTCGCCGCCGAGCCGACCGTGGTGAAGAATGATTATGCCAAGTGGATGCTCGAGGATCCGCGAGTCAACTTCGCCATCTCCAGCGGCAATGCGCACAAGGGGATCGAGCATCTGGGAATCCAGGTCGAAGAGACCGCGGAGCTCAGCGACGTCTATGCGCGGCTCAAGGCCGCCGACCGGCCGGTCCTCGAGGAGGGGCGGACCACCTGCTGCTACGCCAAGTCGGAAAAGAGCTGGATCGCCGATCCCGACGGAGTCGTGTGGGAAGCATTCCTGACCCACGGCGGCTCGACCGTCTATGGCGGAAGCGTCGACCTTTCCGCGGTTTCGGCCAATGCATCGGAAGGCGCCTGTTGCGCGCCAAATGCGGTCGCATGAGCCGCCGCTACAACGTCCTGTTCCTTTGCACCGGCAATTCGGCGCGCTCGATCCTCGCCGAGGCGATCCTCAACAAGAGCGGCCAAGGTCGGTTTCGCGCTTATTCGGCCGGAAGCTTCCCGAAAGGGCGGGTGCATCGCGAGGCTTTCAAGCTGCTTGAGGAAATGGGCTATCCGACCTCCAGCTTAAGGTCGAAAAGCTGGGACGAGTTTGCTTCGCCTGACGCGCCCGAGTTCGATTTCATCATTACCGTCTGCGACAACGCCGCGGGCGAAGTCTGCCCGGTTTGGCCGGGCAAACCGGTGACCGCCCACTGGGGGATCGAAGACCCGGCGGCGGTCGAGGGCGAAGGCCAGAGCGAGGCCTTCTGGCAGGCCTATCAGGCGCTCAAGCGGCGGATCGACCTGCTGCTCGCGCTTCCCTTGGAGAGCCTTGACGAGCTGGCGCTGACCAGGCGCGTGCGCGACATCGGCAAGACGGACGCCGCGGTTGGCTGAGCGACCGCCGCTCGGCCGGAGGCTGGCGGCGGAAGGGCTCGGCGCCTTCTTCCTGTTCGCCTGCGTGATCGGATCGGGGATCATGGCCGAGCGGCTGAGCGGCGGTAACGACGCCATCGCGCTGCTCGCCAACACGGGCGCCACGGCCGCGATCCTGTTCGTCCTCATCACCGTCCTCGGTCCGGTATCCGGCGCGCACATGAACCCGGCGGTCAGCGTGGTCGCGGCCTGGCGCGGCGAGCTGAGCTGGAAGGATTGCGGCGTTTATATCGCCGCGCAGCTTGGTTTCGGGATCGCGGGGGCGTTCGCTGCGCATTTGATGTTCGAGCTTCCGGCTCTTCAGGTCTCGCTCAAGGCGCGCAGCGGTCTCGGGCAATGGGCGGGCGAGGCGATCGCCACCTACGGCCTGATCCTCACCATTTTCGGCGCTTCAAAGCACCGGCCGCAAGCGCTCGCTGCCGCCGTCGGCCTCTATATCGGCGCCGCTTACTGGTTCACCTCCTCGACCAGCTTCGCCAATCCGGCGATCACGATCGCGCGCAGCCTGTCCGACACGTTTGCGGGAATCGCGCCGGCGGACGTCCCGGCGTTCATCGCCGCGCAGCTCGCCGGGGCGGCGCTGGCGGCGCTGACCGCGCGTGTATTGCTCGACGGCGACTAGAAGGAGAGGCGGGCGCTCAGGCGGATGTCGCGGCCGGCAAGCGGCGCATAATCCTTGAGCAGGCTGGTGCTGCGGCGGGCTTCGACGTCGAACAGATTGTTGCCGATCAGCGACAAGGTGAGCTCCGGCCTGTCGGCGAACGGATGCCAGTCGATTGCGGCATTTACCATCGTGTAGCCCGGCGTGCGGGTTTCGAACGGCGCCGTCCGGTCGTGCGCGAACGCGCGCTCGACTTCGATCCGGCCGTCGATCTGGCCGCGCGAAGCGGTGAGCGCGCCGCGCAGGCGGAGTGGCGGGATCAGCGGGGCCGGGCCGAAATCCTTGACGGTCGCCCGAACAGCATCGGCCTGGAACTCGGCCGCCCAGTCGATGCCGGCCGCCCGGCCGAGCCTTGCGTCGCCCGACAGCTCGAAACCGTAATAATCGGCGCTTCCCTGGCGGAACTCGAAGACCGGCAGGTCGTCCTCGACTTCCCCGGTCGGCGCCTGGAAGATGAAGCTGGAAAAGCGGCTGTAGAACAGGTTCGCTGTCAGGTGCACCGGGCCGCTCGTCCGGTGCAGCGAGATCTCGACCGAATTACTCCGTTCGGGCTTGAGGTCGGGGTTGCCGATCTCGAACGACTGGCTGGCGGCGTGCGGCCCGTTGGAGAAGAGCTCGCCGATGGCGGGCGCGCGTTCGCTGTGGGACAGTGACAGGCCGGCGCGCCACCCGGGCAAGAATTCATATTGCCCGCCGAGCGAACCCGAGACGGCGGTGAATTTTCGCTCGCGCGCGGGGCTTCCAAGCTGCGCGTCCGCCTCGGCCGAAAGCCTGCTGCGCTCGACCCGCGCGCCGCCTTCGAGCCGCAGCGGCCCGGCGACGTAGGTCTGGAGCGTGAACAGGCCGGCCTGGCGCTCGCGGACGTCGGGGAGGAATTTTTCCTCGCCGCGAATCCTGGCGGACCGCTGCAGATATTGCACGCCGCTGGTGCCGCCCCAGCCCGAGCGCTCGGTTTGGACCAGCTCGATCCGGCCTTCTCCGCCGCGGCTGAAGAAGCTTGAGCCGATCTCGCCGGTCTCCTCGAGCTCGTCATGGCGGTAACGCCCGATGCCGCCGCGGGCGCGAGCCTCCCGAAAGAAGCCGCCCAAGGGCACTTCGGCGCGCGCGTCGTAGCGCGTCTGCCCAAGGTCGATGGTCGGCGCCTCCGCCTCGACTCCCGGCACCAGCGAATAGCGAATCGGCACCTGATACTTGCGGGTGTGGCGGGTGACCGAAGCGCCGAAGTTGAGGCCGCCGTCGACATAGGCGAGGCCGAGCGCGCCCTCGGCCGATTTGGAGGCGGAATTGGGAAGCTCGCCCTTCAGGTCCGCGAGCGCGCGAATCTCCGGGTCCGGGCTCGCCAGCGCCTCCCGTCGAAGCGGTTCCGACAGGATGTAGCCGCCGGTGCGAAGGTCGTCGCTCTTCGACAGATTGCCGTCGGCGTGGAGGACGAGTCGGCCGCCGATCGGAACGTCGAGCGCGGCATTGCCCGAACGTTCCTCTGCGGCGCTTCCGTACTGGCCGATTGCGGCGACCCCGATCGGGCCTTCGGGCTTCCGGCGCGGGATTCGCGTGTCGATGACGTTGACCACTCCGCCGATCGCCGAGGACCCGAACAGCAGCGCCGCGGGCCCGCGAAGCACCTCGATCCGCTCGGCCGTGATCGGATTGATCGAAAGTGCGTGGTCGGGCCCCGACGACGACAGGTCGAGCGTCCCGATGCCGTCGGTCAGCACCCGCACGCGGTCGCCCGACAGCCCGCGAAGCACGGGCGCCGAGGCGGCCGGGCCGAAGCTGGTGGCGGACACTCCGGGAAGCCTGGCGAGTGTCTCGCCGAGGCTCGGCCGAAGCTCGCGGTTGAGCTCGGCCTCGTCGAGCACGGAGACTCCGCCCAGCACGTCGGCGCTGGTGCGGCGGACGCCGGTGACGACGATCGCCTCGTCGCGGTGCTGGTGCGCCTCTTCGGCCGAGCCGGGGGTCGGCTGTACGGCAGCATCGGCCGCCGAGGAGCCGGCGACGTACCAAGCTGCGGAGGGCGCGATGACAAGGGCGGCGGCGGAGGCAAGCAGAATCGGGATCATTGACGCAAACATTGTCCTTGGGGGAGCGCCGCCGCTTAGCCCGCATGATACAATATCACAAGTCCAAGCGGGCGCACGGCGGCGAGCCGTGGCGAAGGGTCGCCAAACCGGGACGGGCTTGCGGGTAAAGCGCCGCGGCGGATAAGCCGTGGCGATGGCCGACGACCCCTTCGCCTTGTTCGACCGCTGGTTCGCCGAGGCGCGGGCGGGCGAGCCGAACGATCCCGAGGCGATGGCGCTTGCGACCGCCACGCCCGACGGCCGGCCGTCGGTGCGCATGGTGCTTCTGAAGGGCCACGGGCCGGACGGCTTCCGCTTCTTCACCAATTGCGAAAGCCGCAAGGGGCAGGAACTAGCTGGCAATTCCAACATCGCTTTGCTGTTCCACTGGAAGTCGCTTCGGCGGCAGGTCCGGATCGAGGGCCAGGCGCATCCGTGCGAGACAGCCGAGGCCGATGAATATTTCGCCAGCCGCCCGCGCGAGGCGCAGCTCGGCGCCTGGGCGTCGGACCAGTCGCGGCCGCTCCCCGACCGCGCAACGTTCGAGGCGCGGTTCGAGGAAGTGGCACGACGGTTCGAAGAAAAGGACGTACCGCGTCCGCCGCACTGGTCGGGCTATGTCGTCGTTCCGAGCGCGATCGAATTCTGGAGCGACCGCCCGCACCGGCTGCACGAGCGCCGGCTTTTCACCCGCTCGGGCGACGGCTGGGCCGAAAGCCTGCTCTACCCATGAGCGGGGGCGACATGCATGGGGCGGGGCGCGGGACTTTGGCGTCGCGGGCGGCGCTGGCAAGCATCGCCACCGCGATCGTCCTCATCGCGCTCAAGACCTGGGCGGCGCTTCAGACCTCGTCAATGGCGATGCTCGGCTCGCTGACCGACAGCGCGCTCGACCTCATCGCCAGTCTGATCGTGTTGCTCGGAGTGCGCGTCGCCGCCCAGCCCGCCGACCGCGAGCACCGCTTCGGCCATGGCAAGGCCGAGGCGCTGGCCTCGCTCGTGCAAGTGATTCTGATCTCGTTGTCGGCGCTGTTCATCCTCTTCCGCTCCATCGAGCGGCTGGTCGCCGGCGCCCGCACCGAGCAGGCGGAGCTCGGGATCGGCGTTTCGCTGGCCGCGATCGGAATCACCATCCTGCTTCTCACATATCAGCGGCACGTCATTCAGAGGACGAAATCGGTCGCGATCAGCACCGACCAGCTCCATTATGCGTCGGACCTGCTGCTCAACGGCTCGGTCATCGCCGCGCTCGTGCTCGACCAATATGCGGGGCTGGTCGGCGCCGACGCCCTGTTCGGGATCCTGATCGCGCTGTGGCTCGCCTGGGGCGCCTGGCGTTCCTCGGGCGAGGCGTTCGCGCAGCTCATGGACCGCGAATGGCCCGACGCGCTGCGCGAGGCCTTTCTCGCCGCGGCGCGGGAATATCCGGAGCTGGCCGGGCTTCACGACCTCAGGACCCGCACGAGCGGCACCCATCATTTCGCGCAATTCCACGTCTGGGTGCCAGGCGACTGGACAGTGCAAGAGGCGCACGACCGGCTCGACCGCGTCGAGCAGGAGCTCAGGGACCGATTCCCAGGCACCGAAATCCTGATCCACGTCGATCCCGAAGGGCAGGTGGACCGCGAGACGATGCTGCCGTCCGAAATCACCGAGAAAGCGACATGATCGCGCTTCCCTTTTTCCAGGTCGATGCTTTCGCTGAGCGGCCGCTTTCCGGCAATCCGGCCGCGGTCATGCCGCTCGACCAATGGCTCGACGACGAAGTGATGCAGGCGATCGCTGCCGAGAACAATCTTAGCGAGACCGCCTTCACGGTACCGTCGAAAGGCGAGGACGCGGATTACGAACTGCGCTGGTTCACGCCGACTACGGAAGTCGAGCTGTGCGGCCACGCCACGCTTGCCGCCGGCCATGTCCTGATCCGCGGCGAGCAGGTGCGTTTTTCGACCCGCTCGGGGATCCTGACGGTCAGCGGCGACGGCGAACTGTTGCAGCTCGACCTGCCAGCCTTCGAAGTGAAGCCGGGTGAGCTCCCGGAGCTGGTCGAGGCGCTGGGTGCGGACGGCGATCTGTTCCTCGGCGAAGGCGGCAACAACAGCGCGATCCTGCTGCTTCCCGACGAGGCCGCAGTGCGCTCGGTCAAGCCCGATTTCGCGGCGCTGCGCCACTTCGACCGGCTGGTCATGGTCACCGCGCCCGGCGACTCGCACGACATCGTCAGCCGCGTCTTCGCGGCCTATCACGGCATCGACGAGGACCCGGTGACGGGCGCGGCGCACGCGGCACTGGTGCCGTTCTGGGCGAAACGGCTCGGTCGCGGCGATTTCACCGCCTTCCAGGCGAGTAGGCGCGGCGGGGTCCTGCACTGCCGCCTCTCGGGTGACCGGGTGATCCTCGGCGGCAGGTGCGTCACCGTCATCGAAGGCTATTTCCAGCTTTGAGCGGCAAGGGCCAGCCGCGGCTAGAGCGCCGCATCGGCCTGCTTGGCTCCGCCTTGCTGAGCTTCAACGGGATCGTCGGCGCGGGGATTTTCGCGCTTCCCGCCGCGCTTCACGCCCAGTTCGGAACATTCAGCCCGTGGCTGTTCCCGATCTTCGGCTCGCTGATCCTGCTCGTCGCTCTGCCGTTCGCCAATCTCGCGGCACTGTTTTCCTCGTCGGGCGGACCGGTCGCCTATACCGCCTGCTTCGGGCGGATCGTCTCCTTCCAGGTCGGCTGGGTCTATTATCTGGCGCGGCTGACGGCCTTCGCAGCCAACGCCAACGTCTTTGCGACCTATGCCGCGGCGTTGTGGCCGCCGTTCGGAAGCGTCGTTGGGCGGGCGGCGGTCATCCTGGCGCTCATTTCGCTCGTCACCTGGGTCAATGTCGTCGGCGTCAAGCGCGCGATCCGGGCGCTCGACGTCGTCACCCTATTCAAGGCGCTGCCACTGGTCGCGCTCGCGATCGGCGCGCTGGCAATGTCGGGAGAGGTGAAGCTTGCCGGCGAGGTCCCGCAGTTCGGGACGCTCGAGGCGGCAGCGCTCATGACTCTCTATGCGTTCGTCGGTTTCGAAAATAGCGTCGTCCCGGCCGGGGAAACGAAGGATCCCAGGCGGACCATCCCGCGGATGCTGATCGCGACCGTGGCCGCGACCGCGCTGCTCTATTTCCTGGTCCAGCTCGCCTATGTCTCGGTCATGCCTGAAGGGGCGGAGCCGGCCGAAGCCCCGCTCGCCGAACTCGCCTCGATCCTGGTCGGGCCCGTCGGGATCATTCTCCTGAGCCTCACGGCGATGGCTTCGGTAGGGGGCAATTTCCTCGGCTCGATGACCTCGACCCCGCGAGTCACCTATGCGCTGGCCGAGGAGGGGCTGATCCCGCGCTGGTTCGCTCGGGTGAACGCAAGGTGGCGCACGCCCGCCAATTCCGTCCTGTTCATGGGCGTCGCGGGGGCGGGGCTGGCGCTCAGCGGAAGCTTCGTCTGGCTGGCCCTGGTCAGCACGCTTGCCCGGCTATTCGTCTACGGGACGAGCATTGCTGCGCTGCCGGCTGCAAGGCGGAGCGATGGGAAAGGGACCGGGCTTGCGCTGTGGCTCGTGATTTTCGGCGGACTCATGGTCTGCATCTGGGCGGCGGCCCAATCGGAATTACGGTCCTGGCTGATGCTTGGCGGGTTGCTTGCGGTCGGAGGCCTGCTCTACGCGATCGAGGCTTGGGCGCGCCGGCGCCGCTAGGCGGCCGCGGCGCAGGCGACTCGCGGGTCGGCGGCGACAGTCTCGGCGATCCAGCCACCGCCGAGCACCCGCGTGCCCTCGTAGAATACCGCCGCCTGGCCGGGAGCGACCCCGTATTCGGGGCGCTCGAAGCGGACCCAGCCATCGTCGATCCGCGCCGGGACCGCGGGCGCAAGCGAGCGCACCTTGACCGCGACTTCGTGCTGGTCCTCCCCGATCCAGCTCAGCTGCTCGACCCGCATGCGCTCGACGGCGAGCGCGCTTCGCGGGCCGACCACCAGCCGGCGCGATTCGGGTTCGATCCTGACCACATAAAGCGGTTCCGGGCTGCCGCCGATCTCGAGTCCCCGGCGCTGGCCGACGGTGAAATGGACGACCCCGTGGTGGCGGCCGAGCAGCCGGCCGTCGAGGTCGACGATATCGCCCTCGGCCTCGGTGTCCGGTCGCAGCCGCTTCACCAGCGACGCATAATCGCCGTCCGGGACGAAGCAGATGTCCTGGCTGTCGGGCTTGGACGCGACGACAAGCCCGGTTTCGAGCGCGATCCGGCGAACCTCGGGCTTGGGCAGGCCGCCCAGCGGGAAGCGGAGGAAGCCAAGCTGCTCGGCCGTCGTCCCGTAGAGGAAATAGCTCTGGTCGCGCCTCGGATCCGCGCCTTTGTGCAATTCCACGCGCCCGCCGTTCACGACCCGCCGCACGTAATGGCCGGTGGCGAGGCAGTCGGCGCCAAGCTCCCTGGCGAAGGCAATGAGATCGGTAAACTTCACCCCCTGGTTGCACAGGACGCACGGGATCGGGGTTCGGCCGCGCGCATAATCGTCGACGAAGCGGTCGATGACGCCCGAACGGAACCGGCTTTCGTAATCGAGCACGTAATGGGCGATTCCCAGCCGGTCGGCGACGGTCCTGGCATCGTAAATGTCCTGCCCCGCGCAACATGAGCCCGAGCGCTTGATCGCCTCGCCATGGTCGTAGAGCTGGAGGGTGACGCCGATCACCTCGGCCCCGGTGCGCGCTGCGAGCGCGGCCGTGACCGAGCTGTCGACGCCGCCGGACATGGCGACGACAATCCGCGAGCCCCTTGGGCTCTCGAGGCCGAAATCGAGGTTCATTGTCGTTATGGACGGGGTCTTTACCCGAAGTTCACTCCTCGCTGCTAGTCCGGGAGCGACAGGGGCAAGCCAGGGGGCACCGTGTCGCGCATCGAGAGGAAGATTGAGAAGGCAGGCGAAATTTCGGTCGATTCGACCGACATACTGGCCGCGCTCGCGAAAGATGCTTCCTCGGGGGCGAGGCGGCGGCAGGACGCGGTGAGCTGTTACCTGTCGGCGAGCGAGGGCTGGCAGCAAGCCCGTTCGCTTCTCGGCGGCGCGTTCGCTCCCGGAAGCAGGGAAGGGTTAAAGTCGGCGAAGGAAGAATGAGGGTCCAGTTAACCACGGGTTTTGAGAATATTTTCAACGCGGCGGCATTAAACGCCGTTCATCGGCAATCAGATTAAGCAGGTTTGACGGAATGCTCGAGAACCAGAAGATCAGGCCAGCCCAGGTGATCGGCCCGCTCGGCGAGCCGCTGACGCTCGACACCCTGCCGCCGACCAACACCAACCGGTGGGTCGTCCGCCGCAAGGCGGAGGTCGTGGCCGCGGTCGCCGGCGGCCTGCTCAGCGTCGACGAGGCGTGCCAGCGCTATTCGCTGAGCCTCGAGGAGTTCACGAGCTGGCAGCGCGCGGTTGAGCGCAGCGGCATGCCCGGCCTGCGGGTTACGCGAATCAAGCATTACCGCGACGTCTACGAGCGCCAGCAGCGCTACTGAGCAAGCCTGACGCGGTTCGTTACTTTCATTAATCGATGGCGGATTTCCGCCATTCGTCCACAGCCGCGTTAATCCTCAGGCTGGACACGCGCCTCCGAAATTGGAACAACAACGGCGCATCGGGCGTCTTTTCGATGCTCATGGCCGCCGAGTAACCGTGGCGGCCGCGAACAGGAGGAAACGCTCATGGGTTTCATCGTCTGGCTGATCGTTGGGGGTGTCGTTGGCTGGCTGGCCAGCCTTATCATGCGCACCGACGCGCAACAGGGAATCATTCTCAACATCGTTGTCGGCATCGTCGGCGCCGTCATCGCCGGCCTCATCTTCGGCGGCGGCACCATCAATCAGGACCCGCTCGACCTTACCAATATCCTGTGGTCACTGCTGGGTGCGGTCATCCTGCTCGCGATCGTGAACCTGATCCGCAGGGGATCGGTCCGTTAAAGCGAGATCGTAAATTCGCTTTGCGGAAGGCCGCGTGGGTATGCCCCGCGCGGCCTTTCTCTTACTGCAGCTCGAACACCATCGCCAGGCTGACCTGGAGCTTCTGGTCGCCGGGCAGGATTTCCGTCTTTGCGGCCGCCATCACCGCCCGCTCCGCCATCGGCATCGGCGGCGGCGGATAATAGCCGCCTCCTTCGCTGACCGAGATCACACGCGCGACCCTCTTGCCGAGCGCCCGGGCATAGAGCTCGGCCCTCGCCCGGCCGGCCGCGACGGCATTGGTGCGGGCTTCGTCAAGCGCCTCTTCGGGGCGTTCGATGGTCATGTTGGGACCGCTGATCTGGTTCGCGCCTTCCGCCACCAAGATGTCGAGGACCTGTCCACTGTTGCGGATGTCGCGGAAGCGGATCGTCACCTGGTTGGAGGCCGTATAGGCGACGAGCCGCGGCGGCTGGTTCTCCTGATACTGATATTCGGGATTGAGGCTGATCGCGCTGGTCTGGATGTCGCGCTCGGCGATCCCGACGCGCCGAAGCGCCGCCAGCACCCGCTCCATTCGGCTGCTGTTTTGCTGGAGCGCGGCAGTTGCCGTCGGCGCCCGGGTCACCACGCCGGCCGAGATCATCGCCAGGTTGGGAACGCGCGTCGCCTCGCCGGTCGCGGTCAGCTCGAGCCGGGTGCCGGTGATGGGCTGGGCGAGCCCGGTCGTGACCTGTGCCATCGCCGGCGCGGCGGGAACCGCGGCGGCCGCAAGCAGCGTTGCAAGCAGGATTCTCATCGATCATTCCCTTCGCTCGGTGCAGTCGCGCCAAGGGATCGGCCGCGCCATATGGCTGGGCGGTGAACGGCGGCCGGGCGGGCGCCGAACTAGAGCCGGCGGCGCCCGGCGATCAGACGATAGACGGCAAGAATGATGAACGCGCCGACGACCGCCGCGATGAAGCCCGCCCCCTCACCGCGCTCGTACCACCCGACCGTCTGGCCGAGCCAGCCGGCGACGAAGGCCCCGGCGATCCCGAGCAGGATCGTGACCAGGCAGCCGCCAGGGTCGCGCCCCGGCATCAAGAGCTTGGCGATTCCTCCCGCGATTCCGCCGATGATGATCCACCATAGCCAGCTGTACGATTCGAGCATCGCGCATCCCCTGTCCTGCAGCGCGGCGCAGTGGGCCGCCGCCCTGACCTGCCGCCTAACGCGCCTTTGCTGCCTGGGTGCCGCTGTTGGTCGAAAAAAGCTGGCAGGCAAGGGCCAATCACGTCTTTGTTGCCCTTGGTGACTTATTCGCGTAATACAGCTCGCCTATCCACGGACGCCTCTCGCGGGGTCGCTGCAGAAGTATGTTGGAAATGAACCGGGAAACGCCGATCCACTCCTCCGAATCGAACACCGTCGTCGTGGTCGAAGACCGCGCGCGCAGGCGCAAGCGCATGGCGATCATCGGCGCCGCATTGGTGGCGCTCGTCGCGATCGTCCTGGCGATGATGATGATGGGCGGCGAGAAAGAGGCGGCGCCGGCCGGCGGGCCGGGGGCCGACCAGGGTCAGGTGCCGACCGTCACGGTCGTCGTCCCCGGCCGACAGACTGTGGCCAGGACGATAAACGCGACCGGCACGTTGGCGGCTCGCGTCGACATGCCTGTCGGAATCGCCGGCGAAGGCGGGATGGTGAGCCAAGTCCTGGTTCAGCCGGGGCAGTGGGTCAGGGCCGGCCAGGTCCTGGCCGTGATCGATCGCTCGGTCCAGACCCGTCAGGCTCAACAACTCGCCGCGCAGGTGCAGGTCGCGCGCGCCGATGCCGCGCTCGCCCAGAACGAGCTCGACCGCGCCGAGGCACTCGTCGGGCGTGGGTTTATCTCGAAGGCGGAGATCGACCGGAAGCGGGCTGCGCGCGATGCGGCGTCTGCTCGCGTGCGGGTAGCCGAGGCCAGCCTCGCCGAGTCCCGCGCTCGCCTCGGCCGGCTCGACGTCCGGGCGCCGGCGGGCGGCCTCGTCCTCGAGCGCAGCGTCGAGCCGGGACAAGTGGTCGGCCAGGGCTCGGGTGCGCTGTTCCGAGTCGCTCGCGGCGGCGAAATGGAACTTCGCGCGCAGCTCAGCGAGCCGGATTTCGTGGCGCTTCCGGTCGGCGCACCGGCAACCGTGACTCCGGTCGGGTCCGTGAAATCGTTCACCGGCGCCGTCTGGCAGCTCTCGCCAGTAATAAACTTGCAGAACCGGCAGGGCATCGCCCGCATCGCTCTCCCCTACGATCCTTCGCTCCGGCCGGGCGGCTTCGCATCGGTCGAGATCGTCGCCGGAGCGCAATCGGCGCCGGTACTGCCGGAATCGGCCATCCTTAGCGATGACAAGGGCAATTTCGTCTATGTCGTAGACAAGGCGAACCGGGCCCAGCGGCGCCCGGTGAAGACCGGCATGGTGACCCCGGCGGGCATTGCCGTGGTCGAAGGGCTCAGCGGCAACGAAATGATCGTCCTTCGGGCTGGCGGATTCCTCAATCCCGGCGACAAGGTTCGGCCGCATCGCCTGAAGAGCTGAACCGAGCCAAACTGGGACCGATACATGAACTTCAGAAACATCTCGGCTTGGTCGATCCGCAATCCGGTTCCGCCAATCGTCCTCTTCATCGGATTGACACTTGCCGGCGTGGTCGCGTTCATGCGCATGGACGTTCAGGACAGTCCGGACATCGAGTTCCCGGTGGTCATCGCGACCATCAGCCAGCCGGGCGCCGCACCGACCGAGATCGAAAACCAGATTACCCAGCTGGTCGAATCCTCGGTCCGAACCCTGCCCGGCGTTCGCAGCATCAGTTCGACCGCCAACGAAGGTTCCTCGACCACGGTCGTCGAGTTCGAGATCGGCACCGACGTCAACCAGTCGGTGAACGAGGTCAAGAATGCGATCGACCAGATTCGCGGCGAACTCCCCGACGGGATCCTCGAGCCGTTCATCGAAAAGGAAACCACGTCCAGCCAGCCGATCGCCTATTTCGCGGTTGCGGCCCCCGACATGACGATCGAGCAGTTGAGCTGGTTCGTCGACGATTCGGTCGCCAAGCGGCTGCTCTCGATCGAAGGCATGGCCAAGGTCGAGCGCAACGGCGGCGTCGATCGCGAAATTCGCGTCATTCTCGATCCCGCGCGGATGCAATCGCTCGGTGTGACCGCGGCGCAGGTCAACACGGCCCTTCGCCAGCTGAACGTCAATGCGGCAGGCGGGCGCGCCGAGATTGCCGGATCACGGCAGTCGGTGCGAGTCCTCGGCAACGCCGCCGACGCCTATCAGCTGTCGCAGACCCAGATTCAGATCAGCGGCGGCCGCACCGTCCAGCTCGCCGATATCGCGCGAGTCAGCGACAGCTTCGGCGAGCAGCGGCGGATCGGGAAGATTCGCGGCGCCCAGGTCGTGAACTTTTCGATTTCGCGCGCCAAGGGCGCGTCCGACGTGACCGTCTATGACAATGCGATGAAGGAACTCGAGGCGATCGAGAAGGAAAACCCGGGCGTCAAGTTCACGCAGCTGTTCACCAGCGTCAACTATACGAAAGAGCAATATTCCAGCTCGATTTTGGCAATGATCGAGGGAGCGATCCTCGCGGTCCTGGTGGTCTTCCTGTTCCTTCGCGACATCCGCGCGACGCTGATCTCCGCGATCGCCATTCCGCTTTCGGCCATCCCCGCCTTCTGGTTCATGGACATGATGGGGATCACGCTCAATACGTTGTCGCTGCTCGCTCTGGGGCTAGTGGCCGGCGTGCTGGTCGACGATGCGATCGTCGAGATCGAAAACATCGTCCGGCACATGCGCATGGGCAAAAGCGCCTATCAGGCGTCGATCGACGCCGCCGACGAGATCGGCCTGGCCGTGCTGGCGACGACCATGGCGATCGTCGCCGTCTTCCTGCCGGTGGCGTTGATGCCCGGGATCTCCGGGCAGTTCTTCAAGAACTTCGGCTACACCGTCGTGCTCGCCGTGCTGATGAGCTTGCTCGTCGCGCGAATGATAACGCCTATGATCGCGGCCTATTTCCTCAAGGCCAAAGGCGAGCAGTCGCACGGCGAGGGTTGGCTCATGGACCGTTACATGGGCCTGCTGCGCTGGTCGCTCGATTCGGCCAAGGCCAAGGCAATGCGCGCACAGCTCGAGCGGGTTCGGCTTCGCCCGGGCTATTGGGTCATCGAGTTCGTCTTCGTCCTGCTCGTGCTGGCCGCCGCCGTCGCGACGATAACTATGGTTCCCTCGCTGATGGGTCCGCTCGAGCTGCCGGCATTCATCCCGCTGCTCGCCGGATTCGTCGCCGCGCTGATTACCGGCTACCTCGCCGTCAAGCTGCTCGGCCTCGGCATCCGTGCGATCGGCGGAGGAGTGGCACGCTATCACGCTTTTTGGGCCGGCCGCTGGAGAGCGCGCTTCCGCGACCATCGCATGTGGATCCTCGGCATAGGCTTTCTCGCCTTCATGGCGACGATCGGCCTGTTCATGTCCCTTCCGAGCCAGTTTTTCCCGACGACGAATTCAGATTTCAGCCGTGTTCGAATCGAGATGCTGCCCGGGACGACGATCAAGCAGACCGAGGCCGTGGCCGATGACGTCGCGGCTCTCATCAACGCGCAGCCCGAAACCGAGAACGCGCTCGAAAGCATCCGCGAAGGCAACGCCTTCATCTTCATTACGCTCAAGAAAGACCGCGAGCGGACCAGCATCGAATATGAGCGCGACCTGACTCCCAAGCTCGCCCAGATCGCCGACGCGCGGGTCAGCTTCCTGTCGCAAAGCGGCGGCGGCGGCACCGGCAGGGACATCTCGATCATGCTGTCGGGATCGGACCCGGTCCTGCTCAATCGGACGGCAAGCAAGCTGGTCGACGAGATGAGCGCGCTGAAGGAAATCCAGGCGCCTCGGGTCAACGCGGATCTGAGCCGGCCCGAGCTGCTTATCAAGCCGCAGCTCGACCTCGCCGCGCAGCTAGGCGTGACCACGACCGCCCTGAGCCAGACGATCCGAATCGCGACAATGGGCGACATCGATCAGAACAGCGCGAAATTCTCGCTGGCCGATCGCCAGGTCCCGATTCGCGTGATGCTCCCCGACGAGTCGCGCCAGGACCTCGAAACGATCCGCAACCTGCCGGTTCCGACGACGTCCGGCGGCAGCGTGCCGCTTAGCCGCGTCGCCGAAATCACTTTCGGTTCAGGCCCGACGACGATCCAGCGCTACAACCAGAATCGCCGCATATTCGTCGGAGCGGATCTCGCTCCGGGCGTGGTCAAGAGCGAAGCCATGGCGAAGATCAACGCCCTGCCGACCATGACCAAGCTGCCGGCAGGAGTGTCGAACGCACCGTTCGGGGATGACGAGTGGCAGCAGGAAATGATGCAAAGCTTCCTGGTCGCGCTGCTCTCCGGCATATTGCTCGTCTTCGGTGTGCTGGTGCTGCTGTACCGCCGCTTCATGTCACCATTGGTGAACATGGCGTCGCTGTTGCTGGCCCCGCTCGGCGGTCTGCTCGCCCTGGCGATTATCGGCCAGCCGCTTTCGCTGCCGGTGTTCATCGGCATCCTCATGCTGTTCGGGATCGTCGCCAAGAACTCGATCCTGCTAGTCGATTTTGCGGTCGAGATGATGGATCACGGAATGCAGAAATACGAGGCGTTGCTGGAAGCAGGCCACAAGCGGGCCCAGCCGATCGTCATGACGACCGTCGCAATGGTCGCGGGCATGATCCCGACCGCCATTTCGCTGTCCGGCGACGCCGCGTGGCGCGCGCCGATGGGCACGGTCGTGATCGGCGGCCTGATCATGTCGACTCTTCTGACACTGGTGATCGTCCCGGCCGGGTTCAGCCTCGCGGACGGACTGGAAAAGCGTATCGGCCCGTGGCTGCGCAATCGCGTGCTGACACTCGAGCCCGACCATCGGCCGCACGGACCGGCACTGCAGCCGGCGGAGTGATTCCGCGCCGAGCGCCCGCTATGGCCGGGGCATGACTCCGGCCGCACTCGCCAGGTTCAACCCCGCCCAGCCGGGCGCGAGGGGCATGAAGATCGTCGCCACTGGCCTTCTGGTGGTCATGGCGGCGCTGTTCTTCGCCACCCGCGCGCTCGAGCCCCGCTATCCGTGGCTGGCCTGGGCCAAGGCCTTCGCCGAAGCGGCGATGGTCGGCGGGCTCGCCGACTGGTTCGCGGTCACGGCCCTGTTCCGTCACCCGCTCGGGCTGCCGATCCCGCACACCGCGATCATCCCCAGGAACAAGGACCGGATCGGCGAGGCGCTGGCCAATTTCATCAACGAACATTTCCTCGTGCCCTCCGTCGTCGCCAGGCGGATGCGCAACATCGACGTCGCCGGTGCAGCCGGCCGCTTCCTGCGCACGCCGGCGGGCGAGGGGACTCGAATCCGCCACGGCGCGTCGCGGCTGATCGCCGATATTTTCGAAGGCCTCGACGACGAACGGCTGGGCGGGATCGTCAAGGGTGCGATCGCCTCGCGCGTGCAGAAGATGGAGGTTTCCCCGCTGCTCGGCCACGCGCTCGCGTCGGCGATCAACGAGGACCGCCACGTGCCGATGCTTGAAGCCGCGATCCGCTGGATGGCGCGCGCGCTCGACGCCAACGAGGAGTTGATCCGCGAGATGGTCCACAAGAAGGCGAGTTGGGTGCTCAAGCTCGCCGGGCTGGATTCCCGGCTCGCCGACGCGATCATCGACGGGCTTCGCAAGCTGACGACCGAGATGTCGACCGACCCAGCGCACCCGGTCCGGGTCAAGGTCGAGGAGGCACTCGCCAAGCTCGCCAACGACCTCCAGACCAATGCCGAAACGCGCGCGCGCGTGGAGGAAATGAAGGAGCAATTGCTCGCCAACCGCTCGGTCGCGCTGTGGATCGACACGCTGTGGCAGAAGGGACGCGAGGCGATCATCCGCGCGGCGCGCAACCCCGACGCGGCGCTCGCCGGGCGGCTGGGCGAACTGTTGAAGGCGATGGGCACGTCGCTCGAGCAGGACCCGCGGATCCGCGCCGCGATCAACCAGTTCGTGCGACGCGCCGCCGCCGGATTGGCGCAAAGCTACGGAAGCTCGATAGTCAAGCTGGTGTCGGAGACGATCCGCAGCTGGGACGCGCGCACCGTCACCGCCAGGCTCGAAGCGGCGGTCGGCCGCGACCTCCAGTACATCCGCATTAACGGCACGCTGGTCGGCGGCCTCGTCGGCGTCATTATCCACGCGCTCGACACCCTTTAGACGCGCAAGTCCGTGCCGCTTCCTTCCCTTTGCCCAAGCTTTTTGCCATGCGCTCGGTGATGGCAACGCCGCAACCGATCCGTGGAATGCAGAGCCTTCTGGGCGAGGACGCCGACCGCATGGCCGCGGTTGTCGCCGCGTTCGACAAGGTGCGCCGGCTGTACGGGTTCAAGCGGGTCGAGGTGCCGGTGCTCGAGCACACGCAGGTGTTCGCACGGACGATCGGCGAGACGACCGACGTGGTTTCGAAGGAAATGTACACGTTCGAGGACCGAAGCGGCGATTCGGTCACGCTTCGGCCCGAGTTCACCGCCGGTATCTGCCGCGCCTATCTGTCCGAGGGCTGGCAGCAGCACGCGCCGCTGAAGGTCGCGACCCACGGCCCCGCCTTCCGTTACGAGCGACCGCAGAAGGGGCGCTTCCGCCAGTTCCACCAGCTCGACGCGGAGATCATCGGCGCGGCCGAGCCGCAGGCGGACGTGGAGCTGCTGAGCCTCGGCAGCCAGCTGCTGGACGAGCTGGGCATAAGCGAGGGCGTGGCTCTCAAGCTCAACACTTTGGGCGATGCGGCCAGCCGCGAATCCTGGCGCGCGGCGCTGGTCGAGCATTTCACGGCTCATCGTGACGAATTGTCGGAGGACAGCAGGGAACGACTGGAGAAGAATCCGCTGCGCATTCTCGACAGCAAGGACCCGCGCGACCGGCCGTTCGCGCAATCGGCGCCAGAGATGAAGCTGTCGGCCGAAGCGGAGGATTTCTTCGCCAAGGTCCGCGAGGGGCTCGACGCGGCCGGGGTGGCCTATGAGCTCGACCCGCATCTCGTTCGCGGTCTCGATTATTACCGCCACGCCGCGTTCGAGTTCGTCACCGACCGGCTGGGCGCGCAGGGCGCGTTGATCGCCGGCGGCCGCTATGACGGGCTGATCGAGACTCTGGGTGGTCCGCACACCCCTGCGGTCGGCTGGGCGGCCGGGATCGAGCGGCTGGCGATGTTAATTGAGGCTCCGGAGGCGGACGACGCCGTCGCAGGAAGTGTGGTCGTTATCCCAGTTAATGCAGGAGCTGAATTAGCTGCAATCGCAGTCGCTGCAGAACTCCGTGAAGGCAGCATCATTTGCCACACCGCTTATCGGGGAAATTTAAAGAAGAGGCTCCAGAAGGCCAATGCCCTAGGCGCAGCCGTAGCGGTTTTTGTTGATGGCGAACGCTGGGCCAAAAGGCAGGTGGAAATCAGGGACCTCGTTTCTGGAGAGCAGTGGTTAGTGTCCGACAACTTGGCCGAAGGCATTGGTCTGGTGCATGAAATCCAAGCCGCGGCTCGTGCTGCAAAGATGGGAGGATCCCGCGGCAAAGGTTTACGTGAACCTGTGAAGTCGTGACCCGCATCTCGTCGGAACGGATCGCGTCGATCGAGGGGCGCAAGCACGAACTCGCCGAGGCGATGTCGGCCGAAGATCTGTCGCCCGACGAGTTTGTCCGGCTGTCGAAGGACTATGCGGCGATCGAGCCGGTTGCGGCGGCTGCCCGCGAAGTGCGCCGGCTGCGCGCCGAACTCGACGTGCTCAACGGCCTGATCGGCGACCCCGCCGCCGAAGCAGAATTGAAGGAAATGGCCGAGCACGAGATCGAGGAGATCAGGCGCCGGCTGCCGGAGGCG
>DASTDZ010000004.1:0-6776 GCA_035710105.1 Sphingomicrobium sp. | reverse complement strand
CATGGGATTCTGGTCGAGAACCTTCACCTGGTGGAACGGCGACACCTGGGGCACGCGGCTGTTCACCTGGTGGCGCGGCGAGGAAGTCGGCAAGGACGATTTCGGCAACATCTATTACCAGTCGAAGAAGGGCCCGAGCCGCCGCTGGGTCGTCTATTCGGGTTCCAATGACGGCAGCCGGGTGCCGCCGGGCTGGCAGCTGTGGCTGCGCGGCAGCATCGACGGGCTTCCCGACAAGGCGCTCCCGCCGAGGCGGAAGTTCGAGAGGAAGCCCGAGCCGAACCTGACCGGTACGATGGCCGCCTTCCGCCCCGACGGGGCGCTCGGAAGCAAGCGGATCCGCCCGGCGGCGACGGGCGACTACGAACCCTGGATCCCGGAATAGGCTCGATGCGCGCCGCTCCGGCCCTGTGCGCCCTGTTGGCGCTTGCGCTTGCCGGCTGCGGACGCGGCGAGCGCGAGGAGCAGCAGCGCGGGCAGGCCGGCAGCCGGCAGGCCCCGGCCGAGACGCAGCAGGGGGTGACTCCGATGGCCGAGCGGGTCGCGGTCGTCGGTCTCTTGAACAAGCGCAACGGGATCGTCCGCAATTTGACATTGAAGCCCGGCCAGTCGGTACGGGTGAAGGACGCAACCGTGCGGCTGCTCGCCTGCGAAACCACCGCCCCGTGGGAAAACGAGAAGCTGACCGGCGCCTTTCTGCAACTCGACGTCCAGGGCAGCGACAACCGCTGGCGGCGGGTTTTCTCGGGCTGGCTTTACAAGGAATCGCCGTCGCTCAACGTCGTCGAGCACCCCGTCTATGACGTCTGGCCGAGGAGCTGCGCGATGAGCTTCCCGGCGGGCCCGCCACCGCCCTCGGCGCCGGCGGCCTCGAGCAGCCGGTCGAGCGCCCAGAGGTCGGGATCGTCGGCGGAGGCCGAACCGGCCGAAGCGGCTCCGGAGCCGGAAGCGGACTCGCCGTCCCCGGCGCCGAGCGCCGAGCCGAGCAACGCGACGTAGCGATCGCGCGGGACCGCGACCGCGCCCAACGACGCGAGGTGCTCGGTCATGAACTGGCAGTCGAGAAGCCGGAATCCGCCGGCCTTCAAGCGTGCGACCAGCCAAGCGAGCGCGACCTTCGAGGCGTCGGTCGCAAGGCTGAACATGCTTTCGCCGAAGAAGGCGCCGCCGAGTTTGACCCCATAGAGGCCGCCGACCAGCCGGGCGCTGTCCGTGTCGGCCGCCCAGACCTCGACCGAATGCGCGTGGTCGAGGCGGTGGAGGGCGAGCATCGCCCGCTCGATGTCGGCGTTGATCCAGGTTTCCGGGCGGTCGGCGCAGGCGGCGATGACCTCGGCGAAGGCCTTGTCGAGCGTGACTTCGAAGCGGCCGGAACGGAGCGTCCGGGCGAGCGAACGCGACAGGTGGAAGCCCTCCAAGGGGATGATCGCCCGGCTTCGCGGCTCGACCCAGAAGACCTCGTCCGATTCGCGGCTGTCGGCCATCGGAAAGATGCCCATCGCATAGCCTTGAAGCAACAGGCGCGGGTCGAGCTCGGTCACATCGCCGAAACTACAGAATCTCCCTCACTTTGTCCTGCGGACGGCACAGCCTGACGCCTTTTTCGGTCACGACCAGCGGCCGGTTGATGAGGATCGGGTGCGCGATCATCGCGTCCAGGATGGCATCGTCATCGACCTCGGGGTCGGTGAGGCCGAGCTCGGCCGCCAGCGGCTCCTTGGCGCGAAGGCCCTCGCGCGGGGTCATCCCGGCGCGCTCGTAAAGCGCTTTGAGCTCCTCGCGCGTCGGGGGATCCTTGAGATATTCCCGGATGTTAAGCTCGACTCCTTCGTCGCGAAGGATGTCGAGGGTCTTGCGCGAGGTGCCGCACATGGGGTTGTGAAAGATCGTTGCGAGCACGGAACGTTCATCCTGCAGTCAGCTTGGTGCTGACAGCGCACATGCTGCAACCGGCGCCCGGCTTCAAGCATTGTCGCGTCGCCGGAACGATACGCTCCCAGCGTCGTTTCCGGCCCTGTGACACGTGCACCGTCGCCGGGGGCTCAGGGGCCCGGGGCATGGTCCGGTTGATCAACTGAATGGGAGAGAAGACGATGCGTAAATCCACTTTGGCCATTATCCTGGCCGGCTCGGCGTCGCTCGCCGCCTGCGCCTCGAATCCGAACGTTGCCCGCAACGCCGCCATCGGCGGTGTCGGCGGTGCAGCTGTCGGTGCCGTGGTTCCTGGCGTCAGCGTCGCCGAAGGCGCGGTCGCAGGCGCCGTGATCGGCGGCCTGACGGGCGCCATTTGGGCCGACCAGAACAACGACGGCTATGTCGACGGCTATGTCCACAACGGTCAATATTATGCGGGCACGCCGTCTGGCTATGACCCGACCCTTGGCCGTGTCGTCACCGGCGCCGCGGTCGGCGGAGCGCTCGGCGCTGCTGCCGGTGCGGTCATTCCGGGCGTCAGCGTCCTTCAGGGCGCGGTGATCGGCGCCGCGGTCGGCGGTCTCGCCGGCGCGGTCTGGGCCGACCAGAACAATGACGGCCAGGTCGACGGCTACATCTACAACGGCACCTACTATCAGGGTGCTCCGCCCGCGGGCGCGCCTGCTCCGGCGCCGATGCCGGTCCAGAGCGGCGAACGCGGCTAATGGAAGCCAAGTGAAGCCAATGCGTGAAGCGCGCACCGGCCCCGCGCCGGTGCGCCGTCACTCACTGATACTCGGCGCCGTTGCAGCCTTTGCAGCGGCGCCGATCCTTTTTGCAGCGCCGGCCGATGCCAGGCCGCCGGCGGTGGCGAGCGGCCAGGGTGTTGAGGATTTCCGCGATTCGCAGCGCGGACGGCTGCTGTGGTTCCGGGCCGGCGAGAGCGCCGCCCCACAGCGCCTGCTGACGCTGCTCGCAACGGCCGAGCTCGATGGGCTGGACCCGGGCAAGTACAAGGTGAAGGCGCTGGCCAAGGCGCTTCGCCGGGCGGCCGGCGGCGACCCCGACGACATGCGCAGGGCCGACGCAATGCTCAGCAAGGCGTTTGCCGCCTACGCGCGCGACCTCAGGGATGCACCGCCGGCAGGCATGAAGTTCCTCGATCCCCGCCTGCAGCCTTCGGTCCCGTCGCCGCGGGCACTGCTGCAGATGGCGGCGTCGGCGCCCTCGCTGACCCGCTTCATCGCCGAAATGGGATGGATGAACCGCGCCTACGCGCCGCTTCGCGAGGCGCTCGCCAGCGGCCGTTACGCGAGCCCGCGCGAGCGCGCGCTCCTCGCCATCAACCTCGAGCGCGCCCGGGCCCTCCCGGCGAGCCTCCCAAGGTATGTCGTCGTCAACGCGGCCGAGCAGAGGCTGTACATGTACGAGGGCGGAAGGCTCGTCGATTCGATGAACGTCGTCGTCGGCAAGCAGAAGCCCAAGGACCGCACGCCGATGATGGCCTCGTTCCTCAGCGAGGCCGCGCTCAACCCCTATTGGAACGTTCCGACGGACCTCGCCGCGGAGCGGATCGCGCCCAAGGTGGTCGAGCAGGGGATCGGCTATTTGACGAGCAACGGCTACCAGCTGCTGTCCGACTGGGGCGACAATCCCAAGGTCCTCGATCCCGCGACCGTAGACTGGCAAGCGGTCGCCGACGGCCGCATCCAGATCCGGCTCCGCCAGCTCCCGGGTCCCGCCAATTCACTGGGCAAGGTCAAGTTCACCTTCCCCAACCCTTACGGGATCTACCTCCACGACACGCCCGACAAGGCGCTTCTCAAGGAGGACACGCGGCTGTTCAGCGGCGGCTGCATTCGCCTCGAAGACGCAGCACGCCTGGGCCGCTGGCTGTACGGCAAGCCTTTGAAGGCGCAGTCGAAGGCGCCGGACATCATCGTCCCGCTCGAGCGGCCTGTGCCAGTCTACGTCACCTATCTGACCGCGGTTCCGAGGGGATCGTCGATCGCCTTCCTTCAGGATGTCTACGGCTGGGACGCGGAGCGGCTGGCCGCGGGCGGGGCGAGCGAGCGCGTGTCGGCGCGCTGATCCGTTAGCTGCTCAGCGCGGGGACCAGTCGGGATACCAGCTGATATCCTGCGCGACGGGGCGCCCCTGCGGGTCGCGCGCGGGGCGGAAGCGCACATAGCGCAGCGTGAGCGCGCACATCAGCGAATCCGCCGCCTGGCTGCCGCTGGAGCGGACGATCCGGCAATTCGAAGGCCGCCCGTCGGTATTCACCTTGACCGTAAGGCCGACCGAACCGCGGCGAAGCCCGCTCGCGGAAACGAAGCGCCGATATTCTCTGTCCGGGACCTTGCTGATCCGTCGGGCGGGCGTGAAGCCGGCGCCGCTCCCACTTCCGGCGCCGCTGCCGCCGGCTCCGGTCCCGGAACCCGCGCCGCCCTGGCCGGTGGTGGAGGAGCTGCCGGTGCCGGCCACGGGAGCGGCGGGCAGAGGGTTCTGCGGTGGGAGCTCGACGACCGGCTTTGGCGCGACCACCGGCGAAGCCTTGGGCGCAGCCGGCGCGCCTTCGGCTTCCTCGTCGCGAGCCTTCGGCGGCGGGGGAGGTGGCTCCTCCGGCGGCGGCTTGGGCAGGGTGATGTCGAAGGTCTCGAGGCGGTCGACCGCACGGCTGACGATCTCGACATTGAGGCCGGTCAGGATGACGGCGCCGAGCAGCAGGTTGATCGCGGCGGTCGCGGCAATTGCCTTCCAGCGGTCGCGTCGATCCTCTGCCCGGTACGCCATGACTGCACTTCACCTTGCCCAAGGGGCAAACGCGCGCGGGGCCTTAAAGTTGTTGGCGGCCGGCTGCCTTCACGAATCCGTTTCGAGCATGGCTTGTGTTATCGTGGCTCAAGCAGGGGAAGGAAGATGACGCACAGGGTCTTGCTGATCGCCGCCGCCGCATCGTCGCTTGCCGCATGCGACTGGTTCTCAAAGCCGGAAGACGTCCTTGCCGGCAACACGACCAAGGTCGTTTACGCGACGACCCAATGCACGGTGCCCAATGCCGACGGTGTCCGCTGCGACAAGAAAACGTGCAAGAAGGACGCCCGTTCGGACTGCTCGGTCTTCATGGACCGCTGCACCCAGTCGGGTCACGGCTATGAAGGCGATGCCGACGAAGGCACTTGCATCCGCGGAGACCAGATCGGCTGAACCGTTTCAGCGCGAGTCAGCGGCCCGCTTCTTGGACAGCACGAGCGCAGCTCCCAGGAAGGCCTCCTGCGGGAAGTCGTCCGTGGCCCAGACCGGCTCGAGGCCAAAGCCGCGAAGCTCGTCAATCGAGCCGCGGAAATAGCCGCGGCTCTTTACGTAGACGCGTTTAAGTCCGCGTGTGTTCATGTCCCGGAACGGTTCGAGCATAAGCGCGTGACCGCGC
Source organism: Sphingomicrobium sp. (assembly GCA_035710105.1). GTDB lineage: Bacteria > Pseudomonadota > Alphaproteobacteria > Sphingomonadales > Sphingomonadaceae > Sphingomicrobium. The sequence goes on along the minus strand of DASTDZ010000004.1, from coordinate 1,432 downwards.
GTCACGCGGGCGATTTCACGCAGCGCAGCGGCCCGGATGCTTTCCATCTGCTCGACTGCCAGCACGGTCATCACCAGGTCAAAGCTGCTGTCGTCGAACGGCATTGCCGAAGCGTCGCCCTGGACAAAGGCGATTCGCCCGATTGCGGCAGCATCCTTCGTCTCGAGCGGGCTGTAGGCGCGGACAATCTCGGCGATTGCCGCGTCCGACTGGGCGCGGCGCGCCTGGCGCACGCCTTCGGGCGTCAGCTCCAGCCCGGTAAACTCAATCTCGGGAAACGCGCCGGCGAGGCTCAGCAGGTTGATTCCGTTCCCGCTTCCGACCTCCAGCACCCGTTTGGGCCTGAGATCGTCGATAACGGCACCAAAGAGGATTGTCCGGATGCGCGTCGCGGCGGCGGGATCGAGCAGCAGCTTCCGGCCGCGCCAGTGCCACGGCTTTGGCTTCAGGTCCGTGCGGTCGAGCCGATAGCGCTGGTAGCCGGCGCCCCAGGCGTCCTTGTACTCGCGTTCGATCGATTCGCGGTCGCGTTCCGATTCACGGCCGCTGAGCAGGCGGGCGAGGGTGGAGACTCCGCGGCGAGTGACCTCGGCTCGCCAGCGACGGGCCTCGCCCTCCGACACGAGGAATGGCCGCATCGCCGCTTCGATGGCCGCGGCATCGACGGAAATCGGGATGTCCGAAAGCGGTTGCACTATTCCGGCCACCCCTCCGTGAACTGTCCCCCGGACAGTTCTACTCGGCATGCTGCTCGAGCCAGGCTTCCAGCCACTTGATCGTGTAGTCGCCGGCGAGGAACTCGGGGTCGCGGACGATGCGCTGGTGAAGCGGCACCGTCGTCTTCATCCCCTCGACGACGAACTCCTCGAGCGCGCGCTTCAATCGCATGATGCAGCGCTCGCGGGTGGTGCCGTAGACGATCAGCTTGGCGATCATGCTGTCGTAATAAGGCGGCACGCGATAGCCGGTGTAGAGCCCGCTATCGACGCGCACGTGCATCCCGCCGGGCGCGACATAATTCTTCACCAGGCCGGGCGAGGGCATGAAGGTCTGCGGGTCCTCGGCATTGATGCGGCATTCGATCGCGTGGCCGTGCAGGTGGATCTGGTCCTGGCGGCACGTCATGCCGTCGCCCTGAGCGACTCGAATCTGCTCGCGCACCAGGTCGATGCCGCTGATCATCTCGGTCACCGGATGCTCGACCTGGAGCCGCGTGTTCATCTCGATGAAGTAGAATTCGCCGTTCTCGTAGAGGAACTCGATCGTCCCCGCGCCGCGATAGCCCATCTCGGCCATCGCATTGGCGACCAGCATGCCCATCCGGTTGCGCTGCTTGGCGCTGATCGCGGGCGAGGGCGCCTCCTCCAGCACTTTCTGGTGGCGGCGCTGAAGCGAGCAGTCGCGTTCGCCGAGATGGATCGCCGTGCCGTCG
>DASTDZ010000003.1:0-3406 GCA_035710105.1 Sphingomicrobium sp. | reverse complement strand
TCAAGGGGAGGGGAGGTGACTGTGTACGACTCCTTCGTACGTGACCGGTTGCCGCCGGTAGCGCTGCTCCCCGAGTTCCGTTTCGACCTGCCCGAGCTGCGCTATCCAGAGCGGCTCAACGCCGCGGCGGAGCTATTGAAGGGCGGCGAGCCGGACGCGCTTGCCTTCGTCAACGACCATGGCCGCTGGACCTATGGAGAGCTCGACGATTTCAGCGGCCGCATCGCCCGGCTGTTGGTCGAGCGGGAAGGGCTCATCGACGGCAACCGCGTGCTGCTTCGCGGGCCCAATGGCTACACCCTGTTCGCGGCCTGGCTCGGAGTGCTCAAGGCCGGCGGCGTGGTGGTCGCCACCATGCCGCTGCTGCGCCCGGGCGAAATCGCGACCGTGATCGAGCGCGCGAACATCAGCCATGCCATTGTCGATTCGCGCTTCATCGGCGACTTCCGCCAGGCCGTCGAGCAGACGCATTCGGTCCGCTCGATCGTCAAATATGACGGCGACTATGGGAAGGGCGAGCTCGAGACCCGCACCGCCGCGCTGGACCCGCTGCCGCCCGCCGACACCGGGCGCGACGACCCGGCGCTGATCGCGTTTACCAGCGGCACCACCGGCATTCCCAAGGGCTGCGTCCAGTTCCACCGTGATGTCCTCGCCCCGTGCGATAGTTTTGCGAAGCACCTGATCGGCATGAAGCCCGGGGACATTGCGCTCACATCCGCGCCGCTCGCTTTCACCTTCGGCCTCGGCGCGGCATTCGTCTTCCCGCTTCGCGCGGGCGCGGCCTGCTCCACGATCGAGCAGCCGAGCCCGCCGGCCATGCTGGAAGCGATCGCCAGGCACGGCGTCACCCACCTCGCCACCGCCCCGACCGCCTACAAGGCGATGCTGTCGCAGCCCGGGCTCGAACAGGCGCTGAAATCCCTGCGCTATTGCCTGTCGGCGGGCGAGCATTTGCCCGAGGCGACGTGGCGCGCGTGGAAGGAGCGCACCGGCATCGCGATCACCGACGGCATCGGCTCGACCGAGATGATGCACATCTTCATCTCCGCGGCGGGCGAGGACATCCGCCCCGGAGCGACCGGCAAGGCCGTGCCGGGCTATGTCGCGACCGTGCTCGACGAGGCCGGCGAGCCGATGGAGGAGGGCGTTGGCCGCCTCGCGGTCAAGGGCCCGACGGGCTGCCGCTACCTCGATGACGAGCGCCAGCGCGACTATGTCGTCAAGGACTGGAACGTCACCGGCGACACCTACCGCCGCGACCCGCAAGGCTATTACTGGTACCTCGCGCGCAGCGACGACATGATCGTCAGCTCGGGCTACAATATCGGCGCTCCCGAAGTCGAGAATGCCCTCCTGTCGCACCCCGCGGTGGCCGAATGCGCGGTGATCGGCGTGCCGTGCGAGGAGCGCGGGCAGAAGGTGAAGGCGTTCGTGGTTGCGGTGCCCAGCTTCGCGCCGACCGACGAGCTGGTCGCCGAGCTCCAGGCGCACGCGAAGCAGCAGATCGCGCCCTACAAATATCCGAGGCTGATCGAGTTCGTAGTGAGCCTGCCGAAGACGGCGACGGGCAAGCTCAGGCGCGTGGAGCTGAGGAGTCGAGGATGAGTTGCGCCAAGTGTGAGGAGCTTTGCCAAGAGGTGCCAATTCGGTCACCAGGCGAACTAAGGCGGGCGATAGCTGTTGCGAAAGCTAATGTCGCTGACGGCACTCTCATCGAAATAATCGCAGTGAGTGCGTCGCCGCTGCAGACGGGGCTGTCTGAGCTCGACACGAGCGGTCCATGGCCGGACATAGTCAGTGCAGACTTCCGCTGCGCTAACTGCGGCCAGCCGTTTCATCTAAGTTGCGAGACCTCACGGCAGCGGCGGAAGCTGGTCGTGTAAGTGACCTACTCAAACTCCACGATCACCTGATCGACCGCGAGGCTGTCCCCAGCCTTGGCCGGGGTCGCCTTGACCGTCGCCGCCTTGGGCGCGCGGAGGATGTTCTCCATCTTCATCGCTTCCATCACCGCGACCGGCTGGCCGGGCTCGACCGTGTCGCCGGGCGCGACGTCGAGCCGCGTCAGCAGCCCCGGCATCGGCGCGAGCAGCAGCCGCGACAGGTCGGGCGGCGGCTTGTCGAGCATGTGCTGCTTGAGCTCGGCGACATGGGGGCTGAGCACCTGCACCTTGTGGGTCGCGCCGCGCGTGTTGATCAGCCAGCCGCGTCCCGCCTTCATCACCTTCACCGTGCGCGGGCGGCCGTCGATGGCGACCGACAGCAGCCGCTGGCCCGGCACCCAGCGGCCGATGATGTCGATCAACTCGCCGCCGTCGAGCACCGCCAGCGTCCCGCCCTGATAGGGCTTGATCCGCACCCGGTGCTGCTCGGCGCCTGTCCCGGACCCCGATCCGGGGTCGACCACCACGACCCGCTCGCACGACGGAACGATCGGCGGGCCGAGCTGATGGTCGATCGCGGCCGCGCGCTCCTCGCTTATCGCGCCGATCATGCCGCCAATGACGGCGATGTCGGACAGCAATTGCGCATCGGCCGGCGCGCCGCTGAACCCCTCGGGATATTCGTCGGCGATGAAGTCGGTCGCGAGGTCGCCGGCACGGAACCGCGGGTGCTGCATCAGCGCCGAGAGGAAATCGACATTGTCGCCGATGCCGTCGAGCTCGAACGAATCGAGCGCCGCGATCTGCGCGTCGATCGCGGCCTCGCGGGTCGGCGCCCAGGTGATCAGCTTGGCGACCATCGGGTCGTAGAACATGCTGATCTCGGAGCCTTCCTCGACGCCGTCGTCAACTCGCACGCGAACGTCGCCGTCCGAGCGCTGCACAGGCCGCGTGTAGCGCGTCAGCCGACCCGTGCTCGGCAGGAAATGGCGGTACGGGTCCTCGGCATAGACTCGGGTTTCGACCGACCATCCGTTCAGTTTCACCTCGTCTTGGCCGAAGCTCAGCTTCTCGCCCGCCGCCACCCGGATCATCTGCTCGACGAGATCGAGGCCGGTCACCTCCTCGGTCACCGGGTGCTCGACCTGCAGCCGCGTGTTCATCTCGAGGAAGTAGAAGCTCTTGCCCGTCGGGTCGGCGCCCGAGACGATCAGCTCGACGGTGCCGGCCGAGTGATAGCCGACCACCCGGGCGAGGGCGACCGCCTGCTCGCCCATGGCGCGGCGCATCTCCGGAGTGACGAACGGCGAGGGCGCTTCCTCGACCACCTTCTGGTGGCGGCGCTGGATCGAGCATTCGCGCTCGCCCAAATAGAGGATGTTGCCGTGCTTGTCGCCGAGCACCTGGATCTCGATGTGGCGCGGCTGCTCGATGAACTTCTCGATGAACACGCGGTCGTCGCCGAAGCTCGCGAGCCCCTCGCGCTTGGTCGCCTCGAAACCCTCGCGCACGTCCTTCTC
>DASTDZ010000002.1:0-11766 GCA_035710105.1 Sphingomicrobium sp. | reverse complement strand
GCCGCCCCCTCCCCCGCCGATCGCGGAGCTGGGAGGCACCAGCTGGCGGGTGGTGGTCGTCAACGGCCGCCAAACGCCCGCCAATGGCGATTATTCGATGCGGTTCGAGATCAACGGGCAGATGGGCGCACGCTTCGGCTGCAATGCGATGGGCGGTCGCTATCGCATGGTCGGCGGTACTCTGACGGTTAGCGACCTGGCCCAGACCCTGATGGGGTGCCCGGAGCCGGCGGCGAGCTTCGAGAGCCAGGGGGCCGCAGTGCTGTCGCGGCCGATGCAGGTCGCTTTCTCAAGCAACGAGCGGATGTATCTGAGCAACGCCGCCGGATCGATCGCGCTCGACCCGGCGCCCTAACCGCTATTCCGCGGCGAGCTGGGGCGGCTCGTCGCCTTTCGTCGCCAGCTTCGTCAGCGGCCGCGGCGAAGCTTCGAGCGAAGGCAAATCCGGGATGTCCTTGGAGCTTCCGGCGCCCAGCTCCTCAAAGCGCCGGGCCTGGGTGAGCACCTGGCTTTCCATGCTTCCGACCATCTTGTTGTAGGCGTTGGTCGCGCGGCCGAGGTTGGTGCCGACGGAAACCACGTGCTCGGCCATGGTCGCCAGACGCGAATGGAGCTCGCGGCCGAGCTCGGCGATCTTGCCCGCTTCCGCTGCAAGCTTTTCCTGCTTCCAGACCGTGGCGACGGTCCGCGCGATGGCAACGAGGTTGGTCGGCGTCGCCAACAGAACCTTTCGCTCGAACGCCCATTCCCAGAGCCCCGGATCCTGTTCGAGCGCGGCGGTCAGGAAATGCTCGCCCGGGATATACATGATCACATAGTCCGCGGAATCGCCGAACTGCGCCCAATAGGCCTTCGAGCCGAGCTGTTGGATATGGTTACGCATAGAGGCGACGTGGGCCTGGAAACACACCTGGCGCTTTTCGTCATCGACTTCCTCGCACGCCTCGAGGAAGGCGTTGAGCGAGCATTTGGCGTCGATCACCAGCTTGCGATTCGAAGGCAGGTTGACGACCACGTCGGGACGCAGCCGCCCGTCCTCCGTATTGACCGACACCTCGATTTCGAAATCGACGCCCTCGACCAGCCCCGCCTGAGTAAGCACGTTGCGCAGGCTCTGCTCGCCCCAGCGGCCGCGCGCCTTGGGCGAGGAACGCAGCGCGTTGACCAGGTTGCGGGTTTCGTCGCGCACCTGGCCCTGGCCCGCGCGCACCAGCTCGACCGCCTCGCGCAGTCCCGCATAATGGTCGATCCGCTCCTTTTCGACGCGGTGGAGCCCCTCTTCGTACCGCTTAAGAGTGGTTTCGACCGGCTGCAGCAGCGCCTTCAACTTGGCCTCGCTCTGCTGGTCGGCCTTTGTGAAGCTCTGGCCGGCTTTCTCGAGGAAATCCTTGTGCGCCTTTTCGAGAAGCTGGTCGCCGATGCTTCGGAACTGGGCGATCAGCGCATCCTTGGATTCGGTGAGGTCCTTCATCCGCTGGTCGAAATTGCGGGCGTCCGCCTGCAGCGCGGCAAGCTCGCGCGAGGCGGAGTCGCAATTGGCCCGCGCTTCGTCGCGCTCTCGGACAACGCCATCGAGCTGCAGGCGCAGCGCTTCGACGGTCTGCCTGGCCGCCGCCGAGTCGCGGCTTGCGTAAAGCCAGGCGATCAGCGAGCCGATGGCCAGCCCGGCAATTGCGGAAGCGACAATCAAGACGGCGTCCATTACCGTTTTCCTCGAAGAACAGAATGTGAACTCTAAGCTGCAGGGAGCGGATGCTCAAGCCGTCCGTTAGCCGTCATGCGACGCAACAGGAGAAACGAATGTCCATTCGCAAGATGATCGCCCTCCACCCCGGCGCGCAGGGCCACGTCAACCAGCCGCTCGGCGATGCCGCCCACCACCTCATGTATTGCGCGCGGATGTGCCTGTCCTGCGCCGACGCTTGCCTCGCCGAGCCTATGGATATGACGCAGTGCATCCGCTCGTGCCTCGACTGTGCCGACGTCTGCGAGGCGACTGGCAAGCTGGCGGTCAGGCGGACTGGCTCCAATGACGAAGTGCTGCGCGAGGCGCTCGAACTTTGCGCGCGAGTCTGCGACTCCTGCGCTGCCGAATGCGAGCGCCACGAGCACGAGCACTGCAAGCTATGCGCGCAGATGTGCCGCGAATGCGCGGAGGATTGCAGGAAGGCCGCGGCGAGCCTTGGCTAGGCCGCCCGCAACGCCCGTTCCCGCCTCGCCTTGGCGAGCTTCTTGAGCACCATGTCGCGCTTCAGCTTCGACAGATGGTCGATGAACAATATGCCCTCGAGATGGTCCATCTCGTGCTGCAGGCAAACCGCCAGCAGCCCGTCGAGCTCGGCCTCATGGGCCTCGCCGCCATCGTCCTGCCAGCGGGCACGGATCCGATCGGGGCGAAGCACCTCGGCATATTGGTCGGGCACCGACAGGCAGCCCTCGGTGTAGGGAACGGTCGTTTCCGATGCCCACAGGATCTCGGGATTGATGAAGACCCGCGGCTCGCGAACGATCGGGCTTTCCGGGTCGTCCGGGTCCTCCGGCTCCTGCAGGTCCATGACCAGGAGCCGGATCGGCACCCCGACCTGCACCGCGGCCAGGCCGATTCCCGGCGCGTGGTACATGGTGTCGAACATGTCGGCGATGAGCGTTTTCAGCTCGTCGTCGAACGATTCCACCGGCTTTGAGATCTGCCGGAGGACTGGGTCTGGTGTCTCGAAGATCGGGCGAATTGCCATGGGGACGATTTAGGCTTTCGGAGCAACGGCTTCAAGCAACCGGCCGCCGAGCCCTCAGCGCCTGGGCGAGCGTGCCTTCGTCGAGATAATCGAGCTCGCCGCCGACCGGCAGGCCGTGGGCGAGCTGGGTCAGGCGGATCGGGAAGCCTTCCAGCCGCTCGGCGAGATAGTGGGCGGTGGTCTGACCTTCGAGCGTGGCGTTCATCGCAAGCACCACCTCGTCGATACCCCCTTGGGAAACGCGGCTGACAAGCTTGTCGATCGTCAAATCCTCCGGCCGCACGCCGTCAAGCGCCGACAACCGCCCGCCGAGCACATGATAGCGGCCGGGGAACAGCCGCGAGCGGTCGAGCGCCCACAGATCGGCGACTTCCTCGACCACGCACAGCGAGCGATCGTCCCGGCGCGGATCGCGGCAAATCACGCACGGGTCGGACGTGTCGATATTGCCGCACACCGAGCAGGAGGACAGTGTCTCGGAGACGGTCTGCAGTGCGACGAGCAGCGGCTCCAGCGCGTTTTCGCGTTTCTTCATGAGGTGAAGCACGGCACGCCGCGCCGACCGGGGCCCAAGCCCCGGAAGCCGCGCAAGCGCATTCGCCAATGCTTCGATTTCCTGGCTCGCCACGGCATGCGAGATAGGAATTCTGACGCGCCCGCGCCATAGGGCTGCGCGATGCGGATCGTCTTCATGGGATCGCCGGACTTCGCGGTGCCGAGCCTCGACGCCCTGGCCGGGGCCGGGCACGAGATCGCCTGCGCCTATACCCAGCCGCCGCGCCCAGCCGGACGCGGCAAGGCGGAGCACAAGACCGCCGTGCACCGCCGCGCCGAAGAGCTCGGGATCGAAGTGCGCTGCCCACGGTCGCTGAAGGACGCTGTTGAGCAGGCACGGTTCGCCGCGCTCGACGCCGACCTTGCCGTGGTCGCCGCCTACGGGCTGATCCTCCCCAAAGCGGTGCTGGATGCGCCGAAGGCCGGTTGCATCAACGTCCACGCCTCGCTTCTGCCGCGATGGCGCGGCGCGGCTCCCATCCAGCGCGCCATTCTCGCCGGGGACGAGGTGACCGGCGTCACCATCATGCGGATGGAGGAAGGGCTCGATACGGGCCCGATGCTGCTCAAGCGCCAAACGGCCATCGATTCCAAGACGGCCGGACAATTGACCGAGGAACTTGCCCGGCTCGGCGCCGATGCCCTGGTCGAATGGCTCGCCAACCCGTCCGCGCCGGTCGCCCAGCCGGACGAGGGAGTCACCTATGCCCCAAAGATCAGCAAGGCCGAGGCGCGGCTCGACTGGGCCCAAAGCGCCGAGCAGGTCGAACGGCAAGTCCGCGCCTTCGCTCCTGCCCCAGGCGCCTGGTTCGAGGCCAACGGCGAGCGCGTAAAGTTGCTTGAAGCCGGCATCGGTGCGGATGCTTCGGGCAAACCCGGCGAAGTGCTCGACGACTGCCTGACCATCGCCTGCGGCTCGGGCTACGTCCGCCCGCTCAAGGTGCAGCGCGCCGGGCGGGGAGCGATGACTCCGGGCGAGCTGCTTCGCGGCTTTCCGATCCCCAGGGGCACGATCCTCCCGTGACCCGCTGGCGGCTGACGATCGAATATGACGGCGGGCCGTTCATGGGCTGGCAGCGGCAGGACCATGGCCCGTCGGTGCAGCAGACCCTCGAGGAAGCGCTGACCCGAATGACCGGCGAGCTGGCGACGATCCACGCTGCCGGCAGGACCGACGCGGGGGTGCATGCGCTGGCGATGAGCGCCCATACCGAGATCGAGAAGAACCTGACAGAGCACCGGCTTCGCGAGGGGCTGAACGCGCTGGTGCGGCCGCACCCGATTTCGGTACTGGAAGTCGAGCCCGTCGCCGACGACTGGCATGCGCGTTTCTCGTGCATAGGCCGGCACTACCTCTACCGAATCCTCAACCGGCGCGCGCCGCCGGCGCTCGACCGCGGCCGTGCCTGGCACATCGCCGTGCCGCTGGACGTCGAGGCGATGCGCGAGGGCGCTGCTCACCTTGTCGGAAGGCACGATTTCACGACCTTCCGCTCGGCTCAATGCCAGTCGGAAAGCCCGGTGAAGACCCTCGACCGGCTCGACGTCAGCCGCCAAGGCGAAGAAATTCGAATCGAGGCGGCAGCGCGGAGCTTCCTTCACCACCAGGTCCGGTCAATGGTTGGTTGTTTGGCGATGGTCGGGCGCGGTCAGTGGAAACCGGCTGACATCAGGCAAGCGCTGGAGGCGCGCGACCGCTCGGCGCTCGGCTTCAATGCGCCCCCGCAGGGCCTCTATTTCGTCGAGGCGATCTATCCCTAAACGAGCGCAAAATCGCGGCGCACTTACAATCGCTGGCAATTGCGCCTATATGCGGGGCGCTACTAGTCGCAAACGGAACGGTCTAAAGGCGCTTTGCGGCTCCTCAATTCCTTCTCTTCGCTGCTCCTAGCACTGGTGGACCGATTGGCGGTCGCCACAGAGTAAGGAATATGAATATGCCAGTAGGCACCGTGAAATTTTTCAATGCCCAGAAGGGCTATGGCTTCATCCAGCCGGACGATGGCGGCAACGACGCCTTCGTCCATATCTCGGCTGTCGAGCGCGCCGGAATGCGCACGCTCAACCAGGACCAGAAGGTCAGCTACGAGCTCGAGCAGGATCAGCGCGGCAAGACCAGCGCGGTCAACCTGCAGCCTGTCGAGTAATCAAACGGACGCGGGGCCGCCTTTGCGCGGCCCCGCTCCACCTCAAGAAGGCTCCCGCTTGTCGAACATGACGGACCGCGAAACCTATCTGGCCCGGGCAGCCGATGCGCGCGCCCAGGCGCAGGCGGCAACCCTCGACAATGTGCGCGAGCGCTGCCTTCGGTCGGAAGCGGCCTGGAACGCAATGGCCGAGCGCGCGGAACGCACCGAACGGATGCGTGAGACGCTGCTGGCCGACAAGGCCCGAGCCGCGGCCGCACAGGCCGAGGCCGGCAACAAGTAAAGAACGAAAATCAAGTGAACATCAGTAACAGCAAATCGCGGCGGGCGCGCAGGCGCCGCCGATCCCCCACCCCTACCCTCTTGCAGCTCATGACGCCGGCCGAGAGCCGGCAATCGCGGACGATCGCCTATCGGGCGGCGCTCGCCATACTCGGCTGAGCTAGCCGATCTCCCGAGCCTGCAGCGAAGCCGACGCCACCAGCAGCATGCCGGTGGCGACGAAGCTCGCTGCGAGGATCCACGCGAAAGTGGCGATGATCTCGCCCGTCTGGCCGAACAGCCCGTAAACGAGGACCGCGACCGGAAGGCCGCCCAGAAGCACGACCGCCATCAGGAAATCGACTGCGGCGGCGAAGAAGGTCCAGTTGCACAACGGCCGCCGCGACTTCAGTCCTGAAACGGACAGGGCACCGGCGCGGATCACCAGCCACAGAATCACGAGGTTGAGGACGGTGAAGAAATTGGCGGTCGGATCGAGAACGAGCCGAAGACCGGCAAGGATGCTGGCGGCCGCGGCCAACCCCTGGCCAAGCCGGTGCCCGTGAGTCCGCGCCGCCACCGCGACAAGCTCGATCGCACCAGCCGCGATCAGCATCAGCCCGACGACCGTGCGGCCGGGAATATGTTGGCCTGAAGGAAGCAAGGCGGCCCCAGCTGCGAGCAGCATGATCAGCAGCCCGGAAATTCGGATCGATGCGGCTCGCGCTTGCGTCGACATGCCGCCTTTGTAGCTCGCCGCACCGCCCGTGTCAGGGCCGCCGCCTGCCGAAGCGAAGCGCCCCCTTGCCGGAAAGCATCGACCGCCCCGCCCGGGGCCGGTTAGAGCTTGCCTCGTGTCGCTGATCCTTCTCGCCGCAACAGCCGCCGCCGCCTCGGACGAACCGCAGCCGGCGCCGATCGTCGTCACTGCCGAGCGCCCGCCCTCGCGCGCTCTTCCGCCGGTCGTCACGATCGACGGCGAGGAACTGCTCGTGTTGCAGCCGGACAGCGCCGCCGACGCGGTCCGCGAGCTTCCGGGGGTCAGCGTCCGGGTCAATTCGCGCGGCGAAGCGATCGTCCGGGTCCGCGGGAGCGAGGAACGGCAGACCCAGGTTTTCCTCGACGGAGCGCCGCTCGCCGTGCCGTGGGACGGTCGCGCCGACATCGGCGTCCTCCCGGCGGGGCTGATCGGCTCGGTCAGCGCGACCAAGGGCGCGGTGCCGATCGAATATGGCGCCAATGCCGTAGCCGGGGTCATCGACCTGAGGACCCGAAGCGGAGACGAGCGCGGCATCGACGCGTCGGCGCGGATCGGTTCGCTGGGCTTCGTCGATTCCTCGGCGGTGGCGACGATTCCTGTTCGCGACCTGGGCTTCACCTTTGCCGCAGCGGCGATGAGCCGCGACGCCGAACCAGTCGCAAGCCTGGAGGCGCTTCCCTTCAGCCAGCCGCGAAGCCGGCGGAGGCTCAACACGGACCTCGATTCGATGAGCCTGTTCGGAGCGGCGCAGCTAGAGCGCGGGCCAGTGCTGCTTCGCGCCTCGCTGCTGCATTTCGAGGCGGCGCGCGGAATCGCGCCCGAATCCGACCGCGACCCGGCCGAGACCGCGCCGCGATACTGGCGCTATCCGGACATCGCGCAGACGCAGCTCAACCTCGGCAGCGAGATCGACCTGTCGCAGGGTGCGGCGTTGCGCCTGGTCGGGTGGAGGCAATGGTTCAGCCAGACCATCCAGCAATATCAGGACCAAACCTATTCGACTCTCAGTGCGCGCGAGGACGACGAGGACGATACGGTCGGCGGCCGCGCGGTGCTGACCGCCGAAGCCGGCCCGATGACGATTCGGATCGTCGGGACCGCGCAGACCAGCCGCCACGCGCAGCGCGACACGCCGTTGCCATCGGGACCCGAAGGACCGAAGCTGGTTTATCGCCAGAACCTTTATACTCTCGGCGGCGAGGTCGACGCGCCGCTCGGGCCGGGCCGGGCGTCTGCGGGCCTCGCCTACGACCGGTCGACCAACCCGCTGACCGGCGACAAGCTGTCGCAGCCCGGGCGCGGCGCGCTCGCCTTTTCAGCCGCCTACCGGCTGCCACTCGGAAACGACTGGATCCTGACGCTTTCCGGGGGAAGGCGAAACCGCTTCCCGAGCGCGCGGGAACTGTTCGGCGAGGCGCTCGGGCGGTTCCTTCCCAACCCGGCGCTTAAGCCCGAACAGGCCTGGCTAGGCGACGTCGAGCTTCGCTACGAGACCGGACGCGTCAGCGCCGTCCTCAACCCTTTCGTCGCGCGCGTCGAGGACACGATCGCGCAGCGCGTCGTCACGGTCGACGGCCGCAACCTCCGGCAACGATACAATCTGTCAGGCTCGACCAGCATCGGCGTGGACGCCGCGGCCTCCTGGCAAGTCAGCGATCGGCTGGGTCTCGCGCTCGAGGCGGCGCTCCTGCGCGCCCGCGCCGACTCCGGGACGGCTCCGTTCCGGCGCCTTCCGCAGCGCCCCTCCTACGAAATTACAGCAGCCGCAGATTTCGCCGCTACCGCAAGGCTGACTTTGAGGGGCGAGCTGCGCCGCGTCGGGCCCGCAGTCGACCTCGGCCCCGACGGGGAGAAGACGCGGCTCGCGCCCGGCAACGAGCTCAATCTGCGCGCGCGCTGGCGGGTCGGCGCGCTTCCCGGCGGCCCGCGCCTGTTCCTGGTCGGGTCGGTCGAGAACCTCCTCGACGACGTCATCACGCCGCAGCTCGGCTTGCCGCTGCCGGGCCGCGCATTCCGCTTCGGCTTCCAGTTCGACTAGGCCGGCTGCTTGCGGTCGAGCGGGCTCACCGCCGGCCCGGCGATCACGTCCCCCGCCAGCGAGAAGCGCGAGCCGTGACAGGGACAGTCCCACGTCCGGTCGATAGCGTTCCAGCCGAGGATGCAGCCCATGTGCGTGCAGACCGCCGAAACCGCCTTCACCTCGCCCTGCTCGTCGCGAAACACGGCGATATCGTCGCCGTCGACGTTGAGGACCGCCGCCTGGCCGGGAGCGACCTCCTCGACCGACTTGGGCATTGACGAGAAGTGGCCGCCGACGAGATCCGCCGCGGTCTTGGCATTCTCCTTCGCGAAAGTCTTGGCGCCGGCGACCGGCTTGATCCGGGTCGCGTCGAACAGCTTCGCCCAGGGGTTTTCCTTTCCCTCGACGAGGTCGGCGACGAGCATCGCTGCCGCCGCGCCGTTGGTGAAACCCCAGGCCCCAAAGCCGGTGGCGACGAGATAGCGATCCTTTTCATCGCTCGACGACCAGCCCACGAACGGCGCGCCGTCCATCGGCGAATAATCCTCGTTCACCCAGCGCGACTCGACCGGGCCGGCATCGAAATTGCTCGTCAGCCAGTGCTCGAGATCGGCGAAGTTCTTTTCCATTTCGTCATTGTGTCCGGGCCTGGAATGGGGACCTGCGCAGACGGCGTAGAGCTGGCCGCCCCGGCGGTGGGTCCGGATCGAATGGCCCGGCTGCTCGGCGTTGATGTAAAAGCCGCGAAGATCGGTCCGAAGCGGCGCCGCGATCATCGGCTCGGCCATCGGAAAGTTGGTGGCGAAATAGCCGCCGGTCATGCCGAGCGGCAGGTTGGTCGCCATCATCACGTGCCTGGCCTTCACGCCGCCCCTCGCGGTCTTGACGCGGCCTGGCTCCCAATCGGTGACCCGGCTGTTTTCGAAGACGTGGCAGCCCTTACCCGGGATCGTCGCTGCAAGGCCGGCGACATATTTGACCGGGTGGAACTGGGCCTGATTGTCCCAGCGCATCGCCCCCAGCACATCGTAAGGCAGGCCCGTGTCGCGAGTCAGCGAAGCGGGAAGCCCGAGCTGCTTCGCGAGCTCGACCTCCTTTTCGAGAGCGTCGACACTTTTCTCCTCGCGCGTGTAGACGAAGGCCGGTTTGCGCTCGAAGTCCGCGTCGAGCCCGAAGCGTTCGACCATCTCCCCGATGGCGCGGAGCCCAGCCTCCTGCGCTTCCGCATAGAGCCGGGCCTCCTCTTCCCCGAACTTGTCACGGATCGTCGTGTAGCGAAGCCCGTGCTGCGAGGTGACCTTGGCCGTCGCCCTGCCGCTGACCCCGCGTCCTACGCGCCGCGCCTCGATCAGCGCCACGCTCAGCCCGCGGTCCTTGAGCGCGCGGGCGGTACTGACCCCGACGATCCCGCCGCCGATGATTGCGACGTCGACGCTGAGCTCCTCCTCGAGCGAGGGGAATTTAGCCGTCTCCACTTCCTCTTCCCAGTAAGTCTGGGTCCGCGTTTCAATCGTCATCCCTTTCCTCCGGGTGAGCAGACGGAAAGTTGCCGCGAAAGTTCCCGGGGAATCGACGTTTCGACCGACCGGCGCCGCCCGCCATCGCAACATTGTTCACACGTCGCCAACCGAACTATTTGCAACCGTGGGTAAATGCCGTGTAGTTTCCTTCGGCACGCGCTTCCACGTCGGTGGGTGGTCGCCCGCGCGGGGGGGAGACCATTCATGACCAAGTTCACGCTCTATCTGTCAGCGGCCGTCGCTTTGGCGATCGCCGCAAACGCACCGGCCAACGCGGCGAAGCTCCGGCTTCCGCCGGCTCAGACGCCCAAGGACAAAATCTATTCGCCGGCGACGGTTGCGCTTGAGCTCGAGAAGCGCGGCTATCGGATCGAATCGATGAAACGGCAGGGCACGGCCTACTCGATCAAGGCCACCGGCCCCCGTGGAAACAAGGTGCAACTGATGGTCGACGGGCGGAGCAGCGAAATCGTTGGGCTCGCCGTCCTTTCCGCGGCTGCCAACATGGTCGCGGCGATCGCCAGCGTGATGAAGGCCGGCAAGAACACGCGCTATGTCGATGACTGGCATCCCTTCGGGATCATCGTCCCGGAAATCTACCAGAGTCGCTGGACTCCGATCGCCACCTGGAAGACCGGGCCGGCTTATTTGGATCAAGCCTGGACTGGCCGCGGCTATCGCTATGCCGTCCCATACCGCTCGGTCAGGCCCGGCCGCGGCGGGACCAGCCGAAGCAAGATCCCCCCTTCGCGGATGCAGAAGCCGCTGTACGACGTCTATGATTCCAACGGGGTCGAGATGGAGACAGTGTCCGTCACCGAGGACAGCACCATCATCAGCGAGGTCACGACCGAAGAAACGACCTATTCCTCCGAATATTCGGCGATGGAGGAAAGCTATCTCGGCGGCGAGCTCGGCGAGGAAAGCTTCGACGAAGTCTATGATTATGACGCCGAAGACGGCGATCTCGATGTCGCAGACAATGCAAGCGACGGTTACGACGCCGACCTCTACGAAGCCGATGACGATTCCGGCGTCGGAGACGACAGCGACGATGACGACGCCAGCGCCAACGCTGATGATGGCGATGATGATGATGACGACGGCGCCGCCGGTGACGATGACGGCGACGATGACGATGCCGGCGCCAGCGAAGATGCTGGTGGTGACGACGACGACAGCGCCGCTTCTGATGACAATGCGGGCGACGACGACGCCGATGAGGATTCCGGGGACGCCGAGGAACCCGACGAGGGCGGGGACGATGAGTCCGAAGACGACGGCGGCGACGATTACGAGGACGAGGACGACGGCGGTGACGATTATGACGACGGTGGCGGCGACGAGCCTGACGTCACGTCGAGCCGCTAAAGGGAGTTCCGCGGCTCGGTGCAGGACTGGGAAGAGGCGTTCCGGACCAAGAGCCGCAACCGGGAGCGGCGAATCCGCCGCGCTCGCCTGGTCTGGCGCGCGACCATCCTCGTCCTGATCTCGCTCGTTATCCTCGCGGTGCTTTGGGCACTCGACAGGATCACGATCCTCTGAGGCGGCTCATCTTCAATCCGCTGTAACGAAGCTGCTCCGGCGGAAGCGCCGGGGCGCAAGTTGGCGCTTGAAGCCGACGCCTGGGGGGGTCGAATCGGGGGATCACAAACTTCACCAACTTCGTGACCTTCGATGCGCGGACGTCGACCGTGGTCACGCCTCGACCCGCGTGCGCGCGGGAGGGCGAATGGTCGGGGATCACAGGATCAAAGAGCCGGCGGCA
>DASTDZ010000001.1:0-3291 GCA_035710105.1 Sphingomicrobium sp. | reverse complement strand
GAGCAGCGCCGCCGCCAGTTTGAACTTGTGCATCTGTCTTTCCCTTTCCCCGCCCCGAATGAGGCCCAGTAATGCGCCCGGGTGACATCCGGGCACGGGTTGGTCAGTCAAGTAAGGTGTCTGCAGGCTCTATTTGAGGCTCGCCAGGTTGAGCGGAGTCAGCGACCGGGCGGCCATCTGGCTGCGGGCACGAACCTTGGTCGGCGAAGCGATCAGGCCACCGCGGCGAAGATAGCCGTTGGGACCAAAGGCGCTTTCCTTGGTGAATTCGGCAACGAAGGCCTTGACCGCGGGGACCGCCGCGACGTGCGCGTTCTTGACGTAGACGTAAAGCGGGCGGGCGCCGGGATATTTGAACGAGCTGATCGCATCGTAAGTCGGAGCGACGCCATTGATCGTCAGCCCCTTCAGCTTGTCCGAATTCTCCTCAAGATAGGAATAGCCGAAGATCCCGACGGTGCCGCGGTTCGCTTCGAGCTTCTGGACAATGAGATTGTCGTTCTCGCCCGCTTCGATGAACGCGCCGTCCTCGCGGATGCCGGTGCAGACCGCCTTGTGCTTCTTTTCGTCGCTCTTCTTGAGCGCAGCCATGCCGGCATTGGTTTCGCAACCCGCGGTCATGATCAGTTCGACCAGCGCGTCACGCGTGCCGCTGGTCGGCGGCGGGCCATAGACCCGGATCGGGATCGCCGGGAGCTTGGCATTGACGTCCTTCCAGGTTTTCGCCCGGTTCGGCTTTCCGAACGGGGTCTTGGCGAGTGCCATGTAGATGTCGCGCGTCGTCACTCCGGCGAGCGGAGTGGCCTTCGACGTGGCAAAGGCAATCCCGTCGATCCCGACCTGGATCTCGGTGATCTTGGTCACGCCATTGGCGGCGCAGGTCTTGGCCTCGCTGGCCTTCATTCGGCGCGAGGCATTGGCGACGTCCGGGAAGCGGGCGCCGACGCCGCCGCAGAACAGCTTGATGCCGCCGCCCGTGCCGGTCGATTCGATGATCGGCGTGCCCAGACGCGGGTTGGCGCGGGCGACTCGCTCCGCGACCATCTTGGCGAAAGGATAGACGGTGGACGAGCCGACGGCGCGCATCTGGCCGCGGGCCTCGGCGATCGTCGGGGTTGAAACCGCGGCCAGGAGCGCGGCCGCGCAGAAGAGATTGGTCTTGCTCATGTGAGTCCCCTTTGGACGGCCCAGCGCCGCCCCGGTGACTCGCCATCTAGTGCGCGACTGCTACGCGGCAGTGACTCGAATGTTACGAATTCATGACGGGCGCTGGTGCGCCGCGATCCAGTGGCCGAGGCGGGTCCAGAGCGACGGCCGCGACGGAATGAAGCCGCGCACCTCCATCGTCTCGTCGGGCTCGTCATAGACCATCAGGTTCACCGGAAGCTTCATCCGAAGCGCGTCGCGGCCGCGCAGCTTGTCCTCGGCTAGTGCGAGCGCACGGTGCACGTCCTCGGCGGTGAACGGCTTCATCAGGCAGCCGAGCGCGAGGTCGGGCATGGCAAAGCTCGGCGCCTTGCCGCTGACGAACAGGCAGGGGACATCGAAATCGTTCAAGCGGACGGCGGCGGCAAAGCCGGTCGTGCCATGGGCGAGGTGGAGGTCGACGAGGGCGAGGTGCGGGTGGTGCTGCTCGGCTGCGGCGACGGCGCTGTCGACGTCGTCGGCGATGGCGACGACCCGGTAGCGCGGATTGTCCTCGACAAGATATTTGACGGTCGTCGCGAGCTGCCTGTCGTCCTCGACCACCAGAATCTTCAGCAACTTAACCTCCCCCGAGGCATCAAGCCGATGCGCCAGGGAGCGTGGGGGGAAAGACAGCGGACGCGAATCCCTGATGAACGCGATTAACGACGAGCCGAGGCGGATTTGAGTCGGGCCGAGCTTATTCAGCCCGGCCCGATGCCCCTCCCCCCGAGAGAAAGCCTTACGCGCGGTAGAAAATGTGCGTGCCGATCTTGTCCACGCGCGTCAGCCGGCGGCCCCACGACGGAGCGACATAATCGGCGTGGTACCAGAGCACGTCGCCCGAAAGCGAAGGCACCGCGTTGCTGATCGCGAGGCGGGTGATCGCCACGGCCTTGCGCCAGGCGAGCGAGCTCGTGTCGGTGTAGGGGAACTGGTAGTTGCGGACGAACGAGAACTGCCACGGCTGCTTGACCGTGCCGCACCAGGTGGGCGGATATTTGCCGGATGCCGCGCGGTTCATGATCACCCTGGCGACGGCGAGCTGGCCTTCGAGCGATTCACCGCGCGCCTCATGATAGACGGCAACGGCGATGCAATTGGCTTCCTCGTCGAGCGCGGGGCCTTCCGAGGCGCTGTAGCGGTCGACCAGTGCGTAGAGCGGCCAGCCGTTCCTGTGCAGCCAGGCGGCCTCGCGGACGATCCGCGTCGCCTCGTCCTGCATCACGCCGGTCCCGAAGACCGAGCCGATCGCGTTCGAGAACATGCTGGTCGTGGAAGACACCGCCCGCTGAGCGGCCGAAACGACCGGCGCCTTGGCGGCGACGGCCGTAGAATAGCCCGCGGTCTGAGACGTCTCGGCGCTTGCGCTGCCCGACCCCAGAACCAGCATGAACGACCCCACAACCGCGGCGAGGCCGCGGTTCCGCAGAAACTTCTTCAAATCTTTCTCTTGCCCTTGGCGGCCGACCGGTCACAGGGGCGCTTCCTTTAAAAAAGAAGCGCTCTCGCGTCGCGCGTTGTGAAGGATCGTCCGTCTTGCCCGGGGAGCCCAGCGCCAGATGCGCTTCATGGGTCCCCGCTCTCGTTACCGATGAAGGGCAGATACGGATTGTGGCGGGGAATCCAACCCATGGGACGACGAGTCGAGCCTATGCCGGGACGAACCACGGAACTGATTGATTTTCTGCCAGAAAACGGAAGCGCTTGGATTTGCGGCAGGCTGCGCTAGGCGTTGGGAGAGGAGGGCGAGTTGGCGCATTGGCTGATGAAATCGGAGCCCGGCACCTACAGCTGGGCGGACCTCGAGCGCGACGGCTCGACCGAATGGGACGGAGTGCGCAATGCCGCGGCGCGGCTGCACCTGAAGGCGATGAAGCGCGGCGACGAGGCCTTTTTCTATCACAGCGGCGAGGAGCGGGCGGTCGTCGGGGTGATGCGAATCACGCGCGAGGCGGCGCCCGACCCCGGGGATCCGGCCTGGGTCTCGGTCAAGGTCGAGCCGGTGCGGGCGTTGGCCCGGCCGGTCGCCCTGAGGCAGATCAAGGCGGATCCGCGGCTGGCGAAGATGGAGCTGGTGCGCCAGTCGCGACTGTCGGTCTCGCC